>NZ_JBNHES010000009.1:0-178065 GCF_050591105.1 Methylobacterium endophyticum
CACGACCAACATCCCGCGCAAGCCTCCCGTTCGAGCCGGAAGGCAGTGTGGATGACTTGTCCTGGGGTCCCGTTTGGACGCCGATTACCCCAAAAACGGGGTCCTTATTCCACGCCTAATCACAAAATAATGGTTTTTCATCAATCCTTTGCGGCAATTCGCCCGGTCGGGCGATTTCGGCAATCGCCACCCGCCGATCACGCAACGGCCGCGACTACGGACCGGGACGGGGCGGCCCCTCAGGCGCCCCCGATGGCGCGCGGACAGGCACAAGCGACCCTCGAATCGGGCACCGCGACCGCCCGAATCGCCGGCTAACGCGCGGCCGCCCGACGCTTTCCGGAGGCGCCCGGCCGGTCCGGTAGGCGAATCTTGCCGGCCTCCTCCGCCGCCGACGCGGGCTGGGTCGACGGCCGCCGGGCCAGCACCTCGCGCAGGAAGCGCCCGGTATGGCTCTCCGGCGCGGCGGCGATGGCCTCCGGGGTGCCCTGCGCCACCACCGTGCCGCCGCCGTCGCCCCCCTCGGGGCCCATGTCGATCACCCAGTCGGCGGTCTTGATGACCTCGAGATTGTGCTCGATCACGACGACCGTGTTGCCTTGGTCGACGAGTTCGTGAAGCACCTCCATCAGCTTGGCGACGTCGTGGAAGTGCAGGCCCGTGGTCGGCTCGTCGAGGATGTAGAGGGTGCGCCCGGTGGCGCGCTTCGAGAGCTCCTTGGAGAGCTTGACCCGCTGCGCCTCGCCCCCCGAGAGGGTCGTCGCCTGCTGGCCGACATGCACGTAGTCGAGGCCGACGCGCTTCAGGGTCTCCATCTTCTCGCGGATCGCGGGCACGGCCTTGAACAGCTCGGCCGCCTCCTCGACGCTCATGTCGAGCACATCGGCGATGGACTTGGCCCGATACTTCACCTCGAGGGTCTCGCGGTCGTAGCGCCGCCCCTTGCAGACGTCGCAGGTGACGTAGACGTCCGGCAGGAAGTGCATCTCGATCTTGATGACGCCGTCGCCCGAGCAGGCCTCGCAGCGGCCTCCCTTGACGTTGAAGCTGAACCGGCCCGGCTGGTAGCCGCGGGCCTTGGCCTCGGGCAGCCCCGCGAACCAGTCGCGGATCGGCGTGAAGGCGCCGATATAGGTTGCCGGGTTCGAGCGCGGCGTGCGCCCGATGGGCGACTGGTCGATGTCGATGACCTTGTCGAGATTCTCCAGCCCCTCCAGACGCTCGTAGGGGGCGGGGTGCTCCAGGGCGCCGTTGAGGCTCTTGGCCACCGCCTTGTAGAGCGTGTCGACGACGAGGGTCGACTTGCCGCCGCCCGAGACGCCGGTGACGCAGGTGAAGGTGCCGAGCGGAATCGCGACGGTGACGTCCTTCAGGTTGTGGCCGCGCGCACCGGAGAGGGTCAGCGTGCCCTTGCGGGCCTTTCGCCGGGCCTTCGGCATCCGCACCGACAGCGCGCCGGTGAGATACTTGGCGGTGAGCGAGGCGGGGTCCTTCAGGAGCTGCTCGGGAGTGCCCTGGGCCACGATCCTGCCGCCGTGGATCCCCGCGCCGGGTCCCACGTCGACCACGTAGTCGGCCTGGAGGATCGCGTCCTCGTCGTGCTCGACCACGATCACCGAGTTGCCGAGGTCGCGCAGGCGCTTGAGCGTGCCGAGCAGCCGCTCGTTGTCGCGCTGGTGCAGGCCGATGGAGGGCTCGTCGAGCACGTAGAGCACGCCGGTCAGCCCCGAGCCGATCTGCGAGGCGAGCCGGATGCGCTGGCTCTCGCCGCCCGAGAGCGAGCCGGAGCCGCGCGCCAGGGTGAGATAGACGAGCCCCACATCGACGAGGAAGCTCAGGCGGTCGCGGATCTCCTTGAGGATGCGGACCGCGATCTCGTTCTGCTTCGCCGTGAGCTTCTCGGGCAATTCGCCGAACCAGCGATGCGCCTCGCTCACCGAAAGCCGCGTGACCTCACCGATGTCCTGCATGGCGACCTTCACCGCGAGCGCCTCGGGCTTGAGCCGCTTGCCGCCGCAGGCCGCGCAAGGGGTCTCGCTCATGAAGCGGCCGATATCCTCGCGCGAGGCGTCGCTGTCGGTCTCCTTGTAGCGGCGCTCGAGATTCGGGATCACGCCCTCGAAGGGCTTGTTGACCTCGTAGGCGCGCAAGCCGTCATTGTAGGCGAAACGGATGCGCTCGCTCCCGGAGCCGTGGAGCACCGCGCGGCGCACGGCCTCCGGCAGCTCCCGCCAGGGGGTCGTCGGCTTGACGTTGTAATGGGCGGCGATGGCATCGAGGGTCTGGCCGTAATAGGGCGAGGTCGACTTCGCCCAGGGCGCCACCGCCCCGCGCCGCAGGCTCAGGCCGGGATCGGAGATCACCAGCTCGGGGTCGATGCGCATCTCGTGGCCGATGCCGCCGCAGGTCGGGCAGGCCCCGAAGGGGTTGTTGAACGAGAAGAGTCTGGGCTCGATCTCGGGGATCGTGAAGCCCGAGACCGGGCAGGCGAAGCGCGACGAGAACGTGATCTTTTGTGGGGTCTCGCCCTCGGGGGCATCGGCGTATTCGATGTCGGCGATGCCGTCGGCGAGCTCCAGCGCCGTCTCGAAGGACTCCGCCAGCCGCGAGCCGATGTCGTCGCGCACGACGATGCGGTCCACCACCACGTCGATGTCGTGCTTGAGCTTCTTGTCGAGCTTGGGCACATCGTCGATGGGGTAGTACTCGCCGTCGATGCGCAGGCGCTGGAAGCCCTTCTTCTGGAACTCGGCGATCTCCTTGCGGTACTCGCCCTTGCGGCCCCGCACGACGGGGGCGAGCAGGTAGAGCCGGGTCTTCTCGGGGAGCGCCAGCACCCGGTCGACCATCTGGCTGACCGTCTGGCTCTCGATGGGCAGCCCGGTGGCGGGCGAGTAGGGGATGCCGACCCGCGCCCAGAGCAGGCGCATGTAGTCGTAGATCTCGGTGACGGTGCCGACGGTGGAGCGCGGGTTCTTCGAGGTGGTCTTCTGCTCGATGGAGATCGCCGGCGAGAGCCCGTCGATCTGATCGACATCGGGCTTCGACATCATCTCCAGGAACTGCCGGGCATAGGCCGAGAGCGACTCGACGTAGCGGCGCTGGCCCTCCGCGTAGATGGTGTCGAAGGCCAGCGACGACTTGCCCGAACCCGAGAGCCCCGTGAACACCACCAGCTTGTCGCGCGGAATGGTGAGGTCGACGTTCTTGAGGTTGTGCTCGCGCGCGCCACGCACCGCGATCACCCGCGCCTGATCGAAGAGGGCTCCGAGCCTGGCGTCGCGCTCCGCTTCCGCGCCGTCCGGCGCCTGCGCGGCGGCGGCGGATTTGCCGCGCGCGGGGGCGGGCCCCTTGCGGGCATCGCGCCTGGCGGCGCTCGGGGCGGCGGCTTTGGCCATGGATCGGATCACTCCGGTCGGATCGCTTGGATCGGATCACTCGGGTCGGACCGCCCGCAGCCGTCTCTCGGCCGGCGGGCGCGACGTCATGCAGGGAGGCGGCCAAGGCACAGGCCCCGCGCGGGCGCGGGACCCTGCTAGAACAAACACAGTACAATCGCAATATCGGAGACGCTCCCCGCGACGGGAGCGGCGCCCGCGATCATCCGTGATGTAAGGCCGGCCGTCGCGAATCCAACGCGCGGCGACGCCCCTGCGACCGAGGAGGCCTCAGCTCGCCTTGCGGCGCCGGGCCTGACCCGGATCGGCCGGCGGGTCGATCTCGACGATGCGTCCCGCCTCGCCGTAGACCGCACCGAGCACCACCTCGAAATGGCGCTTGACGCTGCCGTGGCACTCGCAGGCCGAGCGCTCGGCGCCCGCCGGATCGAGGATAGTGATGCGCCCGCGCCCGACCTTGATCAGGCCCTGCACCTGGAGGCTGCGCAGGATGCGGGTGAGATAGGTGCGCTGCACGCCGAGCATCGAGGCGAGCAGCTCGTGCGTGACCGGCAGCGCATCGGAGCCGATCCGGTCCTGAAGGGTCAGCAGCCAGCGCAGGCAGCGCTGCTCGATGGGATGCAGGGCGTTGCAGGCGCCGGCCTGGAGCACCTGGGCGAGCAGACAGTCGGCATAGCGGGTGAACAGGTTGCGCAGCGAGACCGAGCGCTGCTGCAAGTCCTGAAGCTTCAGCGCCTCCATGCGCAGCACGGGGCCGGCGATCTGGATCAGCGCCTGCGTGGAGGCGGGGAGCCGCCCGTCGCTCACGACGCCGCCCACCGCGCCCTCCCGGCCGATGGTGGCGGTCTCGGCGGTGCGGCCGTCGCGCATGGCGATGACCAGCGTCACCACCGTCTGCTCGCAGGGAAAGGAGATGTAGGACACGTCCGAGCCCGCCTCGAACAGCGTCTCGCCCTTCTTGTACACCTCCCGTTCGAGATGCGGGGCGACGAGCGCGCGGTCGTCGTCGTTCAGAGCCTTCAGGAGAAGGTTTCCCTCGATATGGCTCTCGGAGAGGGACGTCATGGAAAGGGAGGCTTCACCAACGGCTTCGGCGCGGTCGTATCCCAGCAACAAGATTTAAGTCTGTCCGGTTTCATACAGAACCGGAAATAATTCCAATTGCGCGAAATCGAGTCGGTGCCGCGCTATTTCTGCGTGCACAATCCCCGCTGCGACAGGGCGGGGTGCTCGCGCGGGTCGCAATCGGTGGCGAGGAAGGAGGCCCATTCGGAGGGCGTGCCGTAGAAGGCGTTGCGGTCGACATCGCCGCGCACCCCCGGCACCCGGCCCGTGGAGGTGAACTGCCAGAGCATCCACTGCCGGTTGGCGAAACGCTGCTCCGGCTCGGCCGCGGTGGAGCGGACCCAGTGCGGATAGTCCGGCAGTTCGCCCTCGAGCACGTCCTTGTGGAAGGTGATGTCGGTGTAGATGATCGGCCGCTTGCCGGTATAGGCCTCCATCTCGGTGAGCATGGTGCGGATCATGGCGAGCGCCTCGGCCTTCGGCAGGGTGCGCGGGCACTTCACCGAATGACCGTTCCACTCCACGTCGAGCACCGGGGGCAGGGCGCTCGGATCGGCGGGCACGTTGCGCTTGAACCAGTCCATCTGCTCGCGCGCCGAGCGGCACCAGAACACGAAATGATAGGCCCCGCGCGGCACGCCGGCCGCGGCCGCGCCCTCCCAGTTCTCGCGGAAGCGCTCGTCGAGATGGTCGCCGCCCTCCGTCGCCTTGATGAAGGCGAACTGCGTGCCGGCGCCGCGCACCGAGGCCCAGTCGACAGGCCCCTGGTAGCGGGAGATGTCGATGCCCTGGATCGGGTGCCGCTTGGCCCTGGCGACCCCCGGATGGGGCTTCACGTCGCCCTTGGTGGGGTAGAAATCGTTGTTGGAGGCGCAGGCCGCGAGGCTCGCGAGCAGGGCGGCGGCGGCGATCCGGCGGCCGGACCGATAGGCGGCGCGGACCAGGGCGCCCGAACGTCCGGGCATCGACAGCGAGAACGTGCGCGTCAGCGACATCGATGCCAGGTCCGTCATTCCCGTACGCCACCAATCTGGCTAATCGATGCTCCGGCAGCGGTTAACAGAGCTTTGCCGTGATTGCGGCGGAATTCCGCAGGGCGTTGCGGCGCCGACACATAGGCGCGAGGACGGCAGGCGAGGGGATGCCGGCAAAGCCTTCGGACACTTGGCCTTTCTGGAGGAGATGCGCGTGGGCAACATCCTGTTCACCATCGGCTACGAAGGGCTCGGCCAGGAGCGTCTCGTCGCCGCGCTGACGGACGCGGGAATCGGCGTGCTGGCGGATGTCCGCGCCGTGGCGAACTCGCGCAAGCGCGGCTTCTCGAAGAGCGCCCTGAAGGCCGGGGTGGAGGAGGCGGGGCTCGTCTATGCGCATCTGCGTGCCCTCGGCACGCCGAAGGCGGGGCGGCAGGCCGCCCGCGCGCAGGATGCCGGGCTGATGCGCGCGATCTACTGCGAGGAGGTGCTCGACACCGCCGATGGCGGGCTCGCCCTGGACGCGCTCGCGGCGCTCGCCGCGCGGGCGCCGACCTGCCTGCTCTGCTTCGAGCGCGATCCCGCGCTCTGCCACCGGCGGGTGCTGGCCGAGCGGCTCGGCCCGCGCGGGTTCGCGGTCATCGACCTGTTCGGCTGAGCCTCAGGCCGCCTCGGTGCGCTGGGGTGCGGCTACCGGCGGGGCAAAGGCGTCGGCGAGGCGGTTGAGGCGCTGGGCGAGGTCGCGCACCTCGTTGAGGGCGATGGATTTCTGCCCCTCCTTCACCGCGCGGGTGATGTCGGCGACCTGGGTCGCGGCGAGGCGCTTCAGCTCGAGGGCGAGCTGATCCTTGGTCATCATCGGCGGGGTGTCCGGCGCGGGGAATCGATGGGCGCCAGCTTGCCGCGCCGCGCGTTACCGCAGGGTTTCCTCGCGCCTCCGCGCCCTCAATGGGCCGAGATTGCCTCCGGCAGACGGCGCGCCGCCTCGCGGTGGCGCCTGCGCTCGGCGGGCGTCGGACGCATCAGGCCGCAGAACAGCGGCGGCGGCAGGCAATCCGCGCGGATGACCGCCTCGTCGGACACGGCGTCCAGCAGGTCGGGCATCGCGGCCAGGAAGGACCGGGAGGCGGGCGGGGGAAAGGAGAGCTCTTCGATCGGCATGGCGGCGTATCCGAGGGCGGGTGTGGAGCCCGACGGACGGACCCGTTCCCGCGTTTCGAGGGATACGGCCGAGCCGGCGTTTCGTTCCCTCGCGGGCGCGGGCTGCGAGGTCGAAACCGGACACAATCCGGAATCATGGAGAGGCTACGGTGACGTTCGTCGAAGGCCCCGCCCCCAGGCTCTCGACGGAGGCCAGCGGCTCGCGAACGACCGCTCCCCGGCCCGGAGCCGCTGGCCTCCTTCCGATCCTTGTCCCGATCCTTGGCGACCCGATCCCTGCGACGTTTCCCGTCCGCGCGTCCGTTTTTCCCGGAACCTGCGCCGTCATCGGCGATTGCGCTGTCGGAACATGCCCGATGCATGGCGGCCCGCCGTCGCGGCGCCGAAGGAAACGTCGTCCCATGAAGCTCTTCAGCTGCCAGTCCTGCGGCAACATCGTCTATTTCGACAACCGCTCCTGCGAGCGCTGCGGCCACCGCCTCGCCTACATGCCGGAGGCCGGCACGCTCACCGCCCTGGAGCCGGCGGGCGGCATCGAGTGGACGGCCCTCGGCGACCGGCCGGGGCGCTCGCGCATCCTCTGTGTCAACGCCCAGCAGGACGGCTGCAACTGGCTGGTCCCGCCGGGAACGGGCGACGCCTTCTGCCGCGCCTGCCGGCACAACGGCACCATCCCCGACCTGACCCAGGGCGAGAACCTCGAACGCTGGCGGCTGATGGAGCTCGCCAAGCACCAGCTCTTCTACGCGCTGCTGCGCTTCGACCTGCCGCTCGCCACCCGCATGGAGGACCCGGAGCACGGGCTGATCTTCAACTTCCTCGCCGACCCGCCGGCGCAGGACGGCGACAAGGTGATGACCGGCCACGAGAACGGCGTCATCACCATCGCGCTGGTCGAGGCCGACGACGCCGAGCGCGAGAAGCGCCGGAGCGGCATGGGCGAGCCCTACCGGACGCTGATCGGCCATTTCCGACACGAGGTCGGGCATCATTACTGGGATCTGCTGGTGCGCGACGCGGGCAAGCTCGACGCCTGCCGGGCGGTCTTCGGCGACGACAGCGAGGATTACGAGGCGGCCCTCAAGCGCCATTACGACGAAGGCGTCCCGCCCGACTGGCAGGAGCGCTTCGTCTCCTCCTACGCCACCACCCACCCCTGGGAGGACTTCGCCGAGACCTGGGCGCATTACCTCCACATCGTCGATACGCTGGAGATGGCCAGCGCCTTCGGCATGGAGGTGAAGCCGAGCCTCGATACGGAGGGCTCCCTCTCGGCGCGGATCGACTTCGACCCCTACGCCGCCGAGAGCATCGAGCAGATCATCGCCGCGTGGCTGCCCTTCGTCTTCGCCATGAACAGCACCTCGCGGGCGATGGGGCAGGGCGACCTCTACCCCTTCGTGCTGGCCCCGGCGGTCATCGCCAAGCTCGGCTTCATCCACCGCCTGCTGCACCGCCAGGTGTGACGGAGGTGCCGTCCGCCACCGGGAGGGAGGCGGACGGCGCGGAGGGGCTCAGCCCTTGAGGCGCTTGTTGCACTCGGAGTAGTAGCCACCGCCCTTCTGGATCCAGTTCATGCCGCCGTTGCCGGTGGCGCCGGCGGCCTTGTTGGCGTTGTACTGGTCGAGACAGGTCTTCTGGCGGCCCTTTCCGGCGGATTCGCTGGCGTATTTCGGATCGACCGCCTTCGGGAACACCGCCGCTCCGGCGGCGGCCGGGGTGGCGGCCGGCGCAGGGGCGGGCGCGGGCTTGGCCGCCGCCGTCGGAGCGGGCGCCGCGGGAGCGGGAGCCGGCGCGGCGGTCTTCGTCGGCGCGGGAGCGGCGGCGGCGGGCGCGGGGGCCGGCGCGGCGGCGGCATCGCTGCACTGGGCCTTGCGGAAGTCGTTCCAGCTCTGGCCGTTCAGGGTGTTGGCGGATTTGGCCGCCTGATACTTGACCGAGCAGTCCTTGGCCGAAAGGGCGGCCGCCGGCCCGATGGGGGCGAGACTGAGGGCGAGGGCGGTGCAGACGGCGAGACGATGAGACATGACGAGCTCCCTTCCGACGATGCGGAGACGGCGGCGGCAATCTAGGCGCGCTCAAGGCCCCGCGCCACAGGCGTTCATCGACCGTCAATTCACAAATGCGCGCCGGTCCGCAGAGGGCCGCGAAGGGCCCGCCGGAAGCGCGGGACATGCTCGCTCGACGGTCTCAATCATCGCGGACGAGCGTTCGGCACGAAGACTGCTTTTCGCGCACTATCGGCCTGCCGCCGCGCGGCGTAGGGCAGGAAAACCGGCCCGACGCGGACGGTTCGTCGAAAATTCGCGCCGCCCCGCCGCCCGACCTCTGGACATGCTCCTGTCCGCTGCTTAGGTGGCCTTATTCGTGGGACAATGTCCCACAACTAGAAAGTGCGATGCCGCGGTTCTTCATCGACCTTCACGACGGTGCGAACTTCGTTCGCGACACGGTCGGCTTCGATCTGCCGGACGCGGCGGCGGCCCGCACGCGCCTCGTGCGGATCATGTCGAAGATCGCGCAGGATCTCGGCCCCGGCGACGAGAGGCAGGATTACCTCGCCGTCGTCCGGGACGAGGCGCGCCAGGTGGTGTTCCGCGCGCGCCTGTCCTTCGAGATCGAGGATGTCGGCCGGGTGTGACGGCTTACCAGCCGCCGTAGCCGTAGGGCCGGTCGCAGTCGCGGTTCCAGCGATGGGCGACGGGACGGTAGCCGTAGCCGACAGGGCCGGCGTCATAGGCGTCGAACCGGCGCGGGCGATAGACCGGCGCATCGTCGTCGTAGCGATGGACGTAGCCGTAGCGCGCCGGGCGGTAGGCCACGGCGGGCGCCTCCTCGTAGCCGTAGGCGGGCACGCCGTAGCCATAGGCCGGGGCGGCATGCGCCTCCGAGACGGCGGCACCCAGAAGGGCACCGGCCGCGAGCCCGCCGATGAGGCCGGCGGCGACCGCGCCGCCGCCGCGCGCCTCGGCGGCGGAGGGAGCGAGGGCGCTGAAGCCCATGAGGGCGGCGACCGAAAGCACGGCGAAAGTCTTCATGGCCTATCCCCTGACCTTGCGAGGAGGCCGGCGCCCGGCGGGCGCCCGGTCTCGGATGAGGCGGCTGGTGCCCGGCACCAACCGCAGAGACAGAATGGCCGGGCGTCGCTGTAGGAAGGCTGAGGGCGCCCGACAGGAATCGTTCAGGCGCAGGGGGAAGCGAGCGCAGCTCTCATAAAAAAGCCCCGCCGGACCCGGCGGGGCTGATGTCTGTCGCCGTCGCGGCGGCTCAGCGTCCGCCGCCGCCGCCCGCGTTGGGAACCGCCAGCTCCGGCTTGCCGGAATTGGCGTCCGCGCCCGAGTTGTTCGAGGTGCTGTCGGCCCCGAGCCCGCTCCGGGCCACCGTGCCCACCGAGCCCGGCCCGCCATTGTCGAGCCCGCCCGGCTTCACGAAGGTGGAGCCCGTGGCGTCGGGCGCCGCGACGCTCGGAGGAGCCGGCTGCCGGATCTCGGCGGGGGGATTGGCCTGGGCCAGGGCCGGCAGCGTCGCCGCGAGCATCAGGGCGCCGGCCGAGAGCGCGATCTTCGTCATCCTGCGTTCCTTCGAAACGTTTCGATGGAGAGAGCGGGACCAACGTCCTCGGGAGCGGCCGGTTTCCTTCACCCGGTCACGCCGCCGGCGCCCCGTTGGCCAGGGCCAGGAAGTTGCGCAGGGTCTGAGCGTGGCTGGCGCGGCTGGAGACGAGCCGCAGCCGGGCGAGCGGGACGGGGCCGTCGATGGGCCGGAAGCGGACCCCCGCCACGCGGACCTGCGCGAGGGAGGCGGGCACCAGCGAGACGCCGAGCCCGCTCGCCACGAGATTGATGATCGAGGGGAACTGCTGCGCCTCCTGCCCGCGCAGGGGCTCGAAGCCGGCCGCCCGGCAGGCATTCGTGATCGTGTCGTGCAGGCTCTCGCCCATGGGCCGTGGGAACAGCACGAAGCGCGCGCCGGCAAGGTCCGCGAGCCGCACCGCATCCGCTCCGGCGAGGGGGTGGCTCTCCGGCAGGGCGACCTCCATCGGCTCGTCCACGCCGCCATGGGCGCGCAGGGCCGGCGGCAGGCCCTCGTGCGGGCGCAGGAAGGCCGCGTCGAGGAAACCGGCTGAGAGGCGTTCGAGCAGCAGCCCGGTATTGCCCTCCTCCAGCACGACGGACACGTCCGGGTAGGCCGCGCCGAAGGCCCGCAGCGCCCCCGTGACGAGGGGGTTGAAGAAGCCCGATCCGGTGCAGCCGATGCGCAGGCGCCCGATCCGGCCTTCCGCCGCGCGGCGGGCGGCCAGCGCCGCGCGCTCGGCCGCCGCGAGGGCGGCGCGGGCCTCGTCGAGGAAGGCCGCGCCGGCCTCCGTCAGTTCCGCCCCGGTGGGCAGGCGCCGGAACAGCCGCGCCTCGACCTCCGCCTCGAGGTCCTTGATCTGCTGGCTGAGGGGCGGCTGCCCGATGCCGAGGCGGGTGGCGGCGCGGGTGAAGTTCCGCTCCTCCGCGACGGCAACGAAGTAGCGCAGGTGCCGCAGTTCCACGGGGTATCTCCAAAAGCGATCGCACGGACCTCCGCGAGATATTGGGCGGATCGACGAGCGGGCCATACCTCCTGGGCAACGGAGGACCCGATGTCCCACGAACCCATGCCTCACGAGCCCATGCCTCACGCGCCCGCACGCCCCCTTCGCAGCCTGCTGTTCACGCCGGCCACCCGGCCCGAGCGCTTCGCCAAGGCGGCCGAGGGCGGCGCCGATGCCGTCATCGTCGACCTGGAGGACGCGGTCGCTCCCGGCGACAAGGACGCGGCGCGCGCCAACGCCCTCTCCTGGCTGGCGACGCCCGCCGCGAGAGGGGGCCCCGTCCGGGCGCTGCGCGTCAACGCCGTCGAGACCCCGGCGGGCCTCGCCGATCTCGCCGCCCTCGTGGCGGGCCCCGCGGAGCCGGACGTCGTCGTCCTGCCGAAGGTCGAGGCCGCCGCCCATCTGCATATCCTCGACCGGCTGCTCGGCGCCGGCGGCAAGCGGGCGCGCCTCGTCGCCCTGATCGAGAGCGCGCGGGGGCTCGCCGCCCTGGAGGAGATCGCCCGCGCGACGCCCCGGCTCGCCGGCCTGATGTTCGGCGCCGCCGACATGGCCGCCGATCTCGGGGCGCAGACCGCCTGGGAGCCGCTGCTCGCCGCCCGGTCGCGCCTCGTGGCCGCCGCCGCCCTGTCAGGCATCGCCCCCATCGACACGCCGTTCTTCGACATCCGCGACGCGGACGGCCTGGAGCGGGAGACGCGGGCGGCGGCGGCGCTCGGCTTCACCGCCAAGGCGGCGATCCACCCGGCCCAGATCGGCCCGATCAACGCCGCCCTCACGCCGGACGACGCGGCGGTCGCCTGGGCTAGGCGGGTGCTCGCCGAGAACGCCAAGGGCGTCGGCACCGTCGACGGGCACATGATCGACGAGGCGGTGGCGCGCAAGGCCCGCCACCTGCTGACCGCCGCGGGCGAGCCCGTCCCGGCCGCCTGACCCCGAACCGCAACCCCAACCACGGAGACTGAGATGGACACGCTTCTGCCCGCCTACAAAAGCGTCGGAGAGCGGCGCTACCGGGAGACCTCGGGCCTCTATTTCGAGGATTTCGAGCCCGGCGACGTGTTCGAGCACCGGCCCGGCCGCACGGTTCTCGAGACCGACAACACCTGGTTCACCCTGCTGACGCTGAACGTCCAGCAGGTCCATTTCGACGCCGCCTACGCGCAGAAGACCGAGTGGAAGCGGATGCTGGTCGACTCGACCTTCACCCTGGCGCTGCTCACCGGCATGAGCGTGCGCACGGTCTCGGCCAAGGTCGTGGCCAATCTCGGCTGGGACAAGGTGAAGGCGACCCATCCGGTCTTCGCCGGCGACACGCTCTATGCCGAGAGCACCGTGCTCCACAAACGCGAGTCGAAGAGCCGCCCGACGCAGGGGATCGTCACCGTGGCGACGCGCGGCCTCAACCAGGACGGCAAGGAGGTGATGAGCTTCGAGCGGACCATGCTCGTGCACAGGCGCGGCCATTCGCCCGAAGAGGCGGCGGGCTACTGAGGGAGGCCGACATGACACCGAGCGAACTCTACCGCGCCAAGCTGGCGAGCCCCGAGGCGGCGGTGGCCGCCATTCCCTCCGGCAGCCGCGTCGCCATGGGCATGGCGATGGCCGAGCCCCCGGCGCTGCTGAAGGCGCTGGCGGGACGGGCCGAGGCCGAGCCCGCCCTCGACCTGCGGCTCTACTATTTCGAGGCGACCTCGATCGCCGGCGACACGGTGCTGGCCTACGGCCTTCGCGACCGGATCCGGCCCTATTGCATGTTCATGACCGGCATCGACCGCGCCCGCGTGAAGGAGGGGGTCGCCGACGGGAACACCAAGTTCCTGAACTACGTGCCGAACAACTTCCATCAGTCGCCGCGCCTCCTGATCGAGGAGGCGCAGGTGGACACCTTCGTCTGCACCGTCTCGGCGATGGACCGGCACGGCTACATGAGCTTCGGCACCGGCAACGACTATTCGACCGCCGTGGCGCGGGCGGCCAAGCGGCTGATCGTCGAGGTCAACCCGCGGATGCCGCGGGTGTTCGGCTCCGGCGCGGCGCTCCACGTCTCCGAGGTGACGGCAATCGTCGAGCACGAGGCGCCGCTCCTCGAACTGCCGGTCCGCTCGGGGTCCGACACCGACCGCACCATCGCCAAGACCATCGCCGGCATGGTGCCGGACGGGGCCTGCCTCCAGATGGGCGTCGGCGCGCTGCCCAACCTGGTCTGCGGCGAGCTGCGCGGGCGCAGCGACCTCGGCATCCACAGCGAGGTGATGTGTCCGGGCATGGTCGACCTGATCCGGTCCGGCAACGTCACCAACCGGGCCAAGGCGCTCAACCGGGGCAAGAGCGTCTTCACCTTCGCCATGGGGCAGACGGCGATGTACGATTTCCTCGACGACAACCCGGCGGTGGAGAGCTGGCCGGTCGACTACGTCAACGACCCGCGCACGATCTCGCGGAACGACCGCGTGGTATCGATCAACGGCACGATCGAGATCGACCTGACCGGGGCCTGCAACTCCGAGCACATGCTCGGCCACCAGTACTCGGCCTCGGGCGGGCAGCTCGACTTCGTGCGCGGCGCCTATGCCTCGCGCGGCGGCCTCTCGATCATCGCGGCCACCTCCACGGCCGCGCACGGAAAGGTCTCGCGGATCGTGCCGCGCCTGTCCGGCCCGGTGACGACCCCGCGCATCGACACGCACTGGATCGTCACCGAGCACGGCGCCGCGAACCTGAAGGGCCGCTCCTCCACCGAGCGGGCGCAGGCGCTCATCGGCCTCGCCCACCCGGACTTCCGGGGCGAGCTGACCGAAGCCGCCAAGGCCATGCACCTGATCTGAAGGGGAAGCGCGGAGACCGTCCGCGCCGCTCAGAACCGTCCGGCCAGCGTCAGCCGGACGGCGGTGGGCTCGGCCGGGTGGAAGTGCTTGTCGGCGACGCCCTCGGCCGGCTCGCCGGGCAGGCGGGACTCGTAAAAGTAGGTGATCTGGTCGGCCCTGGCGTTCGTCAGGTTGAGGATGTCGAGGGACAGGCTGAACCCGTTCTCGAAAGCGTAGCCGACGCGGCCGTTGAGGAGCGCCGTCGCCTTCGAGCGCACCGAGTTGTCCTCGATCAGCGGGCGGGGCCCGAAATAGCGCAGGCGCAGCGCGCCGAACCAGCCGAGCCCCTCGCCGAAGGTGATGCCGGTCGCGGCGATCAAGGTCGGCGCCTCCGGGATGCGGTTGCCGGCGGGGTCGTAGGACGAGAAGCGGGCATTGGTGAGCGTCAGGTCGCCGTCGAGCCTCAGCCAGGGCGCCAACGCGTAGCGGTTGGTCCACTCGACGCCGAAGCGCCGGCTCGGCCGGCTCGGCTCTGTGGTGCCGGTATCGCCCTGGAAGAGGTTTTCCGAGGCGAAATCGAGCCGGAACAGGGCCACCGCCGTCTCCAGCCCCGCGACCGAGCGGTTGCGGATGCCGATCTCGTAGCCCTCGGACGGCACCAGGAAAGGCGAACGCTGGAGATTGAACAGCGAGCTCGCCGGATCGACGGTGGCGGTGACGCCGCGCGCGTCGTTCGAGTGGAAGCCGCCGCCGTAATTCACGAACAGCTCGGTGCCGGCCCAGGGCCCGAGCACCAAGCCGAGCTTCGGGTTGGCGATGCTGTCGCGAGCCTTGCCGGAATTGGCCGCCGTGTCCGAGACCACGTCGGCATAGTAGGTGTCGACGCGAAAGCCGATGCTCGTGCGCAGCCAGTCGGTCCAGCGCACGCGGTTGTCGAGATAGAAGGCGCCGCTCGCCTCCAGCACCCGGTCGTCGAGAACGGTCGAGAGATAGCCGCGCCGCGCCGTGTTGAAGAGGCCGACCCGGATCGAGTCGGTGCGCGTCTGGACGCCGATCTCGGTCTCCATCGGCCGGCCGAGGAGGTCTCCCTTGAACACGCGCGAGACCTCGCCGCCGCCGAGGATGCGCTGGTCGACCTGATGGAATTGGTCGCCGTCGACGGGATTGTTCAGAAAGTAGGTGAAGTCGTTGAAGAGGCTCATCCGGTAGCCGATGACGTAGGCCGAGGCCCGCGTGATCCCGCCCGCGTCCGATGCGCTCCAGCGGCCGGAGAGGGAAAGGCGGCTGGTGTCGCCGCCATCGGTCGGGTCGAGCGTTCCGAAGCGGCCGATCAGGCCCTCGGAGACGGCCCGCTCCGGGATCTGGTTCGTCGCGGTCCAGCGGCCGGCATAGGCCATGCCGGTGATGGCGAAGCCGTCGGTTTGCGTGCCCTGGCTGTAGCGGGCGACGCCGTTGACCTTGCGCAGCCGGTCGGGAACGTCCCAGGGGCCGTCATAGGTCTGCGCCTCGCCGGCCACGAGCAGGGTGCCGGCCCCCAGCGGAGCCGAGGCGATGGCGAGCGCGCGCTTGTAGCCGAAGCTGCCGAAGCCGGTCAGGGCGAGATTGCGCTCGGTCTTGTCGAGATAGTCGATGCGCACCGAGCCGGCGGAGGCGAAATCGCCGTCGCGCACGAAATACGGGCCCTTGTGGAACTCCACCGCGCCAACGAGCTCGGGGATCAGGAAGTTGGCGTCGGCATAGCCCTGGCCATGGGCATGCGTGCGCATGTTGACCGGCATGCCGTCCACCGAAATGGCGATGTCGGTGCCGTGATCGAGATTGAACCCGCGCAGGAAGTACTGGTTGGCCTTTCCCTCCCCCGAATGCTGGGTGACGATGAGGCCGGGCACCGCTTCCAGCACCTCGCCGGGCCGGGTGACGGGGCGGCTGTTGATCGCGGCACCGGAGACCGTCCCGGCGCTCGCCGCATCGACGGTCGGCGGCGCGCCGCCGATGCCGCTGGCGCCACCACCGGCGGAGGGCGTCTCGGCAACCGGGGCCTGCGCCGAGACCGCCAGCTCGGACAGGCTCACGGCCTCGCCCCCTGCGGGCTGCGCCCAGGCGGTGCCGCCCGCCAGAAAGAGGCAGGCCGCCGCGCCGCCGCGGAGCGGGACGCGCGCGCCCGCCTGTCGACGGCGAGGGGCGGAACGGCGATGAAGGATCGGCATCGGCGGGGAGGGGCGGGCGTGGCGACAGCCCCCAGCTTACACGGCGCATGTATGAGAAAAATACGAAAACTTCATACGTTCGCGCGATCGCCCGGCCTGTTGCGGCGCAGCATCAGCCGGCGTCCGGGACGGTCTCCCGATGACGAGGATCGTGCGCGTGATCGTGTCCGCCAACCTCAGCCCTGCCTTCCGGGATCAGGTGCAGATGGCCGTAGCGGACGCCGCGCTGGGTGGTGACGCTGTCGGCATAAGCGCGCATGGCGTCGGCCGATCCGCGCAGCACCGCGACCTCCAGGCAATCGTCATGCGTGACATGGACATGCATGCTGGCCACGGAGACGCCGTGCCGGTGCCCCTCGTCGGTCAGGCGGCGCGCCAGGTCGCGCGTGGAGTGGCTGTAGACGTAGCTGAGCGCACCGTAGCAGGCCGGCGACCCCGCCTGCGCCGCCTGGGCCGGAGCGAGCGCGTCCCGGACGATGTCGCGCACGGCCTCCGAGCGGCTGCCGTAGCCGCGCGCGTCGCAAAGCCGGTCGATGTCCGCCAGCAAGGCGTCGTCGATGGTGATGGTGATGCGCTGCATGCCGATCCGCCCGTTGCCCGACCGCCTTGGTACGGGGACCGGCCCCGGCTGGCCAGATCGCCAACGCGGCCGTCGCGTTCGGCCTTCCGGCACCGTTGCCCTCGGCGGTCAAGCCGCCTATAGAACCCGCGTTGCCGAGAGCGCCCTTCGTCTATCGGTTAGGACGTCAGCCTTTCACGCTGAAAAGGCGGGTTCGACTCCCGCAGGGCGCGCCACGCCGGCTCGAGCGAGCTGTCGGCGACAGAGACCTTCCTGGACGGCGGGGAGGCGCAGGCCCGCTGGCACTCCCTCATCCAGGCAGGACGGCACCTCGCCCGGACCCTCACGCGCGCCGCGCGCGTTCAAAGCATGGCCGCAGTCCTGCACTTTCTGCGGCGCCTGCTCGCGACCTCGACGAGCCTGCGAAACGTCGGGCATTCCATATGCGACGGGGCGGGGCAGTCGGCGACATGGCGGAGCGTGTCGCGCAGCGCGGTCAGCTCGCGGATCCGCCGGTCGATCGCGTCGGCCTTCCGATGCAGCACGGCGCGCGGCAGGTCCGGCCGCCCGCCCGGCCCGAGCATGCCGGCGATCTCGCCGAGCGAGAACCCGGCCGATTTGCCCATCGCGATCAGCTCGAGCCGCAACATCACCTCGGGCGGGAACTGCCGGCGCAGCCCGTGCCGCGACACGGACGCGATCAGCCCGGCATCCTCGTAGAAGCGCAGCGCCGACGGCTTGACTCCGCTCCGCGCCGAGACCTCTCCGATATCCAGAACCTTCATGCTTGACCTCAAGCTCACTTGAAGTGGCAAGGTGCCGAGGATCGTTACCTCAGACAAGGCTATCGCCATGGACCGTCGGCAGAAGGTCGAACCACTGTCGTGGAATTCCCCTCGCGGCAACGCGTGGGCCGACCTGCAACCGATGCTCGATCGGCTGTTCCGGCCGTTCGAGGATTGGATCGCGGATTGCGTCGCCGACCGGGGTGCCCGTGACGTGCTCGATGTCGGGTGCGGCGCCGGCGCGACCAGCCTGGCCATCGCGCGGCGGCTGGAGCCGGGCGGATGTTGCACCGGCATCGACATTTCCTCGGTGCTGGTCGAGATCGCGCGGCGTCGCATCGCCGAAACCGGCCTGGACAATGTCCGCTTCCTGGCGGCGGACGCGCAACGCCATGACTTTGCCGGGCAACGCTACGATGCCGTCGTCTCCCGCTTCGGCGTCATGTTCTTCGACGATCCGCTCGAAGCCTTCGCCAATATCGCCGGCGCCGTCCGGCCGGGCGGAACCTTGCACTGCGCCGTATGGCGAGGCCCCGCCGACAATCCCTTCATGACGACGGCGGATCGGGCCGTCCCGGACATCCTGGGCGCGGCCGCCCCGCCCGATCCGCACGCGCCCGGCCAGTTCGCCTTCGCCGACGCGCAGAGGGTCGAAACCCTCCTCGCCGCGAGCGGCTGGGACGGTATCGAGATCCAGCCTCTCGACCTGCCCTGCACCTTGGCGGCGGGCGATCTGTCGGTCTACGCGCGCCGCATGGGGCGTGTCGGCATGATCCTGCCGACCCTGGACGAGGCCGCGCGCCGCGAGGCCGAAGCCAGGCTCGACCAGGCGTTCGCTCCCTTCGTCGCGGGGGGAACGGCGCGGTTCAACGCCGCCTGCTGGAACGTGAGCGCACGCAAGCGGTCGTCGGACTGAGGCGAGCGCGGGAGCCGGGCCCCTCACGCTGGAGGCCGAGAGCGCCCGCCGAGGCGGTCCGCCGGACGTCGCTTACGTCGAGCGTGGGCGCGAATCGGCGGACGGACCCGAGGCCAGCAGCAATGGCCTCCGGGACCATCTCATGCATTCGACCCTGTGAGCATGCGCGTTTTTGCTCCCGATAGCGCGCCGCCCCCCCCTCGGAAGCGCTCGCCCTCGCGCGAGCGGGATCGGGCGCTCGGCGCGGGCTCACCAGCGATAGCGGGCCGTGGCCAGCACCGTGCGCCCCTCGCCGAAGGAGCAGGATCCGAATCCGTTGCAGGCGGCGATGTATTCCTTGTCGAAGAGGTTCTTGACGTTGACCGTCAGGCTCAGGCCGAGCAGGCGGGGATCGCGCTTGCCGAAGTCGTAGGTGATCGCCGCGTCCCCCAGCAGGAAGCCCGGAACCTTGGACCGGCGGGTGACGTAGCCCGGCTCGTTCCAGACGTTGGACGCCGTCCCGTAGGTCGAGCTGATGTAGCGGATGCCTCCGCCGATCGCGAAGCCGTAGAGGGGGCTCGACGGCAGGAAGGCGTTGTCCGCCCACAGGGCGGCGGTGTGCCGCGGGACCGCGACCGGCACCTTGCCCTGGTTGGAGATGCTGCCGCTCCCGTCGATGAGGACGGTCGTCTCGGAGCTCTTCGTGACCTCCATGTCGATATAGGTGTAGCTGGCGATCAGGTTCAGCCCCTCGGACAGGCTCGCCTTCGCCTCCATCTCGAATCCGCGCGAGCGGATCTGGCCGTCGACGGTGACGTCGAAGGTCGGCGACACGGTGGCGACGTTGTTCTTGACGAGATCGAAGGCCGCGAAGGTGATGAAGGCGTTGTAGCCGGGGGGCTGGTACTTGAGCCCGACCTCCCATTGCTCGCCGGTGGTCGGCGGATAGGCGCTGCGCCCGCTCACGTTGGAGAGAGAGGGCTCGAACGAGGTCGCGTAGCTCGCATAGGGCGCGAGCCCGTTCTCGAAGAGATAGACGAGGCCGGCGCGGCCCGTGAACGCCTTGTCCGCCGCCTCGGCATTGCTGAGCAGCGTGCCGGTCGCGATCATGGTCCGGCTCGTGCCGATCTGCGACCAGTCGTGCCGCCCCGAGAGCCACAGCCGCCAGTTGCCGAAGGCGATCTGGTCCTGCGCGTAGACGCCGGTCTGCTCGATCCTGTTGCCGAAATGGACGAGGGGGCGCGGCTTGACGAAGGGCTGGCTGTTGTTGGGGGCGAGGATGTCGATCGTCGGGGCCGCCGAGAAGCCGTAGTCCCAGGGGCCGTCCATCCACTGATAGTCGACGCCCACGAGCGCGGTATGCGCCAGCGGCCCGGTCGAGAACTTCGCCTCGAGCTGGTTGTCGAGGGAGAGATTGGCGATCTGGTGCCGGGAGATCGTGGCGAAGCGCGACAGCGTCCGGCCGTTGGCGGCGAGCGCGCTGAAGTCGACGCTCTTGAACGTGTCGGTCAGTTCCCCGTAGCGCAGGTTCGAGCGGAAGGTCAGCGCCTCGTCGAAGCGGTGCTCGAACTGCGCGCCGATCCAGGCCTCGGTCCGCGCGAAGCGGTTCCAGCTCCTGTCGCCCTGGAAGAAGGTCTCCCGCACCCGGCCGCCGCCGGGGATGCCGAGGATCGTGCCGCGCGGCGAGACGAAGCCGGCATCCGAGGTGCTCGGATCGCGCTGATAGACCCCCTGGAGCGTGAGCGAGGTCTGGGCCGAGGGCCGCCAGGTGAGGGACGGCGCCAGAAGGACGCGCTGCTCCTCCTGGTAATCGACCTGGGTCCGGGCATCGCGCCCGAGGGCGACCATCCGGTAGAGGAAGGTGCCCTCGTCGTCGAGCCGGCCGCCGACATCCACGCCGCTCTCGACATAGCCGCGGCTGCCGACGCGGGTGAAGACCTCGCGCACCGGCACGTCGGTGGGCTTCTTCGTCACCAGATTCACGAAGCCGCCCGGCTGCGCCCGCCCGTAGAGCACGGAGGAGGGGCCCTTGAAGACCTCGACGCGCTCCAGCAGGTAGGGATCGAACTGGACGGCCGTGCGCGCCGGGAAGTTCCAGCGCAGGCCGTCGAGATAGGACACGTAGGAGGCATCCGCCGAGAAGCCGCCGAAACCGCGCACGAACACCGGATCGAACCGGCGGCTCTGGAGGCCGGCGGTTCCGGTGACGATGCCGGAGCTGTAGCGGAGCGCCTCGCTCACGGTGGTGGCGCCCTGCTCCTCGATCTGGTCCCGCGTCACCACCGAGATCGACTGCGGCGTCTCGATGATCGAGGCGTCGGTCTTGGAGGCGGTGGCCGAGCGGGAGGCGACGAAGCCGCGCACCGGGCCGTAGGCGCTCTCGGCGCCCGTGCCGCTGCCGATCACCGACAATTGGTCGAGGGCCACCACGCCGCTCTCCGTGCCGGGCACGGCGCTCCAGCTCGCCGGAACGATGGCGGCGGTTTCCGCGTCGGTGAAGCGATGCACCAGCCCGGTGCCCGCGAGCAGCAGCGTCAGCGCCTCGCGCGGGGCGTGGGCGCCCGTCACGCCCCCGCTCAGCCGGCCCGCGAGCAGGCTGCTTTCCGCGACGAGGCGGAAGCCGCTCGCCCGCTCCCAGGCGGCGGCGGCCCCGGCAAGGCCGCCCGCCGGGATGTCGAAGGAGACCGCCGCCGCCGGCGCGGTCGCGGCGTCCTGGGCCCATCCGGCGGAGGTCTGGACGAGGCCGAGGGCGGTCGTCACGAGCAGGCCGGCGAGGCGCAGGCGGAGGGAAGAGGGCAGGCGCGGCATGGGGCGGGCGACTTGGGGCACGGAGTCCTGAGAGGGGAGGCCGTCGTGCCGGAAGTCGACCGTCCCGATCACAAAGACGCCGCCGCCGGGCGGACGCACACCCTCCGTCGCAAAAAAATCCGGTCGGCAAAAAATCGGTCGTCAAGACTTTTGCCGGGCCGCCTTCAACGGGAGCCGGCGGCCCGTTCGGGATCCGCGCGGATCACCACGAGCCAGGGCAGCCGGAGCACGCGGATCGGCAGGGCGGCCTCCAGCGCGTCGAGCATGCGCTCGCTGTCGCCCGCCGCGAAGGTGCCGGTGACGCGCAGCCGGTCGAGCCCCGCCCCCGCCAGCACGATGCGGCCCCGCCGGTAGCGCCCGATCGCCGCCGCGACCTCGGCGAGGGGGCGTCCCTCGAAGGCGAGCCGGCCCTGGCGCCAGGCCGAGAGCTTGCGGGTGTCGACGGTCTCGACGGCGCCGAGCCCGGCGCGGGTATAGGCGACCTGCTGGCCCTCGCCCAAGGTCACGTCCTTCGCGCCGGCATCGACGCGGACCCTGTGCTCGGTCACGAAGACGCTCGTCCCCGTCTCGTCCTGGCGCATGTCGAAGGCGGTCCCCAGCGCCCGCGCCGTTCCCGTGTCGGCCTCCACGACGAAGGGCCGGCCCGCGTCCGGCGTCACGGTCACGAAGATCTGCCCGGCATACAGGACGAGCCGGCGCCGGCCGCCGTCGAACCTCACGTCGAGGCTCGTTCCGCCGTCGAGCTCGACCCGCGAGCCGTCCGCGAGGACGAGGTTGCGCCGTTCGCCCACCGCCGTCCGCTCGTCGGCGAAATAGGCCTCCGGCGGCCCGAAGGCGCCCGACAGGAAGAGGAAGCCGAGGGCTCCGGCGAGACCGAGACCGCCGACGAGCGCCGGCATCCGCGATTTGCGGCCGCGCAGGGCCGGCCCGAGGGCGCGCCACAAAGTCTCCGCCCGCCGTCCGGCGGCGCGATGGGCCGGGTCCTCGTCGAGCCAGCGGTCGTAGCCGGCGCGCGCGCCGGCCTCGTCCTCGCCCGCATGCAGGCGGACCTGCCAGTCGAGGGCGGTCTTCGTCAGCGGGTCGAGGGAGGCCGGATCGGGGGGGAGATCGTCGGGATCGGTGTTCGGATCCATCGCGGGGGGCGGGCTCGAGCGCGGGGACGCCGCCCCCGCTTCCATAAAGACGCCGGAAGGCGCCCGATCAACACGGCCGCCGCGCGAAATTCCCCGGCCGGGGTCGTCAGGGGGCGTCCGCGAGGGCGGCGAGACAGTGCTTGAGGGCGCTGCCGATATACTTCGCCACCGCGGTCGGTGAGACGCCGAGCCGCCGGGCGATGGCCGCGTGGCTCAGGCGCTCGACCCGGTTGAGCAGCAGCGCCTCCCGGCAGCGCGGCGGCAGGCGGGCGAGCGTGCCGCAGAGAATGCGGTACTCCTGGCGCGCGCAGAGCGTCCGCTCCGCGTCGGGCGCCGGATCGGCGACGATCTCGACCATCCCGTCGAGCGGGACATGGAGCCCCCGCCGCCTGTCCTGGCGCAGCATGTCGCGCGCCAGATTGGCGACGACCCGGCGCAGGAAATGCCTGGGGTTGGCCACGGGAAGCCCCCCTTCGGCCCCCGCGCTGAGAACGCGCACGACCGCGTCCTGAACGACGTCGGCCGCCCGCTCCCTGTTGCGCAGATGAGATTGCGCCAGCGCGTGCAACTCTTCGTAATACTGGCGGAGCAATCCATCGAGGATCGTTCCGTCGAGGCACACCGGCTCGATCGAGTGGCAAGAGGCCGTCATGGATATTTTCGGCTGGTTCTATGATGCTTGGATGTCGCTCGAAATCCTGCCGCCGAACAAGAGCGATGTTTTAGAGACGATCCAGACTGATCTCATCCTGAACGCGGCAAAGCCGCGATGATCTTGCAAGCCATTGAAGCGGCTTCGAAAAAATCCCGTCCGCGCGATCGCCGCCCTCATGGGCCGGGCCGCGGATTCGGGCGACGCGTGGATCCTGTGCAACATCCTCGGCGGGAGCGGCCTCCCGAAACGGGTAAGGGGAGGCAGGCGACGGGCTTCAGGCCGGGCGGCAGAGGGCCTGGGCATGGGCGACGCGCAGGGCGTTGCGCGCCTGCCGGTCCGCCGCGCAGGGCTCGCCCCCCGCCTCGACGGCCCGCTTGACCGCGAGCAGGCGGGGATCGCCCCAGCGCGCGAGCAGCGCCTGGAAGGCAGCGTGCCGCTCGGGCCGGTACGCGATGCGCCGGCCCTCGCGATCCTTGCAGGGGTGGGACGGATGGCAGGCCGCCAGCGGGACGAGCCCCGCCGGGATCGAGGCCGTCGCGGCATGGGTGCGGCCGCCGCGCAGCAGGCGCGGGACGATGAAGGAGCGCGGCCCCGGCCCCGCGCCGGGCGGCGCGAACAGCTCGATCCGGCCGATGCGGGCGACGAACAGCCGGTGCGCGTCGAGCGTGTCCAGCCGGCACAGGACCGGGACGTCCGCATCGAGGACGGAACGGCCGGCCGCCGCGCGCAGGGCCGCCAGCGTGGCCGGGTCGCGTGTTCGCAGGCAGGCGTCGGCGGCGGCAAGGCCCAGGCCGAGATCGAACAGCACGCCGCCGCGATCCTCGGGGCGCGCGGCCTCCGCATCGGGCCCGAGCTCGGTGAGCACCCTGCGCCGGCCCATGGCGCAGGCGGCTTCCGGGAGGCAGAGGGCGACGGCATGGCTCCAGTCCCGGCCGAAGGCGGTCTCGTAGGCGACGGGGCGCAGACCCGGCAGGTCGCGCAGGGCGATGGCGCCGCGCGCGGTGGCGAGGCCGAGGCGCCCGTCGGCGAGGGCGGAGACGGGCTCCTCGGGATCGCGCCGGAACTCGGCGAGCGCCCCGAATCCGCCGAGGCTCCACCCGGTCTCGGGATCGGCGAGCGCATCGCGCAGGAAGGCCGGCACCGCGTCGAGCCGCCGGCTCGGGAACGCCGTGCCGGGCAGGGTCAGCCGCGCTCCCAACCTTCGCGGGTCTCGGCGACGAAATCGGCGAGCCGCCCGTGGAGAATCGCCGTCCGCAGGCCCGCCATCAGGTCCTGGTAATAGGCGAGGTTGTTCCAGGTCAGCAGCATCATGCCCAGGATCTCGTCCGAGCGGACGAGGTGATGGAGATAGGCGCGGGAATAGTCGCGCGCGGCCGGGCAGGAGGAGGCGGGGTCGAGGGGCGCGGGGTCCTCGGCGTGGCGGGCGTTGCGCAGGTTCACCCGACCGTGCCGGGTATAGGCGAGGCCGTGGCGGCCGGCGCGGGTCGGCATCACGCAGTCGAACATGTCGATGCCGCGCTCCACCGAGCGGACGATGTCGTCGGGCGTGCCGACGCCCATGAGATAGCGCGGCTTCCCCGCCGGCAGATGCGGCTCCACCGTCTCGATCATGGCGAGCATCACCGCCTGCGGCTCGCCCACCGCGAGGCCGCCGATGGCGTAGCCCTTGAGGTCGAGATCGGCCAGCGCGCGGGCGCTCTCGACGCGCAGAGCCGGGATGTCGCCCCCCTGCACGATGCCGAACATGGCCTTGCCCGGCTGCTCGCCGAAGGCGACGCGGCAGCGCTCGGCCCAGCGCAGGGACAGGCGCATGGCCTTCTCGATGGCAGCTTCGTCGGCCGGCAGGCGCACGCATTCGTCGAGCTGCATCTGGATGTCGGAGCCGAGCAGCCCCTGGATCTCGATGGAGCGCTCGGGGCTCATGCGGTGGGACGAGCCGTCGATATGCGAGCGGAAGGTGACGCCGTCCTCGTCGAGCTTCCTCAAGCCGGAGAGCGACATCACCTGGAAGCCGCCGGAATCGGTGAGGATCGGGTGCTCCCAGCCCATCATCCGATGCAGCCCGCCGAGCCGGGCGACGCGCTCCGCGCCGGGGCGCAGCATCAGGTGATAGGTGTTGCCGAGCACGATGTCGGCGCCGAGCGCCCGCACCTGGTCGGCATACATCGCCTTGACGGTGCCCGCCGTGCCGACCGGCATGAAGGCGGGCGTGCGGATGTTTCCGCGCGGCGTCGCGATCTCTCCGGTGCGGGCCTGCCCGTCCGTGGCATCGACCCGGAACGCGAACTCGGTCATGGGGCGGGGTCCGGGAAGAGCAGGCTCGAATCGCCGTAGGAGTAGAAGCCGTAGCCCTCGGCGATCGCGTGGGCATAGGCCGCGCGCATGGTGTCGAGACCGGAGAAGGCCGAGACCAGCATGAACAGGGTCGAGCGCGGCAGGTGGAAATTGGTCATCAGCGCGTCGACGGCCCGGATCTTCGTGCCTGGCGTGATGAAGATGTCGGTGAGCCCGGCGAAGGCCGAGAGCCGGCCGTCCGCGTCCGCCGCGCTCTCCAGCAGACGCAGCGCCGTGGTGCCGACCGCCACGACCCGGTTGCCGCGCGCCCGCACGGCGTTGAGCGCCTCGGCGGTCTGCGCGTCGAGGAAGCCGGTCTCGGCATGCATGCGGTGCTCGACGGTGTCGTCGGCCTTCACCGGCAGGAAGGTGCCGGCACCGACATGCAGCGTCAGCCGGTGGCGAGCGATGCCCCGCGCGTCGAGCTCGGCGAGCAGCGCGTCAGAGAAGTGGAGGCCGGCGGTGGGGGCGGCGACCGCGCCGGGCTCGGCGGCGTAGACGGTCTGGTAGTCGGTGGCGTCGCGCGCGTCCGCCGGGCGCTTGCCGGCGATGTAGGGCGGCAGCGGCAGGGTGCCGATGGCGGCGATGCGCTCGTCCAGCAGCGGCCCGGAGAGCGCGAAGCGCAGGGCGATCTCGCCGCCCTCGCCCTTCTCCTCGATCGTCGCCGACAGCTCTCCGAGATCGCAGGGCGCGCCCTCGGCCCGCGCGCCGAAGCGCAGCGCGTCGCCGACGGCGAGACGCTTGCCGGGCCGGGCGAAGGCGCGCCAGAGATCGGGCGCCTCGCGCCGGTGCAGCATCGCCTCGACCCGGATCGCGGGCAGGCCGGCGCGCAGGCGGACACCCTCGAGCCGGGCCGGAATCACCCGCGTGTCGTTGAAGACGAGGGCATCGCCGGGAGAGAGCAGGGCGGGCAGGTCGCGGACCGCGCGGTCGGCCAGGGCCTCGCCGGGGCGCACCACGAGGAGCCGGCCGGCATCGCGCGGGACCGGCGGCCTCAGCGCGATCCGCGCCTCCGGCAGCTCGAAATCGAACAGGTCCACGCGCATGGCGCGGGCTCTGCACCCTTCGCGGGCCAGGATCAATGGCGGATGCCTTGACCCGGCCGCGCGAACGGCCACGTCTTCCCTCGTCGACAACAAGAGAGGGCAGGGGATGGCCGAGGATCGCAAACCGGCGGCGCGCAGGCCGAGGATCACCCTCGACGGCCAGCTCGTCGGCTACTGGGACCGCGAGGCGGCGCGCCTCGACGCGCTCGCCGCGCAGGCGCGATTCGGCTGGGTCGGCCGGCGCTATGCCCGCAAGGCCGGGCAGGCCCGCGCCCAGGCCGAGCGCAGCCGCGCGCGAGAGGCCGCGCGGGGCATCGCCCCAGAGCCGGAGGCCGACACGGTATAGCGCAAGCTAAACCGTTTGCCGTGGCCTTGCGGGGGGACGGCCCGGTAGAGGCGTCGCAGCCGACACATCCGCCGGACACCTCCCCATGGACCGCACACAGAAGGCCGCGCTCGCCAGCGCCGGCGTGGGCCTGCTCGTCACCGGGCTGAAATTCGCCGCCTGGTGGCTCACGGGCAGCCTCGCGCTCTACTCGGATGCGCTCGAGAGCATCATCAACGTCGTCGCGGCGGTCTTCGCCCTGGTGGCGCTGCGGGTGGCGGCGACGCCCGCCGATGCCGAGCACCCCTACGGCCACCACAAGGCCGAGTATTTCTCGGCGGTGATCGAGGGCGCGCTCATCATCGTCGCCGCCCTGCTGATCCTGCGCGAATCCTATTACGGCATCCTCGCCCCGAAAGCCCTGGACGCTCCCGTGCTGGGGCTCGCGGTCAACGTCGCCGCCACGGCGATCAACGGGGTCTGGGCGGTCTACCTGATGCGGCTCGGCCGGCGCTGGCGCTCGCCCGCGCTGATCGCGGACGCCAAGCACGTCATGGCCGACGTGTTCACCTCCGGCGGGGTGCTCGTGGGCCTCGGCCTCGTCATCGCCACGGGCTACGCCGTGCTCGATCCGATCGTGGCCGGGCTGGTGGCGCTCAACATCCTGTGGTCCGGCTGGGGCATGGTGCGCGAATCGGTCGACGGCCTGATGGACCGCGCCGCGCCGCCCGAGCTGGTGCGCCGGATCCGCGCGCTGATCTCGGTGCATGGCGAGGGCGCGCTCGAGGCCCACGACGTGCGCACCCGGCACGCCGGACAGGCGACCTTCATCGACTTCCACCTCGTGGTGCCCGCCGAGATGACCGTGCAGGAGGCGCACGCCATCTGCGACCGGGTGGAGGCCGCCATCGAGGCGGAGGTGGAGGGCGCCGTCGTCGTCATCCATGTCGAGCCCGCCGATCACGCCAAGGCGATGGGCGTGCCGGTGCTCTGACGCCGGAAATCCATCGACAATCTCCGGCAAACTCAAGAAACATCTTTCCCGATTTAGATCAGCAACATGGATGAAGGCTGCGTGACCGGGAAATATTCGCTGACACAGGCCCCGTTAACCATCCCGAGGTAAGCCTTCTCTTGCGCTGCACTTCGACGGCGCCAGCAAGAACGCTCACTTTCCGAGAACGCTCATGGGCCTCTTCGATGCCATGGCGACATCCACGATGGGGGTGTCGGCCCAATCGTATGCGCTGAACAACATCTCCGGGAACATCGCCAACGCCTCGACGGCGGGCTTCAAGGGCACCGACACCAGCTTCGCCGACCTGCTCGACCAGACCGGGAGCGGCGTGCGGATGACGTCGCGGGCCAGCACGCATGTGCAGGGGAGCGTCGCGACGAGCGACGTCGCCACCAACCTCGCCATCTCCGGCAACGGCTATTTCGTGGTCCGCCAGAACACCGGCAGCACCGACGCGCCGGCCTTCACGGGCGACACGGCCTATACGCGCCGGGGCGATTTCGCGCCGGATGCGAACGGCTATCTCGCCAACGGCGCCGGCAACTACCTGTTCGCCGGCCCCTCGGCGAGCGCGCCGGTGCGGGTTTCCAGCGCCGACAGCGCCTCCCTGGCGAGCGTATCGGTCGCCAATGACGGCTCCCTCACCGCGACCTATGGCGATGGAAGCACGAAAAGCCTCGGGCAGGTGACGCTGGCGCAGTTCGGATCGCAGGACGGCCTGGAGGCCACGGACGGCGGCGCCTATCTGGCGACCGACCGGTCCGGCCCGCCGAGCTTCGGCCTGAACGGAGCCACCCTCACGGCGGGCTCCGTCGAGCAGTCGAATGTCGGCATCTCGGACCAGTTCTCGAAGATGATCGAGACGCAGCAGGCCTACACGGCCAACACCAAGGTGCTCAACGCCTCCGACGAGATGCTTCAGGACGCGATCACCATGTATGTCTGAGCTCAGCCGCCGTCCGGCTCCACGGACACGGTCTCCCCAAAGATCGGCTCGAAGGCGGCGCGCAGGCGCATGTCGGCCTCCTCCAGGCTGACGATGCGCCCGAGATCGGACAGGCTCGTGACCCCGTGACCGGCGATGCCGCAGGGCACGATGCCGGAGAAATGCGAGAGGTCGGGCTCCACGTTCAGGCTGACGCCGTGGAAGCTCACCCAGCGCCGCACCCGGATGCCGATGGCCGCGATCTTGTCCTCCACCGCCTCGCCCTTCTCGGGCCGCCGCACCCAGACGCCGACGCGGTCCTCGCGGCGCTCGCCCCTGACGTTGAAGCTGTCGAGCGTCGCGATCAGCCAGGCTTCGAGCGCCGCCACGAAGGCGCGCAGGTCCCGGCGGCGGCGGCTGAGGTCGAGCATGACATAGGCCACGCGCTGGCCGGGGCCGTGATAGGTGTACTGCCCGCCCCGGCCGGTGCGATGCACCGGGAACCGGCCCGGCTCGACGAGATCGGCCGCGTTCGCCGAGGTGCCGGCCGTGTAGAGGGCGGGATGCTCGATGAGCCAGACGCGCTCGCGCGCCGCCCCCGCCGCGATCGCCTCGGCCCGCGCCTCCATCGCCGCCACCGCCGCCTCGTAGGGCACGGGCGCATCCTCCACGACCCATTCCACCGGCCCGGCCCCCTGCGCGGGCAGGAACGAGCGGGGGGCCGCCGAGAGCCTCTGATCGGGCGCGTTTACCAAGGCTTCACCCTCTTGCGCGGACTATCGGAACGGACGCCGCACGGTCGCGGCGCGGGGCTTGGGCGGCGCGTGGCGATTCTCGAAGATCTCAAGGTCGATCTCACGGTGGTGCTCGGGCGCAGCCACATGCCGCTGCACATGCTGCTGCGCATGGGCCGCGGCGCGGTGATCGAGCTCGAATCCAGCGAGACGGATATGGTCGAGATCCTCGCCAACGACCACCCGATCGCGCGCGGCCAGATCGTCGTCACCGGCAACCGCATCTCCGTGGAGGTGACGGAGCTGATCCGCAAGGCCGAGGTGGTCCGGGTTCCGGGCGTCACCATCGGCGAGGGCGCGGTGCCCGTGCTGGAGGCGCCGAGCTTGATGGCCTGAGAGGGCCAAGTGGGGCCGGGAGCCGAATGAACCCGCGAGCGCGCTTGTCGGGGCGGATTCGATCTGTTATCCGCTGCGCCGCTCCCGACGGTCTTGCGGCGGGACGCGATGCGGCCATGGCGGAATTGGTAGACGCGCTAGCTTGAGGTGCTAGTCCCGAGAGGGGTGGAGGTTCGAGTCCTCTTGGCCGCACCAACCTGATCCTTATTGCAGATCAAAAGGTTGGTGCTTTGCTTCGGCTTACGGGCGAGCGCGCTTCCATGCGGCGGTGCCCCATATGGCCCTCACGACAGCCCGATCCTGGAAAGTCCCGAAGGCAGGGGCCTCGCCCTCGTCGGCTCATGCCCCCGTGACTCTTCCGGCATGGGGAAGCCCGTCCCGAGCTTCCGTGCACGGCAGGGCGGGCTCGCTCCTCGCCTCGCGTGGCCGCGACGATCCTCGTTAACGCCTTGCTCACCACGCAGGGCAGCCATCCGGCATTGCGCCCGGCGCATGTGCGCCAGAGCACCCGAGCCCCTTAGGCTCGGCCTTAGACCACCGCCACGTAAGCGTGGCGTGAGGGTCCGGGGCTATGGCCTCCAAGGTGTTGTTGGTGCTGGCGATGCTGGTCTTTCTGGTGGACGGGCATGCTCCGGGGGCCCGCGAGATGCGCAACCCCGATGCCGAAGGCGGTGGCGGCAAGGGTCCGGGCTCGGCCCGCCTGTCGCTCACGGCCAAGCGAACCTGAGCGTGACGGCCGGCGTCTGTCCCGGCTCACCTCTCAGTGAGGAATGAAACGGAAGACGCGCCGCGCATCCACATCGAAGGAGCCGAGGAATGTCGGGCAGACGCCCTTGAGGGCCGGCCGGGGAGCGAGCTTAGGGTGCGCTGCGCCCCGCTCGACCTCGTAGGTGGCCAGGAAGTCGTGGAGAAGGATGCTCCCGGTCGAGGAGCGGCAGACCCTGACCCAAGAATACCCGCCGGTATCCATATCGAGGTCGAGGGTCGCCGCCGCCGCGCCATCCTGCTCGATGACGAGTCTTCTGTCGTACTCGGCCAGAAACCAGTGCACGGAACGGCGCTCGACAGCGACGTTCAAGCCGTCGAGCCGGGCTACCGCCCGGTCGTCGAAGTGATCCTCGCGTCCATCCGAGAAGACCATCGCCCCCAAGGCCAAGACGAGGCCGGCACCGACCGCCATCAGGCTGAGCCCAGGAAAACGCGGCATCGTCGCTCCGATCGAGGGGAGTGGGACGTGGAGCACCGAGCCGGCAGGCTCGCCGTGGCCGCAGGGAAGCAGCCGTTTCGGGGGCCGATCAGCGTCCCGCCGGATGCGCTTGGCGGAACAGGGTCCATTCCTCCACCACGCGCCCGTCGGGGAGCCGGCAATACCCGACCGTTCCGCCGGTCTCCTCGCGCATCTCCAGCGTCCCGCCGATCTCCAGGCAGTAGGCGGAGGCGGGGTTGGGAAGACCGGCGGCGGCCGCCCCGCCCGACGGTGCCGCCGCGAGCGCCAGCACCGAGAGGGTCGCGACGCCGATCCTTCGCATCCTCACGGTCCCCTCCCGGAGCGCCCCCCCTCGCGCGGGTGGCAAAACACGCCGAGCGGGAAGCATCGTCGCCCCGGCGGCGCGGCGCAAGCGGGCTCGTCGGGGCGCGGGCCGATCCGCTCAGCGGGCCTGGAGGAGCTTGTCCAGGAGGGGCATCAGCGCGTCCACGCAGGCCTTGGTGCTGTCCTCCGCCGCGCATTTGAAGTCGATGCCGGTTTCGCCCCGGCGGAACCGGAGATGGCCGCCCTTCATGCCCGGCATCGGCGGACGCGGATGCCATGCGCCGTCGCGGTCCCCCTCGGGCGGTCCCCGGCGCGGGCCATCGGCCATTCCGGGCGGGGGCGGCGGTCCGGGCGGGGCGGGAGGCGGCGGTTCGGCCAGGGCGGCGGACGCGCTCAAGGCGACGACGAGGCCGGCTGCGACGAGCGTCTTCATGGATGGGGATCTCCTCGGGTCCATCGAAACGGGTCCGCCGTAGCGGCCCGGCGTTTCTCCAATGCGTCGCGATCGAATCGGCTGCCTTCGAACGGCACGAGCCTCGTTCCTCGAGCCCCGTGCCTCAAGTCCTGCGCCTCTTGCGCCTGCGCCTCTTGCCGATGCGGCGCCGGGCGGCGATGAGGCATATCCGCCCCGTCCACAGCCGCCCGTCTCCGCGCCATGCTCATCCAAGAGGGCGATGCCCGCACCCCGCAGACCGACGAACGTCTCGCCTGGACCTTCGCCGCCGTCGCCGGGGCCCTCAACGCGGCGGGTTTCTACGCGTTCGGGTTCTACTCCTCGAACATGACCGGCAACGTCTCGGCACTGGCCGACCATCTCGGCATCGGGGAGGGGAGGCTCGCGCTCCAGGCCCTGGCGCTGGTGGCCGCCTTCGTCACCGGCGCGATGCTCGCCACGCTGCTGACGAACGCGGGCCGGCGCCGGCGCCTTCGCGGGGTCTACGCCTACAGCATCTTCGCGGAGGCGGTGCTGCTGGCCGTTCTCGGCGTTGCCGAGCCGTGGCTTACCGCCAGCGGGCGCGGGACCCTGCTCCCCCTGTGCCTGAGCTTCCTGCTGGGCCTCCAGAACGCGACGGTGACGCAGATCACCAACGCGCGGGTGCGCACCACCCATGTCACGGGGATGGTCACCGATATCGGCATCGGACTGGCCAATCTGCTGGAGCGCCACCCGACGATAGCCCGCGGCAAGCTCCGGCTTCACGTCGTCACCGTCGTGGCGTTCCTCCTGGGCGGCATCTGTGGCGTGCTGGCCTACAGGCTGATCGGCACCTCGCTGCTGCTCCTGGCCGCCGCCGCCCTGCTGATGATGCTGGCGTTGCCCGGCATCACCTCCCTGCGCCGGGACGGCATCGCACGCATGCCGCCGATGTCGTAAACAGGAACGCTCGCCCCCCCCCCGGAGCACCGCGATTTGACGCCTTCCGAAGCCCTCCGCCTGGCTGCCGGCCTGACCCTGGTCGCCGCGCTGTCCGCCCCTGCCGGCGCCGAGGAGATCGACAACGGCATCCTCGCCATCGGCGTCAGCGGACGGCACGGAGGGGCGATCGACTCCCTGCGGGTGCTCGGGCAGGAGACCGTCGACACGGCCGACCTGGGGCGCCACATCCAGGCCGTCCACTTCTTCCCCTTCGCCGAGTTGCCCGCCGGGGCGCCGCGCTGCGACGGCCCGAAGCCGCCCTGGGCCGCCCCCCAGGACGCCGGGGACCAATGCGCGGGCACCTCCGAGATCGTCGCCCTCGAGAGCAGTGGCCGGCGGCATCTCGGCGTGAATGTCCGTCCCAGGGAATGGGCCACGGGCGAGACCTTCCCCGGCCTGCGCTACGAGACGCGGATCGCGCTCGGGCCGCTCCCCTATCTCGATGCGCGGGAGGTCGCGGAGCTGCGCTACCGGGTCCGTTGGGACGCCTCCGCCGCCGGCCGTCCGCCGCCGCAAGCGATGCACGCGGTGGGCGCGGGCAACGGCGCGACGCCGGTGCCCTTCATCCCGGCCGCCTATTTCGGCAGCCGGACCCTGACGCGCCTCTACGGCCTGTCGCTCGACGGCGCGGCATGGCAGGAGGTGGCGCCGACCGTCAGCCCGGACGGCAACTACGCCCCCTCGAACTACCGCTTCCGGGCCATGGCCTGGATGCGCCCCGACCTCGGCTGGGGCGTCGGCTTCTACAGCCGGCGGACGCTGGACCAGCACTGCCACGGCGTGGCCTTCCCGATGGCCCTACCGGCCCAGGCCGGGCAATGCCCGAACTTCGCCGCGCAGGCCTTTCCGAACCACGGCACCAACAACGTCTCGGTTGTCGACCAGACGAGCGGCGCGCCGGACCGGACGCGGGAGGTCGAGGAGCTGATCTCCCACGTCTTCGTCGGCAACCTCGCCACCATCCAGGCGAACGTGAACACCGTCCACGGCTCCGGCCATTGAGGCGGCCCTCGGCCGGCGGCGGATGACCCGCCGCCGCCGAGATGATCCGCGCCGCAGCTCGTCCAGGATGCGGCATCGCGGTCGCCGGAGCGGGGTCGCGACCATCGAATTATTCCAAAAACAGGCAGCTCACCCAGAACAATAGGCTATTCATGCGTTTTGTGCATGGATAGCCCGCGCCCAGGCGGCGATCAACGCGCGGTCGCGACCTGCTACATCGGAGCATGCCCGCCGGCTTCGCCCGCGCCGGCCGCGAAGAGCGCGGCGGACGGGGAGCCGATGGTGTTCCAGCCTCTCGCGCATCGGACCTCCATGGACCGTCCTCAGGCCGCCCCCAAGCGTTCCTCCGCCGCCGGCGGCTGGGGCGCGCTGAAGAGTTGCGGGAAGCACCTTCTCGGCAGCCGGGCGCCGTTGTCGGGCGCCCGCGCGCTGCTCTCGGCCAACCAGCCGGACGGGTTCGACTGCCCCGGCTGCGCCTGGGGCGACCCGGCCCACGGCTCCTCCTTCGAGTTCTGCGAGAACGGCGTGAAGGCGGTCTCCTGGGAGGCCACCGACAAGCGCACCCCGCCGAAGTTCTTCGCGCGCCACACCGTCGCCGAACTGCGCGGCTGGACCGACTACGCCCTGGAGATGGAAGGGCGGCTGACCCACCCGATGCGCTACGACGGGCAAAGCGACCGCTACGTCCCCGTGACCTGGGACGAGGCCTTCGCCGAGATCGGCGCGACGCTCCGCGGCCTCGACCATCCCGACCGGGCGGAGTTCTACACCTCCGGCCGCGCCTCGAACGAGGCGGCGTTCCTCTATCAGCTCTTCGCGCGCCACTACGGCACCAACAACTTCCCCGACTGCTCGAACATGTGCCACGAGGCGAGCGGCATCGCGCTCACCGAGGCCATCGGCATCGGCAAGGGCACGGTGCTGCTGGAGGATTTCGAGAAGGCGGACGCGATCTTCGTCGTCGGCCAGAACCCCGGCACCAACCATCCGCGCATGCTGGCGGACCTGCGCCGCGCCGCAGAGCGCGGAGCGCGGGTCGTCGCCTTCAACCCCGTGCGCGAGCGCGGGCTCGAGCGCTTCGCCGATCCGCAGAACAGCGTCGAGATGCTGCGCGGGGCGAGCCGCCCCATCGCCAGCCACTACTTCCAGCCGCGCCTCGGCGGCGACATGGCGGCGTTCCGTGGGCTGGCCAAGGTGGTTTTTTCCCGCGACGACGCCGCGCGGGCGGCCGGCAAGCCATCGCTTCTCGACCGCGCCTTCCTGCGTAGCCAGACCTCGGATTTCGAGGCCTACCGGGCCGCCGTCGACGCCACATCCTGGGAAGCGATCCTCGACCAGTCCGGCCTGACCCGCGCCGAGATCGAGACGGCGGCGGACGTCTATCTCGGCGCCGACAAGGTCATCGCCACCTGGGCCATGGGCGTGACCCAGCACCGCCATTCCGTCGCGACGATCCGCGAAATCGCAAACGTCCTATTTCTGCGCGGAAATGTCGGGAGACCGGGCACGGGGCTCTGCCCGGTGCGCGGGCATTCCAACGTCCAGGGCGACCGCACCGTCGGCATCAACGAGAAGCCGCCGGCCGCCTTCCTCGACGCCATGGACCGCGCTTTTGGCTTCGTGTCGCCGCGCCGGCACGGCCACAACGTGCTCGCCGCCATCGGCGCCATGCTCGACGGATCGGCGAAAGCCTTCATCGGGCTCGGCGGCAACTTCGCCCGCGCCACGCCCGACACGCCCCTGGTGGCCAAGGCACTGGCGTCCTGCGAACTCACCGTCCACATCGCGACGAAGCTCAACCACTCGCACCTGCTGCCGGGCCGGGTCTCCTACCTGCTGCCCTGCCTCGGCCGCACCGAAATCGACCGGAATACGAAGGGCAAGGTCCAGATCGTGACCGTCGAGGATTCGATGAGCATGGTCCACGGCTCGGGCGGCATCAACAAGCCGGCCTCCCCGGAGCTGCGCTCGGAGATCGGCATCATCGCCGGCATGGCGGCGGCCACCGTCGGCTCGGAGCATGTGGACTGGGCGGCGCTTGCCGACGACTACGACCGCATCCGCGACCTCATCGAGCAGACCGTTCCGGGCTTCTCCGGCTTCAACGTCCGGGTGCGCCGGCCGCGCGGCTTCATGCTGCGCAACCTCGCCGCCGAGCGGGTGTTCGAAACGGCGAGCGGCAAGGCCGGCTTCTCGGCGGACGCGCTGCCCGTCGCCACCGCGCATCAGCGCGCGGCCGCCACGAGCGACACCTTCGTCCTCCAGACCTTCCGCAGCCACGACCAGTACAACACCACGATCTACGGCCTCGACGACCGCTATCGCGGCGTCTACGGCGAGCGCCGCGTGGTGTTCGCCCATCCCGCCGACCTCGCGGAATTGCGGGCGCGGGCGGGCGAGCGGGTCGATCTCGTCTGCGCCCACGAGGACGGCATCGCGCGGATCGCCGAGGATTTCCGCCTCGTGCCCTTCGACATGCCGCGCGGCTGCCTCGCCGGCTACTATCCCGAGCTCAACGTGCTGGTGCCGCTCTCCACCTTCGGCGAGCTCTCGGACACGCCGACCTCGAAATCGGTTCTGGTGAAGGTCCTGCCACGGGGCGGGGCGATGCCGGCGGCGGCATGAGCGAGCCCCCGGCCGACGCCGAGACCTTCCTCGCTGCCACCGACACCGTGGCGGCGATGCGCCCCGACCTCGGCCTGCTCGAAGCGGGCATCCTCGCCGGGCTCCATCTGGGGTTCGCCGCCGACAGCCGCAGTTTCGCGCGGGTCTTCGGGGTCGAGCACGCCCTGGTGCTGCGCGCCCTCGACGCGCTGGCCGGACACGGCCTCCTCGCGACGACGGCGCGCGACCGCCGCACCCAGCGCACCCGCTACGAGGCGAGCCCGGAAGGCGAGGCGGTCCTGCGCGGCCTGATCGCCTGAGCGGCAAGGACAGCCACAGGTTGTCGGCGGATGAACGGACGGCCGTCGTCTTGCGAAACACGCTCACGGCCACGGCGATGGATCGCTCTGCAAGCATAGATCCGACCGCCGAAGTCATCGCCTGCTTTTCGACTCTCCGAAAAAGCGTTCGCGCGCGGCCGATGCAAACGGTCCGGTAATTTTTGCTCGACAAACTCGCCAAAGATGCGCATTCGCTCTCAGGCGCTCTCGGGCGCCCCCCTCGGACCCATCGAGATTCCATCAGCATGTCACGCCAGCGCGTGCGGCGGTCGTTCACCGTCGAAGTGAAATCGGGCACCCGCCAGAGTGCCTCCCTCATGATCCCGAGCCGCGTCCAGGCCGCTCCGCGCCCCGAGCCGGTCCGGGCCCCCGCCTGGGACATCTTCGCGCCGGCAGCCCCCGCCGCGCCCCGCGTGCTCCCGAGCCTGCTGGTCCCGGAAGCTCCCCCGGAAGCCGAGCCGGCCCCGGTCGCCGCCGAGCCGCCGCTGCCCCGCGTCCGCCGGGTCAAGCGGGTCGTCAAGGCGGCCGCGCCCTTGCGGGACGAGCCGGAGGCCGCCGTTGCCGAGGCCGACGCTCCGAGCCCGGACGAGGACGCCGCTGGATCGCCGTCTCCGGCGCTGCCGGAGCGGTCGGCGAAGCGCCGCCTCGCCGCCGGCGCCGGAGCGCCCCTGCGGCGCGGGGAACGCTGGAAGAGGCGCCTGCCGCAGGCCTGCTGGTAGCCGCCCGCATCGTCGGTCGGCCGCTCCTCGCGGCGCCGTAACCCTCCGTTCACCCAACCGGACGCGCCCCCGCGCCGGCCGGCAGGGCTTAACACTCTCGAAAGCGCCCGATCCTAGGCACTGCCCCTTAACCACGAGGGGACCGCGCCATGACGCGCGCCATGACGGCGAGGACGGGTTCGAAGATCGTTCTGGCCTTGACGCTGCTGGCCTATCTGGCGAGCGGCCGTGCGCCCGGCATGCGCGAGCTGCGCAACCCCGACGCCGAGAGCGGCCTCGTCCGCGTGGCGGCAGCGGCCAAGCGCTCTCCGCCGACCTGACAAGACGCCCCGGCGCGGAACGTCCCGAGGCGGCGGCCGTTGGCCGGGCATCCGAACCGGCGCGCGAGGAGGCACGGCGGCCATGCCACGCTACTACTTCCACACCGACCTCGGGGACGACGTCATCGCGGACGACGCGGGCGTGGAGCTGCGCGATCCCGATCACGCCTGGGAGGTCGCCCGCGACACCATCCGCGCCACCATGGCGAGCACGAAGAGCCAGGCGAGGCTGATGAGCGCGCGGCTCGTCGTCACGGACGAGGCGGGCGAGGTGGTGCTGGAATTTCCCTTCTCGGAAGGCATCGAGGCCCCCGAGCCGGACCCTGGAACGGTTCATTGACGAAGAGCGGCGACGGCGCGGATTCCCCTGCCGAACCCCCTTGCCACGCCCCGCCGAACGGGCTTAGCCTCCCTTTTGCCGGCGCATCGTCCCCGCGCCGGCCGATAGAGACAGGAGGTCGGCCATGAGACATCACGGCAGTAGCTTCCATCAGCCGCGTGCCGCCGACGCGGACCAGGACACGCCACCCAACCACCACCGGCAGGGATAGTGGCCCCTCGCGCGACGAACGGTCGAGTTCCCCAGCCGGTCCGCTGCCGGTAGGGCCGAAGCTCCCTCGTCGGAACGAAGGGCGTGGACCCTGCATGAGGCCCGTCGGCTCGCGCCGGCGGGCTTTTTTCGGTTCGCGAGCGGGAAACGGGAGGCCGGCCCCGGCCTTCGGGACGACCATCGCGGGATCGGGAGGTCCGGGCGAGGACAGAGATGCCGACCGCTCACACGACCCTGCGCTCGCCGGTGGGCGAGCTGACGCTGGTGGCGACGCAGACCGGCCTCGCGGCGATCCTCTGGGAGGACGACGATCCGAGGCGCGTGCCTCTCCCCTGGGGCGCGCGGGATCCCGGCCACCCGGTGCTGCGCGAGACGGAGCGGCAGCTCGGCGAATATTTCGCGGGGGCGCGGCGCGCGTTCTCGCTGCCGCTCGATGTACGGGGCACGCCGTTCCAGCGGACGGTATGGCGGGCGATGGGCGAGATTCCCTTCGGCGAGACCCGCAGCTACGGCGATCTCGCCCGTCGGATCGGAAACCCCGGCGCGGTGCGGGCGGTCGGGGCCGCCAACGGCCGGAACCCGATCTCGATCGTCGGCCCCTGCCACCGTGTCGTGGGATCGTCCGGCAAGCTGACCGGCTTCGCCGGCGGGCTCGCCGCAAAGGCCTTCCTGCTGCGGCTCGAAGGCGCGCAGGCCGAATTCGGGCTCTCTACCTGAAGCGTCCGGGTCGCGGGCACGGAAAGCGCCCGCGACAGGCTCAGCCGCGCCGGTCGAAGCCCGGCATCAGGTTGCGCTCGAGGGCGGTGAGCGCGTTGGCATAAGCCTTCTGCTCGGTGGCCTGGGGCCGGTCCGACCGCTCGATGAGCTTGCCGCTGCGGCGCAGGGCCCAGCCGAAATAGCCGGCGGGCCGCTCGAGCGCAGCGACTTCGATGGAGTAGGGGTGGGGGACGTCCGTGAGATCTGCCATGGGCGCTCATATGGCAGTCCCGGCGGCGCAGGACCAGTCTCTCGTGTCGCGATCCTGCGCTGCACGGGTGGAAAGGGTCTTGCTAGAGCATTTCTTCGCGTGAGGTGGCGCCGGCTCACGCGAAGAAATGCGTTCCACCAAAAGGAGCGAGGCGTTTCCGCCGGAGGCGGAGCGACTCCGGGGATCGTTTCCATGGATCTCGACAGCATCGACGCAGTGCTCGCCCCGCGCACGCGGGACACGCTTCCCGCCTGGAGGCCGGGCGACGCCTGGCTCGCGGGGGGCACCTGGCTGTTCTCCGAGCCGCAGCCCGAACTCTTCCGGCTCGTGGACATCTCCGGCCTCGGCTGGCCGGCGGTGGAGATCGGCGAGGCGGGGCTCTCGGTCTCGGCGACCTGCACCGTGTCGGCCCTCGACCGGCTGGAACTCCCCGCCGCCTGGATCGCCGCGCCGCTGATCCCGCAATGCTGCCGCTCGCTGCTCGGCTCCTTCAAGATCCGCAACGCCGCCACCGTCGGCGGCAATCTCTGCATGGCGCTCCCCGCCGGGCCGATGACCTCGCTCGCCGCCGCCCTCGACGGCATCTGCGTGATCTGGACGCCGGAGGGCGCCGAGCGCCGGGTCGACGTCACAGACTTCGTGCGCGGCCCCCAGGCGACGGCCCTGCGCCCCGGCGAGCTCCTGCGCCGGATCGACATCCCGGCGGCGGCCCTGCGGCGGCGCACCGCCTTCCGCCGCGTCTCGCTGAGCCCCAACGGCCGCTCCGGCGCCCTCGTCATCGGGACGCTCGACCCGGAGGTTGGCGGCTTCGCCCTGACGGTGACGGCCTCCACCCGCCGGCCGCTGAGGCTGAGGCTACCGGCCATCCCCTCCGCCCACGCCCTGCGCGAAAACCTCGCGGCGCTGGTCCCGGACGACCTCTGGTACGACGACCTCCACGGCGCGCCCGCCTGGCGCGCGCATGTCACGCGCCTGTTCGCCGAGGAGATCCGGCGGGAACTGCACGAGGGAAGCGCGGCATGAGGCTTCTCGTCAACGGGCAGGAAACGGATGCGGCGCCGCGTCCCGGCCAGTGCCTGCGCACGTTCCTGCGCGAGCAGGGCTGGTTCGGCGTCAAGAAGGGCTGCGACGCGGGCGATTGCGGCGCCTGCACCGTTCATCTCGACGGCGAGCCGGTGCATTCCTGCGTCACCCCGGCCTTCCGGGCGGCGGGGCGCAGCGTCACCACCATCGAGGGGCTCGCCGGCCCCTGCGATCCTGAAGGCGGCGTGCCGGAAACACTCCACCCGATGCAGGACGCCTTCCTTGCGGCGCAGGGGTTCCAGTGCGGATTCTGCACGCCGGGCATGGTGATGACGGCCGCCGCCCTCGACCAGGGCCAGAAATGCGATCTCGGCGATGCGCTGAAAGGCAATCTCTGCCGCTGCACCGGCTACCGCGCCATCCGCGACGCGGTCGCCGGCATCGCCTCCATGGACGACCGCGACCGGGTCGACCCGGTGGGCCGGAGCCTGCCGGCGCCGGCCGGGCCCGGCGTGGTGACGGGGCGGGCCGCCTTCACCTTCGACATCGCCCTGCCGGGGCTGCTGCATCTGCGGGTGCTGCGCTCGCCGCACGCGCATGCGCGCATCCTGCGCATCGACCGCGAGGCGGCGCTGGCGCTTCCGGGGGTCGTGGCGATCCTCACGCATGAGGACGTGCCGCCGAGGCGCTTCTCCACCGCCCGCCACGAGAACCCGGCGGACGACGCCGCCGACACGCTGATGCTCGACAGCGTCGTCCGCTTCGTCGGCCAGCGCGTGGCGGCGGTGATCGCCGAGAGCGAGGCGGCGGCGGAGGCCGGGTGCCGCGCGCTGCGGGTGGAGTATGCGCCGCGCCCGGCGGTGCTCGACCCGGAGGCGGCGCTGCGGGCCGACGCCCCTCTCGTCCATGACGGATCGGACCGGCCGGGCGAGGACGCAGCCCCGCTATTCTCGCATCCGAACCTCGCGGCGGAAGCCCACGGCCATATCGGCGACGTAGAGGCGGGCTTCGCGCAGGCCCATGCGGTCTACGAGGAGACCTTCGTCTCCCAGCGCGTCCAGCACGCGCATCTGGAGACCCACGGCTCGCTCGGCTGGCTCGACCCGGACGGCCGGCTGACGATCCGCTCCTCCACGCAGGTCCCGTTCCTCACCCGCGACGCGCTGGCGAGCCTGCTCGGCCTTGAGCGGGAGCGGGTGCGCGTGGCCTGCGGCCGGGTCGGCGGGGGGTTCGGCGGCAAGCAGGAGATGTTGACGGAGGATCTCGTCGGGCTCGCCGTGCTGCGCACCGGCCGGCCGGTGAAATGGGAGATGACCCGCCGCGAGCAGTTTTGCGGCACCACCACCCGGCACCCGATGCGGGTGCGGGTGAAGCTCGGCGCGAAGGCCGACGGAACCCTGACCGCCATCGCGCTCCATGTCGTCTCGAACACCGGCGCCTATGCCAACCATGCCGGCGGCGTGCTGCATCACGGCTGCAACGAGGTGATCGCGGTCTATCGCTGCCCGAACAAGCGGGTCGACGGCTATGCCGTCCACACCCACACCCTGCCGAGCGGGGCGTTTCGCGGCTACGGCCTCAGCCAGACGGTGTTCGCGGTCGAATCCGCCCTGGACGAGCTGGCGCGACAACTCGGGATCGACCCGTTCGAGATGCGCCGCCGCAACGCCGTGCGCCCCGGCGACCCGATGGTCTCCACGAGCCTCGAACCGCACGACGTGGAATACGGCAGCTACGGGCTCGACCAGTGCCTCGACCGCGCGCAGGCCGCGATGGCCGATCCCGCCGGGGAGCCGGCGCCCGAGGGCTGGCGCGTCGGGCAGGGCATGGCGATGGCCATGATCGACACGATCCCGCCGCGCGGCCACTTCGCGCATGTCCGGATCACCCTGGAGGCGGACGGCGCCTACGCCCTCGACATCGGCACCGCCGAGTTCGGCAACGGCACCACCACGGTCCATGCGCAGATCGCGGCGGGAGCGCTCGGCACCACCACCGACCGCATCCGCATCCGGCAGGCCGATACCGACGCGGTCGCCCACGATACCGGCGCCTATGGCAGCACCGGCACCGTGGTGGCCGGGCAGGCGACGCTTCGCGCGGCGACCGCCCTCTCCGAGGCGATGCTCGCGGCGGCGACCGCGAAGACGGGCGTTCCCGCCGCCGACTGCCGGCTCACGCCGGAGGGCGTCGCGCATCCGGGCGGGCTGCTGCCGCTCGGCGCCCTCGGCCGGCTCTCGGCGGAGGGGAGGGCGGACGGCACGCCGCGCTCCATCGCCTTCAACGTGCAGGGTTTTCGCGTGGCGGTGCATCCCGAGACGGGGGAGCTGCGCATCCTCAAGAGCGTGCAGGCGGCCGATGCGGGCAAGGTCATCAACCCGATGCAGTGCCGCGGGCAGGTCGAGGGCGGCGTGGCTCAAGGCCTCGGCGCGGCCCTCTACGAGGATGTCCGCATCGATGCGGAAGGCCGCGTCGAGACGCCGGTCTTCCGCGCCTACCACATCCCCGCCTGCGCCGACGTGCCGACGACGCAGGTGATCTTCGCCGACACCCATGACGGCATCGGCCCGCTCGGCGCGAAATCCATGAGCGAGAGCCCGTTCAACCCGGTGGCGGCCGCGCTCGGCAACGCCATCCGCGACGCCACCGGCGCCCGGCTCACCGCGACGCCCTTCGCGCCCGACCGGATCTTTTCCGCCGTGAAGGATGCGATCTCAGCCGGCGAAGCATCCTCCTCCGCCGGCTGAGAACGGCTCAGGCCGTCCGCTCCGAAAAGATCGACTTCTTGACGATGGCGTGGACGCCCCAGTTGCCGTCCACCACCTGGGTGATGCCGAAATCCACCGCGATGGACATCAGCGAGATCGCCTCGTCCTCGGTCAGCCCCTTCGCCTGCATCAGGAACTGGCGCATCTTGCGGAAGGCGTCGCGCATGGCGAGGTCGATGGAGGACTTTGCGAAGATCGCGTTCTGCGCGTCCGGCCCGAGGTCCTTGAGGTAGTTCGGATAGCTGAAGCCCGAGAGCACCCAGTCGTCGGCGGTCTCGATCATGGGGAAGTCCAGCGCCTCGAGCGAGGTGCCGGCGAGATCGGCCTTCTTGTGCAGGACGAACTGGAAGGTGCCGGTCAGCGAGCACTCGATGGCCGTGCCACAGAGCTCGGAATCGCCCTGGCTAGCATGGGGATCGCCCACCGAGAACAGCGCGCCCGGCACGGCGACGGGGTAATACATCGTCGCGCCCTTGCCGATGCGCCAGTTGTCGATGTTGCCGCCGGTGTAGCTCGGGGGAATCGAGTTCACCATCTCGGCCTCGGCCGGCGCCAGCCCCATGGTGCCGAAATGCGGGCGCACCGGCAGGCGGATGCCCTTGAGCACCTCCCAGTTGCGCTTGGTCTTGGCGTGGTCGACGGGGATGCCGGGATAGTCGATGGTCGGATGCTCGACGCCGTAGGGGTCGGTCACGCCGGGCCACTGGAAGTTGTAGACCGCCTTCGCCCAATCGCGCCCGCCGGTGGCATCGACCTCGTAGATGGTGACGACCTCGCGCTTCTTGCCCCCCAGCATGTCGTTGTAGTGGTAGCCCCACCAGGCGGCGGCGTTGCTGCCGAAGGACGAGCCCTTGAACTTCGGGTTGGCGCTGGGGCGCGGCGTCACGTCGAGGATGCGCACCTCCAGCACGTCGCCGGGCTCGGCGCCGCGAACCGCCACCGGCCCGGTGCAGATATGGACGCCGAGCCCGCCGCCGGGGCCGAGCTTGGCATCCTCGGGCCCGGCGCCGCGCCGCGCCACGCCCTTCTTGTCCTTGGTCCAGAGGAAGACGCTCTCCGCGCCCGGATCGCCCGTCACCATGCGCTCGGCATCGTCGTTGGCGTGGTGGGTCAGGGTCTCGATGGTGACGAAATCGCCGGACGCGATCTCGACCTGGGGCTTGAGGCTCTTGCTGAAATAGCCCCAGTGCACCGTCTCGGCGGTGGCGGGCAGGTGATAATGGGCCGCCGTCTTGACGGCCTTGGCCGCCGCCTGCGCGAGGGCCGGGCTCACCAGGGAGAGGCCGCCGGCGGCCATCGCGGCGGCCCCCCCGGTGGCGACGAAGCCGCTCTTCAGGAAGGCTCGCCGCTCGGGGAGCATGTCGCGCTTGTAGCGCAGCCTATGCTCCTCGAAGGCCACGCAGTTCGGATCGTCGCCACGGCACATGGTCTTCGCTCCCTCATCCGTTCGCGCGGAGGATGTATGCAAAGGCACGGCCATGCCAGGGCCCCGACGCCATGTGCGGCGGCGCACGCCGGAACCGGGGCGTCATTCCCAGATCACGCATCACCAGGAGCACACGGCCACCATTTCGGAGACCGCGCGTCGTCTTTTCAGGATCGCGTCATGACCCTTCGTTTCACCACCGCCGCCCTCGCCGCCGCCCTGAGCCTTTCGGCCGGGGGCGCCTTCGCGCAGAGCTACACCGCCCCCGCCGGCATCCCGGCATCGGCCGCGTCCGCCAGCCTCGGCTACTCGGCGAGCCCGCTCGTGGCGCAAGGCTACCTGCCGGCCTATCAGGACGGCACCCGCGCCGAGCCCGCGACCACCGGCTCCGTGCAGCCGCGCGGCGCGCATCGTCACGTTCACTGAGTCTTCGGCACATGCCTCACGATATCGGGCCGGTCCCTCGCGGGGCCGGCCTTTTCGTGCGCGGGGGTCAGCCGAGGCTGCGCCGGGCGCGGCGGCGGCCGAGCCAGGTCACGGCGGTGAGCGCGCAGCCGATCACCAGGGCCGAGACCGCCGTGGTCAGGGTGCCGAGCGCGTAGATCTCGGGCGTCGTCACCGTCGTGGTGAGCCCCTGCAATTCGAGCGGCAGGGTGTTGCGGCCGCCGATGGCCTGGCTGGTGCGGGCGAGCTCGTCGAAGGAGAGCGTGAAGCCGAACAGCGCCACGCCCACCAGCGACGGCGCCAGGATCGGCACGACGACGTGGCGGAGCGTCTGGCCGCCGCTGGCGCCGAGGTCGCGCGCCGCCTCCTCGTAGGCCGGATCGAAGCGGTTGAAGACCGCGAACATGATGAGCAGGCCGAAGGGCAGCGTCCAGGTGAGATGCGCGCCGAGCGCCGAGGTGTAGAGCCCCATGCCCGTGCCGTAGTCTTGCAGGAAGCCCCAGCCGGTGGCGGATGCCAGCCCCTTCACGGCATCGTCGATGAGCCGGAACTCGAGCCCGATGCCCAGCGAGACCACGATCGAGGGCACGATCAGGCTGGCGATGGCGAACGCGAACAGCGCGCCCGAGCCCCGGAAGCCCTTGCGGAAGGCGAGCCCGGCGAAGAAGGCCAGCACCACGGTGAGCGTCATCACCACGAGCCCGAGCCGCAGCGAGCGCCCGAAGGCGGCCCAGATGTCGACGACGCCGACCCCCGCCCAGAGCCGCGAGAACCAGTGGGTCGAGACCCCGTTCAGCGGGAAGGTGAGGCCGCCCTGCGGGCCCTGGAAGCTGAGCACCAGGATCGTCAGCGTCGGCCCGTAGAGGAACAGCACGAACAGCGCGAAGAGCGCGGCCAGCACGTAGAAGCTGAAAGGTCGGGGACCGTCCTTCACAGCTCGCGCCTCAGGTCGATGAGCCGCGTGAGGCCGCCGATCATCAGCATGACGGCGCAGAGCAGCACCACGGCATTGGCGGCCGCCGCCGGGAATTGCAGGTAGGACATCTGCACCTGGATCACCTTGCCCACCGAGGCGATCTGCTGGCCGCCCATCACGCCCACCGTGACGAAATCGCCCATCACCAGGGTGACGACGAAGATCGAGCCGATGGCGATGCCCGGCTTGCAGAGCGGCACGACGACGTTCCAGAGGGTCTGGCGGCCGCTGGCGCCGCCGTCATAGGCCGCCTCGATCAGCGCCTTGTCGATGCGCGCCATGCTGTTGAAGATCGGCACGATCATGAACACCGTGTAGAGGTGCACGAAGGCGAGCGTCACCGAGAAATCGGAATAGAGCAGCCCCTCGATCGGCGCCCTGGTCAGGCCCACGGCCTGGAGCGTGTCGTTGACGAGCCCGTTGCGGCCGAGCAGCGGAATCCACGAGATCATGCGGATCACGTTCGAGGTCCAGAACGGGATCGTGCAGATCAGGAACAGCACCGTCTGCATCGTCTTGGTGCGGACGTGGAAGGCCAGGAAATACGCGACGGTGAAGCCGATCGCGAGGGTGAAGGCCCAGGTCAGCGCGCAGAACTTCAGGGTCGAGAGATAGGTCCGCGCCGTGGTGCAGAGGTCGCTGGCGTTGGTGCAGCCCTCGAACACGTCGCGGTAGTTCTGAAGGGTGAAGGCCGGGATGATCTCGTACTCGTTGTACTCCCAGAAGCTGACGACCAGCGTCAGCAGCAGGGGCACCGCGAGGAAGACGACGAACACGAGCGCCAGCGGCGCCGCCTGGAGATAGGTCAGGCGGTGCCGGCGGCGCGCGACCGCGCCGAGGCCGGCGGCGGGCGGGGCGGCGGCTCGCGCGGGAGCGGACAAAACGACGTCGGTCATGTCCCGCTCCGCCGACGAGCTTCCCCTCTCCCCGCGCGCGGGGAGAGGGGCGAGCCCCCCTTGCAGGGGGCGAGCCGAGCGGAAGCGACGGTGAGGGGGCGTCTCCGGGACTGACTTGTCCGGGCAAGCCCCCTCACCCTCGGCTGCCGCCTCGCTTCGCCGACGACGAGGTCGGCGAAGCCCTCTCCCCGCAGGCGGGGAGAGGCGGATGCGCGGAAATGCCGGCGAGACCGCATGCTCACGCCGCGATGAACTCGTTCCACTTGCGGACCATGTAGGTGTTCTCGTCCATCACCGCGTTCCAGCAGGCCACCGCCCCCATGCGGGTGTCGAAGGAGCCGCCGTCGCGGGTGGCGCCGGCCTTCTCCAGCACGGAACCGTCGGGGCCCTTGATGTCCTTCTCGGCGGGCTTGCCCTCCATCCAGTAGGCCCATTCGTAGGGCTCCATCTGGGTCTTGGCGGTCTCGAGCACGGCCGAGTAGTAGCCCTGGCGGTTCAGGTAGGCGCCGGCCCAGCCGGAGAGGAACCAGTTGATGAAGTCGTAGGTCGCGTCGAGCTTGCGCCCGGTGAGGGTCTTGGGCAGGCCGAAGCCCGTGGCCCAGGCGCGGTAGCCCTCCTTCAGCGGCTGATAGGTGCAGGCCACCCCTTGCGTGCGCACCTTGGTGACGGCGGGCGACCACATCGACTGGATCACCGTCTCGCCCGACGCCATCAGGTTCACGGATTCGTTGAAGTCCTGCCAGAAGGCGCGGAACTGGCCGGCGCGCTTGGCCTCGATCAGCACCTTGATGGTGCGGTCGATCTCGGCCTTGGTCATGTTGCCCTTGTCGGCATAGGTGTAGTCGCCGCTGGCCTCCACCACCATCGCCGCGTCCATGATGCCGATGGAGGGGATGTTGAGGATCGACGCCTTGCCCTTGAACTCGGGGTTCAGGAGCTCCTTCCAGCTCGTGATCGGGCGCTTGATGAGGTCGGGCCGGATGCCGAGCGTGTCGGCGTTGTAGGTGACGGGGATCAGGGTGATCCACTCGGTCGGCGAGGCGGCGAAGGACTTGCCGGTCTGGCCCTCGAGATAGAACACCTTCTTGGGCGCGGTGCCCTGGTCGCCGATCTTCTTGCCGGCGACCTCGCCCTTGGTGAAGACGGAGGTGATCTTGTCGGCGTTCTTGATGCGCTTGGCATCCATGCCGACGATGTTGCCCGAGGGGATGATCTTTTTCAGGCTGAAGAACTCGGTGTCGAGGATGTCGAAGGAGTTCGGCTGCGTCACGGCGCGCTTCGTCACCTCGTCGGTGACGACGGGGATGTATTCGAGCGTGATGCCGAGATCCTCCTTCACCTTCCGGGCGATGTCGGAGGACTGGTTCACGGCCGTGCCGAGATAGCGCAGCGTGATGGGCTCCGCCGAATGAACCGCCGGAAAGCCGGTGATCGGACCGGCCCCGAGCACCAGCCCGGCAGCGCCCGCGCCGGTGAGCACCGTGCGCCGGGAAGGTTTGGTGATGTCGCTCATCGCTGCTGCCTCGTGATCTCGGATGGTGCGTGAAGGGCGTCAGGCCCGGAGACGATGTGCCGCCGCCTCGTCCCAGCCCACCGCGACGGTGTCGCCGGGGGCGAGCGGCATGGCGGCGAAGGCGCCGTCGCCGACGACGGCGGTGAGCGCGGCGGGGCCTTCGGGCGGGCGCTCCAGCCCCTCGGCATCGAGGCCGACATGGACGCTGGTGCCCTGGTATTCCACCGCCACCACCCGCGCCATGCGGGCGCTCGGCCCCGCATCGAGCCCGAGGCGCATGCGGTCGGCGCGCACGGCGACGAGCCCGTCGGGCAGGGCGATGACGTTGTGGCCGCCGATGAAGCGGGCGACGAAGGCGCTCGCCGGGCGCTCGAACACGGTGCGCGGATCGGCGGCCTGCTCGATCCTGCCGCCGTTCATCACCACCACGAGGTCGGAGAGCGCCATCGCCTCCTCCTGGCTGTGGGTGACGTGGATGAAGGTCAGCCCGAGCTCCGCCTGGATGCGCTTCAGCTCCACCCGCATGCGCACGCGCAGGAAAGGGTCGAGGGCCGAGAGCGGCTCGTCGAGGAGCAGCACCTTCGGGCCGGTGACGAGGGCGCGGGCCAGCGCCACGCGCTGCTGCTGCCCGCCGGAGAGCTGCGCGGGCAGGCGCTCGGCGAGATGCCCCATCTGGACGAGGGCGAGCATCTCCATGGCGCGGGCGTGGCGCTCGGCCTTGCCGACCCCGCGCATCTTGAGGCTGAAGGCGACGTTGTCGCGGCAGTTCAGGTGCGGGAACAGCGCGTAGCTCTGGAACATCATCGCGGTGCCGCGCTCGGCCGGCGTCGCGTCGCCCACGGAATGCGGGCCGATGACGACATCGCCGGACGAGACGGCCTCGTGGCCGCCGATCATGCGCAGCGTCGTGGTCTTGCCGCAGCCGGACGGCCCGAGCAGGCAGCAATAGGCGCCCGAGCGGATCTTGAGGTCGATATTGTCCACGGCGAGCGTGTCGCCGTAGCGCTTGGTCAGCCGGATCAGCTCGACGTCCATGCGGCCCCGATCACCCGATGCATCCACCGCTGCCGCGAGCAAGCGCCGGGCCAGACGGTGCCACGGCTCACGCGGGCGGGCGCCCGTCCGGGTCGACGGCGCGCCGGATCACCGCCCCGCGTCCGGGCCGCGACAGGATACGGCCCTCCTCGGCGATCACCTCCCCGCGCGCGATGGTCATCACCGGCCAGCCGGTGACGGAGAACCCCTCCCAGGGGGTGTAGTCGCTGCCGTGGTGGAGGTTCTCCTGCCGGATGGTCTCGCGCCGGTTCGGGTCCCAGAGGGTGATGTCGGCGTCGAAGCCCGGCGCGATGGAGCCCTTTCGCGGATAGAGCCCGTAGAGCCGCGCGTGGTTGGTCGCTGTCAGCGCGACGAAGCGCTGGAGCGAGATGCGGCCCTTCGAGACCCCCTCCGAGAACAGGATCGGCAGCCGCGTCTCGATGCCGGGAATGCCGTTGGGAACCCAGCGGAACGACGTTTTTCCGCGCGGGTTCAGCTTGCCCTGCGGATCGTCGTAGCGGAACGGGCAGTGGTCGGAGGAGACCACGTCGAAGATGCCCCGCCGGATCCCGGACCAGATCGCCTCCTGGTTGTCGGCGTCGCGCGGAGGAGGGGAGCAGACGTAGCGGGCGCCCGCCATCGGGTCAGCGTCGCCGATGCCCTTCATGTCGTCCGCCGTCAGGGTGAGATATTGCGGGCAGGTCTCGGCATGGATCTTGAGGCCGCGCGCCTGCGCCCAGGCGATCTGCTCCATGGCGTCGCGGCCGGAGACATGGACGATGACGATGGGCAGGTCGACGAGCTCGGCATGGCTGATGGCGCGGTGGGCCGCCTCGCGCTCCACCGACGCGGGGCGGGAGAGCGCGTGCCCGTAGGGCCGGGTCGTGCCGGCGCGCTCGAGCTTCTCCGTCATGTAGCGGATGGCGTCGTAGCCCTCCGCATGGACCATGACGCGGGCGCCCTCGCGGCGGGCGAGGTCGAACACGTCGAGGATCTGGCGGTCGTTCAGGACGAGGTCGTCATAGGTCATGAAGACCTTGAAGGAGGTGTAGCCCTCCGCGATCAGCGCCGGCAGCTCCTGGCCGAGAACCGCCGGCGTCGGATCGGAGACGATCAGGTGGATCGCGACGTCCACATGGCACTGCCCCTCGGCCTTGGCGCGATAGGCATGCGTCGCCTCCCGTAGCGACGCGCCGCGCGGCTGGAGCGCGAAGGGCATCACCATCGTGTTGCCGCCGGCCGCCGCCGCGCGGGTGGCGGAGGCGAAATCGTCGGCCATGACGATGCCCGGCCCCGATGCTTGGGCGATGTGGACATGGCTGTCGATGCCGCCGGGCAGCACCAAGAGGCCGCGCGCGTCGATGGTGCGGGCGGCATCCGCCACGCGTTCGGCCACGGCCACGACGCGGCCGTCCCGGATGCCGATCTCGGCGGGAAAGGTGTCGGAGGCGGTGGCGACGGTGCCGCCGCGGATGGCGAGGTCGAACTCGGGCATCAGGTGTTGTCCACGCGCGCGATGATCGCCACCGGGCCGCCCCCGTCCGGCCCCTGGTGCTCGGCCCCGCCGGAGACGTAGAGGTCGGTCCGGCCGATGGCGGCGGCGGCCACGCCGCCGACGAGGGCGCGGGCGTGGCGGGTGGCGTTGATGTCGCTGTCGTCGTTCATGATGTGGCGCCGGCCCCGGATCAGCCCGTCACTGGCGGGTTCCGCCTTGGCGAGGAGGGCGACGACGCGCGCCTCCTGCTCGGGGGCGAGCTGGCCGGGCGCGTCGAGGCCGAGATCGGCGAGCGCCCCCCGGATCGCGGACAGATCGATGCCGTCGCGCATGACACGGTGCGCGATGCGCAAGGGGCCGCCCCAACCGGGGGCGTTGCCGAGCACGATGATCTCGTTGTGCATCAGCTCGATGCCCGCCGAGGCGCTGGCGCGGCCGGAATGGAGGTCGGTCCGGGCGCAGACCGCCGCGTCGTCGAGCGCGGCCTCGTCGATCTCGCCGAGCGCCAGGCCGATGCCGAGGGCCGAGGCGCCGCGCGAGAACCCCATCGACGCGTAGGTGTCGTGGCTGACCACCGTCTCCCCGCGTCCCTGGGCTTGCGCGATGCGGGCGCTGGTCAGCAGCGGGCATTTCACCTGCACGAAATGAATGTCGGCCGGGTCGGTGAGGCCGGCCGCCGCCATGGCGCGCCGCACCGCCTCGGCGGTGGCGCGCACCTGCGCCATCCGCCCGATATCCTCCGGCGCGAAGGCGGGGGTGAAGGCGGTGCCGACCGCGAGCGCCCCGGAGCCCGCCGCCCCGCCCTCGCGCCGGGCGAGCACGAGGAGATGGGGCGAGAGGCCGCCCTCGGTGCCGCCCGACATCACCAGCGCGACGCGGGCGCCGACCTCGGCCGGGGCGCAGCCGAGCCGGGCGGCGAGGGCGGCCTCCAGGGCCATGACGGCGAGCGGCCGCGAGAAGTCGTTCACGCAGCCGTTGCCCTCGGTCTTGCCGAAGACGGCGACGATCTCGGACGCCGCCACCTCACCGGCGTCGATGAGCGCGGTCAGCCCCGAGACGTCGGCGGGATGGCGGGTGGGCAGGCGGAAGACGAGGCACTCTGGCATGGGGAATCCGTGGGGCTTTGGGCGGAGGTCGTTCGGTCCGGCCTGTCGTGGCGGCGTGGCGCGCGATCGGGCAGCGCCGGAGCCGTCCTCCCGCTCCGGCACTGCCTTGTATACAGGCAGGGGCTCATCGCGGCGCGAGCAGCCGGGCCAGCGCCGGGCCGAGGCCGACGCTGTCGAAGCCGGCATCGGGATCGCGCGCGCCGTCGCGCGAGGAAGCGGCCGCCGCGATCGCCGCGCGGGTGCCGGCCTCGACGGAGCAGATCACCGGCACCGGGACGGACGGCTGAATGCGCTCGGCGAGGCCGGCGAGCGCCGCCCCGCCGAGGATCACGGCACCCGCCCCGTCCGACGCGGCATCCCGGCAGGCGCCGGCCAGCGCGTCGAGGGCGGCTGCCGGATCGCGCGCGATCTCGCCGCCGGTCGGGGCGATGGTGCGCACGCTCGCGAGCCGGTCGCCGAACCCGAGCCCGGCGACGATCTCGCGCAGCAGCGGCTCCCAGCGGGCGCCCCCCGTCACGATGGAGAAGCGCGCGGCGCGCGAGGACGCTTCCCGGCACGACGCCTCGACCATGCCGGCCACGGGCACCGGGGAGACCTCGCGCAGGGCCGCGAGCCCCGGATCGCCGAAGCAGGCGAGATAGACCGCGTCGCAACCCGCGACATGCTCGGCGAGGCAGTCGAGCGCGCCATGCGCGGCGATCGCCAGCGCCGCGCGGCTGGCGATGTAGGCCGCGCCGAAGCGCGCCGTCACCGGCACGAACTCGGCCTCCCCCGCCGCGATGCGTCGGACATGGCCCGTCACGAGATCGGTGACGCTCTCGCTCGTGTTCGGGTTGATCAGCAGGATCCGCATGCGCCTCGCCCGTCTGGGTCGGCTCCGGCACGCAAGGGCCGTGCAGAGCGAGCGCTCTCAGCCCTCACGCGCCAGCTCCACCGGGGCGATCCGCGCGAAGACGCAGTCCCCGTCCGAGCCGTCCTCGTGGACGAGCATGGCGAACACGCCGGGCGCGTCGAGCGTCACCATATGCGCGTGCCACGCGTTCGGATGGTAGCTCAGGCCGACGCCGCCGGGCACGAGGAAGGCGAGGAGCCCCGCCTCGTCCGGCACGCCGCCCGCGTCCGGTGCGACCACGACGACATAGGCCGAGACGGAGAGCGGCAGGAACGCCTGGCTCGAATGCGGATGCCGCTCCAGGCGCCGCAGCGGCATCGCGGTGGCGTAGGGCTCGCTGCGCACCAGGGCGAGATTGGCGGGCACGCCGGGACGCGTGTTCACGACGGCCGCCGCCCGGTCCTGGCGCGGGTCCTTGTCCGGGGCTTCGAGCAGGCTGCCGAAGGGGGCGAAGCGTGCCGCGTCGATGGGCACGATGGGTATCAGGCGCATGCGCGCGTCTCCGGCGGGGGCTTGTGTCGAAACGCTCTCCGGCGCCTTGCATGGCACGATGCATGCCCGGATCATCCACGCGAGCAAGCCAGAACCGAAGGATCCGATGACCCGTTCCGCGCCGCTGAACCGCTTCTCGGTCGCCCCCCTGAGCCGCATGACCCGGCGCCTCGCCGACGTCGCCGGCGGCCGGGCCGAGCCGGATCTCGTGATTACCGGCGCGCGCGTGCTCTCCACCTATTCCGAGCGCATCCTGCCCGACCGGGAGATCTGGATCGCGGGTGGGCGCATCGCGGCGGTCAAGCCGGCCGGCAGCCACAATGGCGCCGCGCCCCGCTACGACGTGCGCGGCGGGCTGATCGCGCCGGGGCTGGTGGACCCGCATCTGCACATCGAGAGCAGCATGATCACGGCCTGCGCCTACGCGGAGGCGGCGCTTCTCAACGGCACCACCACCATCGTCTGCGACAGCCACGAGATCGGCAACGTGCTCGACGTGAACGGCGTCGAGTGGATGCTGGAGGATGCCCGCGAGGCGGCGCTCAACATCTACCTCACGGTGCCGAGCACGGTGCCGGCCACCACGCCCGACCTCGAGACCGCCGGCGGCGACCTCACCCCGGAGAAGATCGCGGCACTCTTCGACAAATGGCCGGAGGCCCTGGCGCTCGGCGAGAAGATGGATTTCGTCGCCGTCGCCATGGGCGATCCGCGCGCGCATGCCATCATCGCCGCAGCATTGGAGCGCGGGCGCCCGGTCTCCGGCCATATCTACGGCCGCGACTTCGTGGCTCCCTATGCGGCGAGCGGCGTCACCGACACGCACGAGGCCATCGACGCCGACATCGCCGACGACCTGCTGGAAGCCGGCGTCTGGATCTTTTTGCGCGGCGGACCGCCGACTACCCCCTGGCACAGCCTGCCCAAGGCGATCGGCACCGTGACGGAGTACGGCGCCGCCTGGAAGCGCGTCTGCGCCTGCACCGACGACCGCGACGCCGAGGACCTGCTCGCCTTCGGGCTCGACTGGGTGGTGCGGGAGGCGGTGCGCATGGGAATCTCGAAGCCCGCCGCCTGGTCCATGGGCTCGCTGCATCCCGCGACCCGCTACGGCCTCGACGGCGAGATCGGCGGCTTGGGCGGCGGGCGCCGGGCCGACCTCGTGCTCCTCGACGACGGGCTCGTGCCGCAGGCGACCTGGTATGGCGGCGAGCTGGTGGTCGAGGATCGCAAGCCCACGCCCCGCCTGGAGCAGGCGCTCGAGAAGCCCTACCGCTACCCCGCCCCGGCCTATGCCACGATTCACCTGCCCGATCCGCTGCCAGCCCTGGTGCCGCCGCTGCCGGCCGCTCCCTGCACCGTCAACGCCATCCGCACCACGCTGCCGGGCATCGAGCTGGTGCACGAGCGCGTCGCGATCACCCCCGGCGCCGACTGGGCCGCGACGCTCGCCGGCAACGATCTCTGCCATGTCGCCGTCATCGAGCGGCACGGCCTGAGCGGGGAGGTCGCCCACGGGTTGCTGCGCGCCTTCGGGCTGAAGCGCGGGGCGGTGGCGAGCAGCGTCGGCCACGATTCGCACAACCTCGTCGTCGCCGGGCTGAACGAGGCCGACATGCGGGTCGCCATCGAGGCGGTCGCCGGGCTCCAGGGCGGCGTCTGCGTGGTCGAGGAGTGCCGGGTCGTCGCCATGGTGCCGCTGCCCGTGGCCGGCCTGATCTCGGACAAGCGCGTGGGCGCCGTCGCGGAGGAGGTGAGGGCGCTCAAGGTCGCCTGGGAGAGGGCCGGCTGCGCCATCCCCTATATGGGCTTCAACCTGATCCCCCTCTCGGTGATCCCGCAGATCCGCATCACCGACAAGGGTCTCGTGCTGGTGCCGGAGATGCGGCAGGTGCCGCTGTTCGAGCCCGCCTGACGCCGCGCCCTCGTCCCGAGGGGCGAGGGCCGCGACGGAGCGGGAGCCCTCAATCCCCGGCGGAGGCGACGTAGCCGCGCCAGCCGCCGTAATGGGTGATCTCCTGCGCGTCCGCCACCGCGTGGGCCTCACACAGGAAGCCCGCCACGGCGCCGCCATCCGCCAGCGCGATCCGCCCGATCCCGAGGGGCGCGGGGATCGCCGCGACGAAGCGCCCGAAGGCGGAGGGCGTCAGCGACCAGATCTCGACCTCGATCCCCGGCCCGTGGAAGCCGGGATCGCGCACCAGGCCAGGCTTGGCCGGCACCGTGCCGGGCAGCGCGTAGAGCCGGTAATCGGCCTTGGTGCGCGCCTTGCGCAGCAGGCCGGCGCCGAGTTCGACGAGCTCCCGGTTCAGCGGCAGGCGCGAGAGATGGGCGCCGACGACGGCGAGCGCGATTCCGTCCGGCTCCGCCTCCTCGGCGGGCGGCGGCTTTGGCACGGCGGCGGTCCGGTCGATCCCCATGCCGCAGGCGGCGCCGCGATGGACGAGATCGGCGAAGGGCGCCAGCGCCTCGTCGCCGCCCCCCGGCCCGACGAGGGTCACGCCCGCCGGCAGGCCGTCCGCGCGGAACCCGGCCGGCACGGCGATGGCCGCGAGCCCCAGCAGGTTGACGAAGTTCGTGTAGAGCCCGAGCCGGCTGTTGAGCACGATCGGATCGCCGCGCATCTCGGCCACCGTGTAGGTGGTGGGGGCGGTGGGCAGCAGCAGCAGGTCCACCTCCGCGAGGATCGCGTCGGTCGCCTGCTTCAGCGCCTCGAAGCGGTAGCGGGCCCTGAAGGCGTCCACCGCGCTGTAGCCTTGCGCGGCGTCGACGATCGCCCGCACGCTCGGATCGAACGCGTCGGCGTGGCTCGCGAAGAACGCCTCCAGCGCCGCCAGCCGCTCGGCCACCCAGGGGCCGCCATAGACGAGCGCCGCGATCTCGCGGAAGGGCGCGTAGTCGACGGGCACCGGCTTCGCGCCCATGGCGGCCAGGCGCGCGATCGCCGCCTCGTAGAGCCGCTCGGTCTCCGTATCGCCGAAGAACGCGCGATCCGCCGCCGAGAGCACGCCGAAGACCGGCGCCGAGGGCAACGGGACGGCCGCGACGCGCCGGGAATAGGCATCGGCCGGATCGAACCCCTCGGCGACGCGGCGCACGGCGATGCCGTCGGCGACGCAGGTCGAGAAGACACTGATGCAGTCGAGGCTGCGGCAGGCCGGCACGAGCCCCGTGGTGCTGAGCAGGCCCGGCGTCGGCTTGATGCCGACGATGTTGTTGAAGGCCGCCGGCACCCGGCCCGAGCCGGCGGTGTCGGTGCCGAGGGAGAAGCAGGCGAGCCCCGCCCCCACCGCCACCGCCGAGCCGGAGCTCGACCCGCCGGAGATGTGGTCGGCGGAAAACACGCTGCGCGGCGCGCCGTAGGGCGAGCGGGTGCCGTTCAGCCCCGTGGCGAACTGGTCGAGATTGGTCTTGCCCGTCACCAGCGCGCCCGCCGCCTTCAGCCTGGCGACGACGGCGGCATCGGCCTCAGGCGTATAGGCGAAGGCGGGGCAGGCCGCCGTGGTCGGCATCCCGGCGACGTCGATATTGTCCTTCACCGCGAAGGGCACGCCCCAGAGCGGCAGCGAGCCGGGACGGGGATGACGCTCCATGAGGGCGCGCGCGGCGTCGATCAGCGCGGCCCGCGCGACGGGGGTGATGAACGCGGCGGGGTCGGCGCCGGCCTCCATGCGGTCGGCGATCGCCCCGGCGACGTCGACCGGCGTGAAGGCCCCGGAACCGTAGCCCTCGGCGAGCGCCGCCAGCGTCAGGACCGCCGGGAGCCGGGCCGCGCCCGGTTGCTGCCCGCCAGCACTCATGGATGCCTCCGATGTATACACGATTGCACCGCGCAAAGGCACCGTGCCGGCGCTCCGATGCGCCTTCGGCAGACTACCAGCAAGCCCGCTGCCACTCATCCCGCCTGTTCGGCGAAGCGGCGGATCAGCCAGCGCCCGGCCGGTCCGGGGGGCCGGTCGGCGCGGTAGATGGCGGTGAAGGGCAGGCGCCGGTGCTTGGCCTCGGGAATGCGCAGCTCGACGAGGCGCCCGAGCGCGAGGTCCTCCTGCACCAGATGCGCCGGCATGCTGCCCCAGCCGATGCCGGCGCGCAGCAGCGTATGCTTGGAGCTGAGATCGGAGAGCCGCCAGGTGCGGGTCGCGATGACGCCGAACTCCTGGCCCGCCGAGAGCGGCGAGCGGTCGGCGACGACGAGCTGGGTATGCTCGCGCGCGAGCCCCGCCACGGTGCCGTCGGCCAGGGCGAGGGGATGCGAGGGGGCCGCGACGGTCAGCATCTCGACCTCGCCCACCGCGATCTGCTCGAGGGGATCGCCGCCCTGCTGCCAGATCTCGACGCTGACGCCCACCGCCGCCTTGCCGCTGATGACGTGCTGCTGGACGGCGCCGAGCGATTCCACGTTCAGGCGCAGGGCGACGGTGGGGAACTCCGCCTGGAAGGCGGTGAGCGCGTCGACCAGCCGCGAACCGGGCAGCAGCACGCTGACGACGAGGCTCACCTCCGCCTCCAGTCCCCCCAGCATGCCGCCGACCTTGGCGCGCAGCGCGTCGATGCTGTGGGCGACGGTGCGCGCCTCCGACAGCACCGCGCGCCCGGCCTCGGTGAGCTGGGGCTTGCGGGTGGATTCGCGGTCGAACAGGGGCAGGCCGAGCTGCATCTCCAGGTTGGCGATGGCGTAGCTGATGACGGAGGTGGCGCGGTTCAGCCGCCGCCCGGCCGCCGCGAAGCTGCCGACCTCGACCACGGTGAGGAAGACGGTCAACTGATCGAGGGTCGGTGTTCCGGGCCCCTGCATGCCGATGTCCTGACACCCCGGACGCGCGCCGTCCGACGAATGTCGTAAGCAAGCCCGAAGCCGGGCCCGGACACGGAAAAGCCGGCCCCGCGCGGGCGGGACCGGTTTCCGGCAGGGAGCGGGGCTTTCGGATCAGCGGCGGACGGGGCGGCCCTGGCGGGCGGGCGTCACCGAACCGGTGGCGAGGCCGTCATAGGCGTCCGGGGCGGTGACGGCGCGCGGCGCAGGCGCCACCGAGGCGGCCTGGGCGGAGATGCCGGCGGGGGCCGTGTAGCTCTGGGCCATGGCGCCGGTCGCGGACAGGCCGGCGGCGAGCGAGGCGGAGAGGACGGCGGCGGAAAGGATACGGGACATGACGGGCTCCATCTTCGGGCGATGACGGCACCGCCCCTGCGGCCCGTCCTTCGATGGAGAGAAGATGGCCCCGTCCCAGCCTTCCGAAAACCCGAATAAGATCGAACGAAACGGTCGAGAAAATCGAAAAGGCCGCCCGGCTCAGTCCGCCGTGCCGTCGATGACGCTGACATGGGCAGCGACCACCTTCCAGCCTTCCGGCAGGCGCACCCAGGTCTGGCTCTGGCGGCCGACCTTGCCGGGGGCGCCGGGGCGGGTGAACAGGGTCGAGGCCACCGCCATGTCGGTCCCGTAGGTGGTGACGACGGTTCGGGCGAGGTCGCGGGCCAGCCCCGCCGGAGAGCGACCCCGGCGGAAGGCGCGGATCGCGTCCATGCCGTAGAGGTTCTCCCCGACGCCGTAGCGGATGGTGCGGGGGTCGTCCCGGAAGAGGTCCTCCAGGGTCGCCACGTCGTTGCCGACCAGCGCCGCCTCGTAGCGGCGGAAGACGGCCTCGACCTCGGCCTTCGTCGCGGGGTCGTCGATGATCACGGGCAGCCTCGGGTCAGGAGAGGATCGCGGCGGGAGCGGCGGCGACGCCGTCGCGCTCCAGGGCCCTGGCGACGCGCAGCGCCGTCGCCTCGCGCCAGGGCGCGGCGATGACCTGCACGCCGAGCGGCAGGCCGTCGTCGATCCGCACCGGCACCGCCGCCACCGGCAGGCCGATGAAGGAGATCGGCTGCGTGAACACGCCGATATTGGCCCGCACCGGCAGCTCGACCCCGTCGAGGACGAAGGTCTTCTGCCCGGCCAGCGGCGCGCGGCAGGGGGTCGAGGGCGCCAGGATCACGTCGACGGACTCGAACAGTCGCAGCACCGCGTCACGATACCAGCGGCGGAAGCGCTGCGCGCGCTCCACCCAGGTCGCCGGCACCATCGCCCCCGCGATCAGGCGGTCGCGCACGGCGGGGTCGAAATCACTCGCCCGCGTCCTCAGGCGGTCGAGATGCAGCGTCGCCCCCTCGGCCGAGGTGATGAGATAGGCCGCCGCCCGCGCGCGGGCCGCCTCGGGGATCTCGACGGTCCCGTCCGCGCCGAGCGCGCGGGCGACCTTCGCCACCGCCGCGAAGGCGTCCGCGTCGCCGCCGCGGGCGAAATAGCCGCCGGCCACCGCGATGCGCAGGCCGCCGATGCCGGTCTCGAGGCCCGGCAGGGCCGGCTCGGCGGGGCGGGGCGATGCGGCCGGATCCTCGGGATCGGGCCCCTGCATGGCGTCGTAGGCCAGCGCGAGATCGGCGACGCAGCGGGCCATGGGGCCGAGATGGTCGAGGCTGCCGACGAAGGGGAAGCTGCCCGCCCGCGTCAGGCGCCCGTAGGTCGGCTTCAGCCCGAAGCAGCCGCAGAAGGCCGAGGGCACCCGGATCGAGCCGTTGGTGTCGGAGCCGAGCGTCAGCGGCACCAGCCCGGCGGCGAGCGCCGCGCCCGAGCCGCCCGACGAGCCGCCGGTCATGTGGCCCAGCGCGTGCGGATTGTGCGAGTCCCCGTCATGGACGTTCTCGCCGGTGAAGTCGTAGGCGTATTCGCCCATGTTGAGGGCGCCGACGAGCACGGCACCCGCCGCCTCCAGCCGCGCGATCAGGGTGGCGTCGCGCTCCGAGGGCGGCCGCTCGCGGTTGATCCTGGCGCCGGCCCGCGTCGGCAGGCCGGCGACGTCGAAGAGGTTTTTTGCCGCGAAGGGCACGCCGGCCAGCGGTCCCAGGGGCTCGCCCCGGCCGCGCGCCGCGTCGAGGGCCTCGGCGCGGGCGAGGGCGCGCCCGGCCACCACGTCGGTGAAGCTGTTCACGCGCGGATCGAGGCGCGCGATCTTGTCCAGCGCCGCCGATACGGCGGTCCGTGCACTGACGGTTCCCGACGAGACCGCCGCCGCGATCTCCGCCGCCGAGGCGAGGGTGATATCCTGCATCCCGCTCACGCCTCGAAGACCGGGGCGGCTTCCGCCTCGTCGGGGAGCGCGAAGCCCTCGACGAGGTCGGCGCAGGCGCGCAGCACTTTCAGATTGGCGACGATCGCCTCCGTCCAGGCGGGATCGACGGGCATGCGGATCACGGCGGCGGCCGCCTCCGCGAAGGCCGTGAGGTCCGGTGCCGACATTCCCGCTTCCGTCTCCGCCATGGTCCCGTCCCGTGATCCGCGCCCGAGATGCCTATTCCGCCGGCGCCTGCATGGGCGGTGCCATCCTCGGCATGGCGACGCCGCCGCGCGAGGCCGCGTAGAGCAGCGCCGCCACCATCATGTAGGCGAGCGCCAGGGTCGGGCTCACCGCGACGCCGACGGAAGGCCCGTGCATGAAGCCGAAGAAGGTCAGCACCCCGCCGGCCGCCGCGAAGGCGGAGGCGCGCAGGAAGTCCTTCTCGATGATGAACACCGCCACCGCGCCGAGGATCAACCCGCCGAGGATCGCGCCTTCGCCGAGCACGCCGAGCCCGTGATAGAGCACGCCGGCCTGCCCGAGCTTCTCCATGCCGACCGCCGCCGCGCTGGTGCCGGCGGCGCCGAGCGCTCCGTCGATCAGGGTCTTGGCCCAGGCCGCGAGATGCGGCGCGAAGGACAGCACGATCGCCGGCGCATGCGCGTGCGGCGTCTCCTGGAACGCCTGCGCCCCGATCAGCATGCCGATATAGAGCAGGATCGGCGAGATCGCGACGACGGGCACGAGGCTCGAGAGCAGCGAGATCAGGTTCAGCCAGGCGAGCAGCAGCACCACGATGCCGGTGGCGAAGGAGTAGCCGATCCGCCCGCCCATGGCCTTCCAGCCGGGGTGGCCGATATAGACCGCGTTGATGAAGGGGTTGCCCATCAGGCAGCCGATCAGGCTGATGACACCGTCCGCCGTCAGCACCCGCGTGGTCGGGTAGGGGTCGCCCGCCACCTCCGCGCTCTCCACGTTGTCCATGGCCTCGACGAGGTCGTAGATGCCGAAGGGGATCGCCGTGACGAGGATGATCCCGATGAACTCGAACCCCGAGAAGACGTGACCGAGCGCGGGCAGCGGCACCGAGAAGCCGATGCCGTGCAGCGCCGCCGAGAGGCCCGGCCCGCTCACCCCGCCGATGTCGAAGCCCACGAGCTTGGCGCCCCAGGCGATCGCCATGCCGAACAGGATGGCCACCAGCCCCGCCGGCAGGCGGCCGGGATAGCGCAGGCCCCCGAACCAGGCGAGCAGGATGATGGCGAAGGCGACGACGCCGATCACGGGCGTCTGGATCAGCTCCAGCGCCGGGCGCATGGCGATGAAGGTGACGGAGACGCCGGCCAGCGTCCCGAGCAGCGCCGCGCGCGGGGTGATCCGCCGGATCACCGGGGCGACGAAGCCGCCGGCCATCAGGATGAAGCTCTGGATGAACACCCAGGCGAGCCCGGCCTCCCAGCCCTTCACAGGGTCGCCGGTGGCGAGCTTGATCGGCAGCATGATGACGAAGACGACGATGAACATGTGCGGCACGCTGATGCCGGAGGGCAGCGCGCAGACGTCGTCGCGGCCGGTCTCCTTCGCCAGCCGGTAGCCGAGCCAGCCGTAATACAGGGTCGAGAGGCAGAGCATCAGCCCGACGGCGGGCAGGATGCGGCCGAAGGTGATGGCGTCGGGCATGCCCAGCACGAAGCGCAGCAGCCCCGTCAGCACCAGCATGTTGACGAGGATGTTGGTGCCGAAGCCGAAGAAGGCGTTCCAGTCGCCCGGCACCCACAGGGCGGGCCCTCCTGACGATGGGGTCGAACGGCCTGTCATGATGCCCTCCCTCGTGCTCGCCCGCGAGGCGCGTCTGCCCGCGGGCCCGAACCTCTGGAAATTCAGCTCTTCGCGGCGAGCGCGGCGATCGCCGCGGCGGAATCGGAGACCCAGCCGAAGATGCCGCCCTGCGCCTTGATCATCGCCAGGCCCGCCTCGTGGAAGGCGGGGATGTAGGAGCCGCAGGCATCCGCGATGACGGCGCAGCGGTAGCCCCGGTCGTTGGCCTCGCGCACGGTGGTGTGCACGCAGACCTCCGTGGTCACGCCGCAGACGAGCAGCGTGGCGATGTCGCGGGCCTCCAGCACGGCGGCGAGCTCGGTGGCGTAGAAGGCGCCCTTGCCGGGCTTGTCGATCACCGGCTCGCCGGGCAGCGGCGCCAGCGCCGGGACGATGTCGTGGCCGGGCTCCCCCCGGATCAGGATGCGGCCCATGGGCCCCGGCGCGCCGATGCGGGCGGTGGGCTCGCCGCGCTCCAGCTTCGCCTTGGGCGCGTCGGAGAGGTCGGGCTTGTGGCCCTCACGTGTGTGCACGACGAGGATGCCCGCCTCGCGCGCGGCGGCCAGCAGCGCCCGGCAGGGCGGCACGGCGGCGGCGAGCAGGCCGACATCGTTACCCAGCGTCTCGCCGAACCCGCCGGGCTCCAGGAAGTCGCGCTGCATGTCGATGATGACGAGCGCCGTGGTCGCGGCATCGAAGGGCAGGGGGGCGGGCTCGGCCCGGAGCAGGCTGGACATGCGCGTGAGACCCTCCGATGCGGCGATGCGAGGCGCTGGAATCGCTCCCATCATGTATGCAAGCCGCATCGGGCGCGCGCCCAAACGGACCGCTCTCAGCGCGAATATTCCGCAAGACTTGGCGTCTGCATGGGCAGCGGCGCGAAGACGCGCCGACGATTGCCGTCAGCGCCGGGCGCGCGCGGCCGTCCCCTTGCCGGCTGCGCCGCCGGCGCGGTCGCGGCGGTCGCGCGCCTCCTCGGCGGCCGCCTCGCGGTCGGCGGCGCTCGCCGCGTCGAGGGCCTCGAAGGCGTCCTCGACGACGCTCATATGCACGAGCATGGCGGCGTTGGCGGCCGCCGCGTCGCGGGCGAGCACGGCGCGCACCACCAGCCCGTGCTCGGCATGGGAGCGCGCGAGCCGCCCCGGCGCCGAGAACTGAGCCTTGCGGTAGGGGGTCAGGCGCCGGCGCAGGTTGAGCGCGAAGGATTCCACCACCGAATTATGCGCGCCGACATAGATCAGCGCATGGAAATCCTGGTTGGCGAGGACATAGCCCTCCTGGTCGCCGGCCTCCGCCATCTGGCCCATGCGCTCGTGGAGCGCGCGCAGCCCGTCGCGCTCCGCCCGGCTCATGGAGAGCGTGGCGAGCCGCGCGCAGGTCGCCTCGATCTCGCCCATGGCGATGAACATCATGTCGAGCTCGTCCGCCGTGATGGTGCGGACGGTGGCCCCGAAGCGCGGGCGCAGCTCGATCAGGCCGGTGCCGTTGAGCATGCGCAGGGCGTCGCGCACGGGCGTGCGCGAGACGCCGAAATGCCGGGCCAGGACCTGCTCGTCGAGATGGGTGCCCGGCGCGAAGGCCCCGCTCAGGATGGCGTTGGCGATCTGGTCGGACAGGCTTTCGGCACGGGTCGGGACGGTTGACACGGTACTCTCGTTCTGCGCGCCGACCCCATGGCCCGACGCTCGCGCATGCGCTGACCCCTGGAGATAAAGGCGAGTTTGCATCCCGCCGCAATGGGCCGCCCCGAACCGTGATCGCGCCGGGCGGCGGTCGCCGCGTATGCATGGCCGCCAATGGGGCGCGAGACCGGTTTTCGGGCAGACCGCTCGCGGCGAGGGCAGGCGGGGGCGCTCCTCACGGAGGCCGCGACCGGCTCCCGAGCGCGACTGTTCGACTTCTTGGAAGCAAAGCCGGACCGATCCGGCATAAAAACTGCGACGTTTTCGCCTTGGCCGATGAAAACGTTGCGATTCTGTGACACCCCCTCACGGGCGTTCGGACAACGCCGCCGATGGCATATCGGTTGCTGCCTGCTCCTCAAGATTTTTGCGAATGAGGAGAAGAAGATGTTCGCGCGGGGATTGTTGGCGGCCGTGACGTCGCTCGGGCTGGTCGGAGGAGCGCTCGCCGCCGATCTCGACGCGGTCAAGAAGAAGAAGGCCCCCGAGGTGGTCCCGGTGAAGGAGATGCCGTTCTTCCTCTTCGCCGACACGCAGGTGAGCTATCGCTACCAGTTCCCTGCGGCCGAGCCGGGCGTGCAGGTGCTGAAGGCCAACGGCCAGTTCGAGAACCGCGGCATCCCCAAGCAGATCTACAACATCTCCCATGCCGACGCCTGGGCCTACGGCACGAACTTCTTCTCGCTCGACATCCTGAAGTCGTCCTCGCAGGACCCGTCGGGCACCACCAACGTGCCGGGCGGCTTCTTCCAGGGCACCGAGGGCGCGACGGAAGCCTACGGCCTGTATCGCGGCACGCTCAGCCTCAACGCGCTCTCCGGCACCAAGGCGTTCACGATTCCGGGCCTGATCAAGGACGTGTCGCTCGCCTACGGCTTCGACGCCAACTCCAAGAACACCGCCTTCGGCCCGAAGAAGCGCGACGTGGTCGGCGGCCTCGCCTTCTCGGTGGACGTGCCGGCCGGCTTCCTCAACGTGTCGGTCCACGCCTACAAGGAGTGGAACCGCAACGGCTTCAACCTCCAGCCGAACCGCGACGTCAGCTTCAACACGGTCCCCGAGTTCGAGATCGTCTACAACTTCCCGCTGGCCTTCACCGGGCTGCCGCTGAGCCTCGCCGGCTTCAACAACATCGTCCTGCCCAAGGGCCGGGGCGTGCAGGACGTCACCGCCTTCGCCTTCAACCCGAAGACAGGCCTCGAATTCCTGTCGCGCACCAACCTCGTGCTCGACGTGGGCAAGCTCGTCTACGACCAGCCGAACAAGGTCGATGTCTTCGTCGGCTTCCAATACTGGCTGAACAAGTTCGGCAACCGCGAGACGGCGAACTTCAAGGGCACCGAGGAGAAGAGCTTCCTCGCCGGCGTCGCCTTCCACATCTTCTGAGGAGGCCGCATGGTCCGGGACTGGCATGGGTCCGCCGTCGCCCTCGGCGGACCCTCGGCAACGGAACGGACGCGCGCATGACCGACACCCCCGCCACTCCCCGCCGGCTCTGGATCAGGGATCCGATGGCGATCCTGGCGGAGGAGTCCGCCGGCGGGATCGTCGTCGAGGGCACCCGCATCGTCGAGCGGGTGCCGGCGGCGGGCAAACCCTCCGCACCCGTAGACGAGACCTTCGACGCCTCGCGCCATGTGGTCATCCCCGGCCTCGTCAACACGCATCACCACTTCTTCCAGACGCTGACCCGCGCCCATCCGGTGGCGATCAACAAGCCGCTCTTCCCGTGGCTGAAGTCGCTCTACACGGTCTGGGACAAGCTGAACCCCGAATCCTTCCGGCTGGCGAGCCGGCTCGCCTACGCGGAGCTGCTGCTCTCCGGCTGCACCACGGCGGGGGACCACCACTACCTCTTCCCGAAGGGCCTCGAAGCCTCCGTCGACATCCAGGTCGAGGAGGCGCGCGCGCTCGGTATCCGTGCCTTCGTCACGCGCGGTTCCATGAGCCTGTCGGAGCGCGACGGCGGCCTGCCGCCGGACGCCCTTGTGCAGGACGACGACACCATCCTCGCCGACAGCGAGCGGGTGCTGCGGCTGTTCCACGATCCGAGCCCCGGCGCCATGGTGCAGATCGGGCTCGCCCCCTGCTCGCCCTTCAACGTCACCAAGCGGCTGATGCGCGAGAGCGCTGCGCTCGCCGACGCCCATGACTGCCGCCTCCATACCCATCTCGGCGAGACCCTCGACGAGGACGCCTACTGCCTCGCCATGTTCGGCCAGCGCCCGGTGGACTATCTCGAGGAGGTCGGCTGGATGACGAACCGGGCCTGGCTCGCCCACGGCATCCACTTCAACGACGACGAGGTGGTGCGCCTCGGGCGTGCCGGTGTCGGAATCTGCCACTGCCCGACCTCGAACATGACGCTGGCCTCCGGCTGCTGCCGCACCTGCGAACTGGAGGCCGCCGGCAGCCCCGTGGGGCTCGGCGTCGACGGCTCGGCCTCCAACGACAACTCGAACCTGATCGAGGGCGTGCGCCACGCGCTGATGCTCAACCGGCTCACCTACGGGGCCGAGAAGGTCACGCATCTCGACGCGCTGCGCTGGGCCACCGAGGGCTCGGCCCGCTGCCTCGGGCGCTCCGACATCGGCCGCATCGAGGAGGGCCGCGAGGCCGATCTCGCGCTCTTCACCCTCGACGAGCTGCGCTTCTCCGGCAGCCACGATCCGCTCGCGGCGCTGGTGCTCTGCGGGGCCTACAAGGCCGACCGGGTGATGGTGGCGGGCGCCTGGAAGGTGATCGACGGCAATCCCATCGGCCTCGACACACGGCGCCTGCGCGAGGAGCACACCCGGCTCGCCCGCTCTCTGTTCGGCACCGCCTGAGATGGACGCGGCCGCCGCGCTCACTCCCTCCGCCGGGCCGACCCCGCTCTTCGGGGCCTACGGCATCGTCAAGCGCTTCGGCGACTTCACCGCCAACGACAAGGTGGACCTGGAGATCCGGGCCGGCGAGATCCACGCGCTGCTCGGCGAGAACGGGGCCGGCAAGTCGACCCTGATGAAGATCCTCTACGGCCTCTTGGAGCCGACGGAGGGCGTCGTCACCCACAAGGGCGACATCGTGAAGCTGCCGAACCCCGAGGCCGCGCGCAAGCTCGGCATCGGCATGGTCTTCCAGCACTTCTCGTTGTGCGACAACCTGACGGTGGCCGAGAACATCGCGCTCGTCATGCCCAAGGACCTGTCGGGCAAGGCGCTGGCGGAGCGCATCGCGGCGCTGGGCGCGACCTACGGCCTGCATCTCGATCCCCACCGGCCGGTCTGGTCGCTGTCGGCCGGCGAGCGCCAGCGCATCGAGATCGTGCGCTGCCTGCTCCAGGACCCGAGCCTCGTCATCCTCGACGAGCCGACCTCGGTGCTCACCCCCGGCGAGGCGGAGGTGCTGTTCACGGTGCTGGAGCGGCTGCGCGAGGAGGGCAGAGCGCTGCTCTACATCTCGCACCGGCTCGACGAGGTGCGGCGCCTGTGCGTGCGCGCCACCATCCTGCGCCACGGCAAGGTGGTGGGGGCCTGCTCGCCGCGTGACGAGACCGCCCGCTCGCTCGCCGCCATGATGGTCGGTCAGCAGGTCGGCGAGATCAAGACGCGCGACGCCCGGCCGGGCACGCGCGAGCGGTTGCGGGTGGAGCGCCTGTCGCTGCCGGCGCCCGGACTGCACGCCACCTCGCTGCGCGACATCTCCTTGAGCGTCTCCGGCGGCGAGATCTTCGGGATTGCCGGCATCGCCGGCAACGGGCAGGCGGAGCTTTTCGCCGCGCTCTCCGGCGAGAGCCTGTCCGCCGAGGCCGCCGCCGTGCGGGTCGACGGCAAGCCGGTCGGCCGTCTCGGCATCAACGCGCGGCGCCGGATCGGCTGCGCCTTCGTGCCGGAGGAGCGCAACGGCCACGCGGCCGCGCCCACCATGAGCCTCTCCGAGAACGCGGTGCTGTCGCGCTACGCCACGGCGCCGCTGACCCGCTTCGGGATGCTGCGCGGACGCGCCGCGCGCGACCTCGCCGCCCGCGTCATCGAGGCCTTCGACGTGCGCAAGGCCGGCCCCGATCCCGCCGCCGGCACGCTGTCGGGCGGCAACCTCCAGAAATTCGTGGTGGGGCGCGAGATCCTGGCCGAGCCCGGCGTGCTCGTCATCAACCAGCCGACCTGGGGGGTCGACGCGCTCGCCGCCGCCTTCATCCGGCAGGCGATCGTCGACCTCGCCGCCAGGGGCGCGGCGATCCTCGTCATCAGCCAGGATCTCGACGAGCTGTTCGAGGTCGCCGGCTCCATCGCCGTGCTGCATGCGGGCACGCTCTCCCCCGCCGTGCCGACCGCTGAGACCACCCGCGAGGCCGTCGGCCTGCTGATGGGCGGCTCCGGGGAGCCGGAGGCTCGGACGGACGGACCGATCGCAAGCCCGGAGACGGCGCATGCGCACTGACGTCACATGGAATGGCGGCGCTCCCTCCCCCCTTTGCGGGGGAGGGTGGGCCTCGCGTCAGCGAGGGTCGGGTGAGGGGAGCGCCGTCTCCGGTACCGTCGCTCCCCTCTCCCGACCCGTTTCGCGGGCCACCCTCCCCCGCAAAGGGGGGAGGGTCGTCGCGGCGCGTCTTTCGCGCAGGCCCGGAGCCGGTCATGCGCCTTGATCTCCGCCCCCGCGCGCGGCGCTCGCCGCTTGCCGGCGCGCTCTCGCCGGTGCTCGCCTTCGTCGCCGCCGTGCTGATCGGGGGCATCGCGGTGGCGGCGATGGGCGTCTCGCCGGGGGCGGCCTTCGCCACCTATTTCGTCGCCCCCCTGAGCGAGGTCTGGTCGTTGCAGGAGGTGGCGCTCAAGGCCGCGCCCCTCGCGCTCATCGCGACGGGGCTCGCCTTCTGCTACCGCGCCAATCTCTGGAACATCGGCGCGGAGGGCCAGTTCGTGGTCGGCGGGCTGGCCGGCGGCTGGGTCGGCGTGGCGACGCATGGAAGCGCCGGCTTCACCCTCTGGATCCTGCCGGCGATGCTGATCGCCGGCACGCTCGCCGGCATCGCCTACGCGATGATCCCGGCGGTGCTGAAGGTCCGCCTCGGCGTCTCCGAGATCCTGACGAGCCTGATGCTCGTCTATGTCGCCGAGCTCATGCTCGACTACATGGCCCGCGGCCCCTTGCGCGATCCGGCGGGGTTCAACTTCCCGCAGAGCGTGATGTTCGACGCCCCCGCCCGGCTCCCCTACCTGATGGAGGGCGAGAGCCTGCATGCGGGAGTGCTGGTGGCCTTCCTCGCGGTCGTCCTTGCCACGCTCGTGCTGGCGCGGACGCTGTTCGGGTTCGAGGTGCGGGTCGTCGGGTCGAGCCCGCGCGCGGCGCGTTTCGCGGGGTTCAGCGACGCGCGCCTGACGCTCGCGGCGTTTGCCATCTCCGGCGGCGCGGCGGGGCTCGCCGGGATCAGTGAGGTCGCCGGCAAGATCGGCCAGCTCCAGCCGACGATCTCGCCGGGCTACGGCTTCACCGCGATCATCGTCGCCTTCCTCGGACGGCTCTCGCCGCCGGGCATCCTGGTCGCCGCGCTCGTCATCGCGCTCACCACCATCGGCGGGGAGGGGGCGCAGATCGACCTGAAGCTTCCGCTCGATCTCACCCGCGCCTTCCAGGGGCTGCTGCTCGGCCTCGTGCTCGGCGCCGACGTGCTCGCCCGCTTCCATGTCCGCCTCGTGCCGGGAGGCCCCGCCGCGTGACCCTCGAGATCGTCCAGCTCGTCCTCGTCACCGTGGTGACGGCGGCCACCCCGCTCGTCATCGCCGCCATGGGCGAGCTGGTGGCCGAGCGCTCCGGCGTGCTCAATCTCGGCGTCGAGGGCATGATGGTGCTCGGCGCCGCCACGGGCTTCGCCGTCGCGGTGGAGACCGGATCGACCGTCCTCGGCGCCCTGGGCGGGGCGGGGGCGGGGCTGCTGCTCTCGGCGCTGTTCGGCATCCTCACCGTAGGGCTCGCCGCCAACCAGGTGGCCTCGGGCCTCGCGCTCACCATCATGGGGCTCGGGCTGTCGGGGCTCGTCGGCGCCAACTACGTGGGCCTGAAGCGCGAGCCGGCCGGGCATCTCCACGTTCCGGGCCTGAGCGAGATTCCGGGCGTCGGGACGCTGCTGTTCGGGGAGGACGCCTTCGTCTACGTCGCGCTGGCCCTCGTCGTCGGCGTGTCGTGGTTCCTCTGGCGCACGCGCGCCGGGCTGGTCCTGCGCGCCATCGGCGACGACCATACCGCCACCCACGCCCTCGGGCTGCCCGTCCGCAAGGTCCGCTTCCTCGCGGTGCTGTTCGGGGGCGCCTGCGCCGGGCTCGCGGGGGCCTATCTCTCGCTGTCCTACACGCCGTTCTGGGCGCCCGCGATGACCGCCGGGCGCGGCTGGATCGCGCTGGCGCTCGTCGTGTTCGCCTCCTGGCGGCCGTTGCGGGTGGCGGCCGGCGCGCTCCTCTTCGGCGGCGCGACGGTGCTCCAGCTCCATGCCCAGGCCGCGAGCATCGGGCTCCCCGGACAGGCGCTCTCGGCGCTGCCCTACCTCGCCACCATCCTGGCCCTGGTCTTGCTCTCCCTCGGGCGGCGCCAGGGCGGATCGCTCGCGCCGGCGGCGCTCGGGCGCGACTTCACCCCGCACCGCTAAAAGCGGGGACCACACAAGGGGATACCGGGCACATGCGTAAATTCACCGGCGCGCTTCTCGGCGCCCTGCTTCTCGCCCTCGGCCCGGCCAGGGCCGAGGACAAGCTCAAGGTCGGCTTCGTCTATGTCGGCCCCGTCGCCGACTACGGGTACTCCTTCCAGCACGATCTCAGCCGCAAGGCGCTGGAGGCGGCGCTGCCGGGCAAGGTCGAGACGACCTATCTCGAGAACGTGCCCGAGGCCGACAGCGAGCGCTCCATCGAGAAGCTCGCCCGCTCCGGCGCGGGGCTGATCTTCACCACCTCCTTCGGCTTCATGGAGCCGACCCTGAAGGTGGCCAGGAAGTTCCCCAAGGTGAAGTTCGAGCACGCCACCGGCTACAAGCGCGCGGACAACGTCTCGACCTACTCCGCCCGCTTCTACGAGGGGCGCTACGTCTGCGGGAAGATCGCCGGCAAGCTCTCGAAATCGGGCACGGTGGGCTACATCGCCTCCTTCCCGATCCCCGAGGTGGTGAGCGGCATCAACGCCTTCATGCTCGGCGCGCAGTCGGTGAACCCGAACATCAAGGTCAAGATCGTCTGGGTGAACACCTGGTTCGATCCCGGCAAGGAGGCGGAGGCCGCCAAGGCGCTGCTGGCGCAGGGCGCCGACATCCTCACCCAGCACACCGATTCCGCGGCGCCCCTCCAGGAGGCCGAGAAGGCCGGCAAGCTCGCCTTCGGCCAGTCCTCCGACCAGTACCGCTTCGCCCCGAAGGCGCAGCTCACCTCCATCACCGACGACTGGAACGGCTATGTCGTGGCCGAGGCCAAGGCCGTCATGGCCGGCACCTGGAAGAGCCACGACACCTGGGGCGGCATCAAGGACGGCATGGTCGTGCTCGCGCCCTTCACCAACATGCCCGACGACGTGAAGAAACTCGCCGAGGAGACGCGCGACGGCATCGCCGCCGGCAAGCTCCATCCCTTCCAGGGGCCGGTGACGAAGCAGGACGGCAGCGTGGCGGTGAAGGAGGGCGAGACCGCCCCCGATCCGATGATCCTCGGCATGAACTGGTACGTGAAGGGCATCGACGACAAGCTGCCGCAATAGGCGCTGGGAACGCCCGGCTGAATCGAAAAAAGGCGCCGCCGGATCGCTCCGGGGGCGCCTTCTTCGTTGTCGAGACGATCAGGGGCGCAGGGCCGGCGGCGGCGGGGGCGCGACCATGTCGGGAGCGGGCGGGGGCGCGACCACCACGGTGCCCGTGGCGGCCGGCGGAACGGCGATGGCATCGCCGGAGCGGACGGCCTCGACAGCGTTGCCGGGGCCGGCGGTCCCTTCGAGGCCGCCCGGCGCGGTCGCCGGATCGCGTCCGGCCGGCGCGCCGGTGGACTGGGCGAGCGCGCCGCCGCCGAGGCCGAGGGCGCCGAGCAGGGCCAACGTGGTGGTGAGCGTCGAACGCATGGGGCGGGGTCTCCCGATCCGGGCGGGCCTGAGAGTCAAGCCCTTACGATGACGGGAGAATTCGCCCGAGGGCGTGCAGGTTCCGGCCTATCGGCGGTGATGATGCCGCCAATGTGCATTCATTTTGTGCATGCGGCGGCGATGGGCAGCGCGCCCGAACCGTCCGCCCGGCGCCGTGACCCTCGGCTGGCCGGCAAGCGGCGTCACCGTGCCCTGCGCATACGCGGCCGGCGGTGTCGCGATCCCCGCGCCGAGGAAGCCGGCGGCGAGGGGAAGCAGGAGCAGGAGGCAGAGCCGTGGCCGTCGCATCGTGGGTCTCCCATACGGGCGCTCGTATTGGTCCTCGTGGGCGGCAGGCGCCGTGCCCGTTCAACTGCCGCGATAGGTCTGGTAGCTCCAGGGCGTCGCCACCAGCGGCACATGGTAGTGCCCCTCCGGGTCGCCGACGCCGAAGCGCAGGGGCACGACGTCGAGGAAGGCGGGATCGGGCAGCTCGAACCCGGCGCGGCGGTAGTGGTCGCCGATGGAGAAGCGCAGCTCGTAGGTGGCGATCGGCACCGGACGGCCGCCGATGAGCGGCGCGTCGGTGCGCCCGTCCGCGTTGGTGACGGCGCGCGCCACCACCACGGATTCGGTCGAGGAGACGAACTCGGCGAGCTCCACCTCCACCCCGGCCGCCGGGCGCCCGGACACCGTGTCGAGCACATGGGTGGAGATCCGCCCCGTCGTCCGCAGCGGCCCCTCGCCGGAGACGAGCGCGTTCAGCCGGATCGCGGCGATGCGCAGGACCTCCGCCTCGGCGGCCGCCCGCTCCGCCTCCGGCGTGGAGGCGAGGCGCGCCTCGAAGTTCCGCAGCAGCGACACCCGGCCGTGCCGCTTGATGCAGAGGATGTAGGGCAGGCCGAATTTTTCGCGATAGGCGGCGTTCAGCGCGGCGAACCGCGCGTATTCCGCCTCCGAGAGCCTGTCGAGACCGGCGGATGCCTGCTCGGCGACGGAGGCGGGCTCCATCCGGCCGTCACGGGCGGCGCGCCCGGCGAGCTCGGGATGGCCCGCGAGCAGGGCCAGCCGGCGCTCGTCGGAGGCGTTCCGCACCGCCGCGCGCATCGCGGCGAAGAGATCCTCGACGCGGGCGAAGGGCCGATGCGCGGCGGCGGCCTCCGCGACCCAGGGCGCGTGCTCGAACACGGCGCCCAGCGCCGCGACCACCTCGCCGACGGAGGCCGCGTTCAGCTCGGAGAGGGTCCGCGTCATCATGCTCTTCCATCTCTGGACCTGCCACCCCTGGACCTGCCCTGCGGCGAGGCGGGATCGGCCCGAACCGTGGGCAGCGCCGTAGCAGGCAACGGGCCAGCGGGCATCCGCGCGGGGTGCGTGCCGCCGCGCCCGGTCCTGGCATGTGCCTTGCGCCTTCCCGGCGATCCGCCGCCCGGCCTTCTCCCGGCGGCGGACCGACGAAGGCGCCCGCCCATGGCCGACAGCATCTCCGCGACCTCCCACGAGCCGCCCGTGCCGCTCGGCCCGGCGACGGCTCCGGTCGGCAAGGTCGGCTCCCTGGCCCTCGGGCTGCTCGGGCTTCAGCACGTCCTCGTCATGTATGCCGGCGCGGTCGCGGTGCCGCTCATCGTCGGGCGGGCGCTGAAGCTCGCGCCCGAGCAGGTGGCGATGCTGGTGAGCGCCGATCTCTTCGCCTGCGGCATCGCCACGCTGATCCAGAGCTGGGGCCTGCCGGGGATCGGCATCCGCATGCCGGTGATGATGGGCGTGACCTTCGCCTCCGTCACCCCGATGATCGCCATGGGCACCAACCCCGACCTGGGTCTCGCCGTCATCTACGGCTCGGTGATCGTGGCAGGCCTGTTCGGACTCCTCGTCGCGCCGCTGATCGGCCGGCTGCTGCCGCTGTTTCCCCCCGTCGTCACCGGCACGATCATCCTGGTGATCGGGGTGTCGCTCATGAAGGTCGGCGTCAACTGGGCGGCGGGCGGCGTCGGCAACCCGAATTACGGGGCGCCGGTCTTCCTCGGCATCAGCGCCTTCGTGCTGCTCGTCATCATGGCGATCACCCGCTACGGCACCGGCTTCGTCTCCTCGGCCTCGGTGCTCATCGGCATCGTCGTGGGGATGGTGGTGGCGGGACTGTTCGGCCTCGTCGACCTGTCGCGGGTCGCCAGCGCGCCCTGGTTCGACGTGGTGCGCCCCTTCGCATTCGGCTGGCCGGCCTTCGACCCGGTCTCGGCGGTGACGCTGTGCATCGTCATGATCGTGGTGATGATCGAGTCCACCGGCATGTTCCTGGCGCTCTCCGAGATCACCGCCGATCCGGTGGACGAGGCCCGCCTCACCAAGGGCCTGCGGGCCGACGGGCTGGGCACGCTGATCGGCGGCATCTTCAACACCTTCCCCTACACCTCGTTCTCGCAGAACATCGGGCTCGTCGGGGTGACGGGGGTGCGCTCGCGCTTCGTCACGGTGGCGGGCGGGGCGATCATGCTGGTGCTCGGGCTGATCCCGAAGCTCGCCGCCCTGGTGGAGGCGGTGCCGCAATGCGTGCTCGGCGGCGCCGGGCTGGTGATGTTCGGCATGGTCGCGGCCACGGGCGCGCGCATCCTCGGCGCCGTCGACTTCGCCCGCAACCGCAACAACCTCTTCGTGGTGGCGATCTCGGTGGGCTTCGGCATGATCCCGCTGGTGGCGCCGAACTTCTTCAAGCAGATGCCGCACGCGCTGCATCCCTTGCTCGAATCCGGCATCCTGCTCTCGGCGCTGGCGGCGGTGTTCCTGAACCTGTTCTTCAACGGGCTCGGCAACACGGCGGACGCGCGCGAGCAGGCCATGCGGCAGGCCCAGGCCGCCGAGGCTCACTAGCCGGCATCCCCTCAGGTCGGGCCGCATCGCCGCCGGGACCGATCCTCGACGGGTCGGGCTCGCCGGGAGCCGGCTCGGAACACTTCTTTTCCCTAGGAGACCACCATGGCCCTGACGGCATCCACCTACGGCAAGGGGCGGGTGCGGGTGATGCGGCTCGCCCGCGACGGCGACCACCACACCCCGCGCGAACTGACCCTCACGGTGCTGATGAAGGGCACCTTCGACGCCGCCTGGACGGCGGCCGACAACCGCGCCTGCGTGGCCACGGACAGCGTCAAGAACATCGTCAACGTCACCGCCGCGAAGAACCCGACCCTCGACAAGGAGGCGTTCGCGCAAGCCGTCGCGGCCGTCTTCCTCGACACCTATCCGCAGGTCGAGGAGATCTCCGTCGAAGCGAAGGAGACGCGCTGGCTGCGCCATTCCATCGGCGGCACGCCGCACGGCCACACCTTCACCCTGGACGGCAACGGCTTCGGCTACGTGAAGCTCGTGGCGAGCCGGGGCAAGGCGGCGATGCAATCGGGCCTGCGCGGCTTCACCTTCATGAAGACCACGCAGTCGGGCTGGGTCGATTTCGTCGACGACGGCTACAGGACGCTTGCCGACACCACCGACCGCATCGCCGCCACCGCCATGGATGCCACCTGGAGTTGGGCCGGGGTGCCGGCCGACTACACGGAGACGAACGCCAAGGTGCTCGAGATCCTTATCGCGGTCTTCGGCACCACCTACAGCTACGGCGTCCAGGACAGCATGTACCGCATGGGCGAGGCGGTGCTCGCCGCGATCCCAGAGATCGCCGAGATCGGCTTCGCCATGCCGAACAAGCATTACATCCCCATCGACATGGCCCCCTTCGGCCTGACGAATCCGGGGGTGGTGTTCCTGCCCACGGACGAGCCGCACGGGCAGATCGAGGCGACCATCGGGCGGACGGGCTGAGCCCGGCCGCGCGCCGCCCTTCCTGATCCGATCCACCGAGAGCCGGCCTCTGCCGGGGACCGCGTCCTCGGCGCCGTTTGGCGTGTGCGGAATCGCACTCTTCGGGAAAGCTTCGTGCCAACCTGCCGCCGGCATGGGCAGCGGCTCTTGGACGTCCGCACAAGCCCTTGAAGAAAATCGGATATTTTTGACAGAACCGTGGCCCTTCAGTCGAAGGCGGCGGCGGATACTGGCGTCGGCGCAGGGGTTTTGTTCAAATTCTGAGCAACAACTGTCACTTGTGATAGCAGACATGCACAAAATACAGGAACTTGAGCGGCGACAGCGCGTAAAGCTGCGCCGACAAGAACACCTGCAAGAACACCTGGGAGACCGTCATGTCCGCTCGCTTCGTCACGGGGGCCGCTCTCGCCCTCGCCACCGCCGTCCTCGCCACCGCCGCCTCGGCCCAGAGCTACACCGCCCCCGCCGGCATCCCGGCCGTGACCGCCCCCGGCGGCCTCGAGGGCCGCGCCGCGCTGCCGAACCTCCACGGCACCGAGAGCCGGGGCTACCTCCCCGCGGGCGCCGTCAATGACGGCCTCTCGACGGGGTCCGTGCGCGAGCCGCGTCACGGCGCCGGCCACCACAACCGCTGATATCCGCGCGTCCGGCGGCCTCGCGAGGGCCGCCGGCGGACACCGACCAAGGCCGGCCGGCTCGCAGCGGCCGGCTTTTTCATGCGCGCGCCCGCAGGGCCCGGAAGGGCCGCGAATCCGGGCCGTCGGACAAGGGCATCCGGCCCCTGACGGCTCTCGGGAAGCCGGCTACGAGATGCCGCGATTCCGTGCATACACAGGCCGATTTCTGAGCGAATCCAGTTCCCGGAGACCGTTCGCGCAGGAGAGCGCGCGCAATACAAGTGCCGAAAATCTCGGCTTCGCCGGCCCGAACGCCCCGCCTAGACTTCGTGCCGGCCATCGCCGTCGATGCCGACACGGAGCGTGCACGCGTGACCGACCCTTTCCTTTCGCGTCGTCGTCTCCTCGCGGGCACGGCCGCTCTCGGGCTCGCCGGACTGCCCGTCCTCCGGGCCAAGGCGGCGGGCAAGCTCACCGTCGGCTTCATCTATGTCGGCCCGAAGGACGATTACGGCTACAACCAGGCGCATGCGCAGGCCGCCAAGGCGCTGAAGGGCATGCCCGGCATCGAGGTCACGGAGGAGGAGCGCGTCCCCGAGACCAACGCCGTCGAGAAGACCATGGAGAGCATGATCAATCTCGACGGGGCGAGCCTGCTGTTCCCGACCTCGTTCGGCTATTACAGCCCCTACATGGTCGCGCAGGCCAAGAAGAACCCCAAGATCCAGTTCCGCCACTGCGGCGGCTTGTGGACCGAGAAGGACCCGGCGAATGCCGGCTCGTATTTCGGCTACATCGCCCAGGGCCAGTACCTGAACGGCATCGTCGCCGCGCATGCCTCGAAGTCGAAGAAGATCGGCTTCGTCGCGGCCAAGCCGATTCCGCAGGTGCTCAACAACGTCAACGCCTTCCTGCTCGGCGCCCAGAGCGTCGATCCGTCGATCACCTGCCAGGTGATCTTCACCGGCGAGTGGTCGCTGGCGGTGAAGGAGGCGGAGGCGACGAACGCGCTCATCGACGGCGGCGCCGACGTCGTCACCTGCCATGTCGACAGCCCGAAGGTGGTGGTGGAGACCGCCTCGCGGCGCGGCGCCTTCGTCTGCGGCTACCATGTCGACCAGTCGCCGCTCGCCCCGCAGAAGTATCTCACCGGCGCCGAGTGGAACTGGCTGCCGATCTACAAGGGCTTCATCGAGGCGATGCAGGCCGGCAAGGTGCCGGAGCATTTCGTGCGCGGGGGGCTGGCCGACGGCTACGTCAAGATGAGCCCCTATGGCCCTGCGGTCAGCGACGCCGCGCGGAAAAACGCCGACGCCGTGAAGGCCGAGATGCTGAAGGGCGGCTACCAGATCATCAAGGGCCCGCTCAAGGACAACGCCGGCAAGGAGATCCTCGCGTCCGGCAAGGGCTACCCCGAGAAGGCGGCCGAGCTCGAGAGCACGAACTACCTCGTGGCCGGCGTGAAGGGCTCCGTCTGAGCGGCGTGGCACGGTTTCTGCCGCGCATCTCGCGACACCGCGCAACGGGAGGGATCGCAGCATGGTCGCGGAGGCCGCTCCGGCGGGCGTGACGGGCATCGGCCGGACGGCCTCGCGCGGTCTTCAGGTTCGGGCCTGGATCGCGCGCCATTCCGAGTCCGTGGCGATCCCGGTGGGCGCGGCGCTGGTGGGGTTCGCGCTGTTCGGGGTGTTCCTGGCGCTGCTCGGCAAGTCGCCGCTGCAACTCGTCGAGATCGTCTATCGCGGCGGCTTCGGCTCCTCCTTCGCCCTCGGCAACAGCCTGCAACGGGCGGCCCCCCTGCTCTTCGCGGGCCTGTGCGTGGCGCTGCCGGCCCGGCTCGGCCTCGTCGTCATCGGCGGGGAGGGCGCCATCGTGCTGGGAGGGCTCGCCGCGGCCGCCGTGGCGCCGGCCCTCTCCGGCCTGCCGCCCGCCCTGGCGATCGCGCTCATGGCGCTGGCCTCGGCCCTGGTCGGGGCGGTCTGGATCGGCTCGGTCGGCTGGCTCCAGGCCTATCGCGGCGTCAACGCCACCATCTCCAGCCTGCTCCTGTCCTACATCGCCATCGCGCTGGCCAACCATCTGATCGAGGGGCCGCTGCGCGACCCGTCGAGCCTCAACAAGCCCTCGACCTATCCGCTGGGCGACGCCTTCATGATCGGGCCGATGCCGCTGATCGGCGTGCATTGGGGGCTCGGCTGCGGCGTCCTCGCCTGCCTCGTCGCCTATATGCTGATGGACCGCACGACGCTGGGCTTCGCGGCGCGGATCGCGGGCGGCAACGTGCGCGCCGCGCAGATCCAGGGCCTGCCGGTGGGCCGGCTGATCGTCGGCTTCACCGCGCTGGGGGGCGCCTTCGCGGCGCTCGCGGGCTTCTTCGAGGTGGTGGCCGTGCAGGGCACCGCCAACGCGACGCTGGTGGCCGGCTACGGCTATACCGGCATCCTCGTCGCCTTCCTCGCCCGCCAGAACCCGCTGGCGATCGTGCCCGTGGCCTTCCTGCTCGGCGGGATCGAGGCGTCGAGCGGGCTGATCCAGCGCCGCATGCAGCTCCCCGACGCCACCGTGCTGGTGCTGGAAGGACTGCTCTTCCTCGTGGTGCTGATGAGCGAGACGCTCTACGGCCGCTTCAAGGTCTTCAGCCCGCATCTGTGGAGCGAGAAGCGGGCGGCCGCGCCGGTCCCGGCGGGGAGCCCGGCATGAGGACACCGGCATGAGCGGCGATCTCGGCCTCTGGAGCGTGCTGCTCGCCGTGATCGGCGGCGCCATCCGCGTCTCGACGCCCTTCCTCTTCGTCAGCCTGGGCGAGACCATCACCGAGCGCTCGGGCCGGATCAATCTCGGCCTCGAGGGCACCCTCGTGTTCGGCGCGATGTCGGCCTACGCGGTCGCGGTGATGACGGACTCGCCCTGGGCGGGGGTGGCGGCGGCGGGGCTCGCGGGCGGGGTCTTCGGTCTGCTGCACGGCTATGTCTGCAAGTTCCCCGGCGTGAACGACGTCGCCATCGGCATCGCGCTGATGCTGTTCGGATCGGGGCTGGCCTTCTTCCTCGGAAAGCCGTTCATCCAGCCCTCCGCCCCGCCGCTGCCGGCGATCCCCTTCGGGTTCTGGTCGGGGGTGCCGCAGGTCGAGGCGGCGCTGCGCGTCAACGTGCTGTTCCTCGCGGGCGCCGCCCTCGCGCTCGTGCTGTGGTGGGGCTTCCGCAACACCAAGGCCGGCCTGATCCTGCGCGTCGTCGGCGACAGCGCGGATGCCGCCCGCGCCATGGGCTACGACGTCGACCGCGTGCGCCTCTACGCCACCGCCGCGGGCGGGGTGCTCGCGGGCATCGGCGGGGCCTATCTGTCGCTCTACTATCCGGGCTCCTGGAACGAGGGCGTCTCCTCCGGCCAGGGCCTGATGGCGGTGGCGCTCGTCATCTTCGCGCGCTGGAACCCGCTCGCCTGCTTCGGCGCGGCGCTGCTGTTCGGCGGCGCGGGCGCGCTCGGGCCGGCGCTGCAATCGGTCGGCGTCACGCAAGGGTATTACCTGTTCTACGCCGCGCCCTACGTCCTGACCCTGATCCTGCTGATCGCCACCTCCTCCCCCGACCGTGCGCTGGCCGGCGCTCCGGGCGAGCTCGGCGTGTCGAAATAGGGAAGTTCTCCATGAACGGACATTGGTCATGAACGGGCACTTCTGATGAACGGGCACTTCTGATGAACGGACTTGGCGGACTGAACAAATCCCCGAACGGCGTGGTCATCGGCCTCGTGCAGCTCCAGCTGCCGACCGTCGTCACCAAGGCCGATCTCGCCGCGCAGACGGCGCGCATCGTCGCCCTGGTGAAGAAGGCGCGGGCCAATCTCGGCACCATGGATCTCGTGGTCTTCCCGGAATACGCGCTCCACGGCCTGTCCATGGATACCAACCCGGAGATCATGTGCTCGCTCGACGGGCCGGAGGTCGCGGCCTTCAAGCAGGCCTGCATCGACAACAGGATCTGGGGCTGCTTCTCCATCATGGAGTTCAACCCGAACGGAAACCCGTTCAATTCCGGCCTCGTCATCGACGATACCGGCGCGCTCAAGCTCTACTATCGCAAGATGCACCCCTGGGTGCCCGTGGAGCCCTGGGAGCCCGGCGACATCGGCATCCCGGTGATCGAGGGGCCGAAGGGCGCCAAGCTCGGGCTCATCATCTGCCATGACGGCATGTTCCCGGAGATGGCGCGCGAATGCGCCTACAAGGGCGCCGAGATCATGATCCGCACGGCGGGCTACACCGCCCCGATCCGCCAGTCCTGGCGCTTCACCAACCAGTCGAATGCGTTCTGCAACCTGATGGTGACGGCCAATGTCTGTATGTGCGGATCGGACGGCAGCTTCGATTCCATGGGCGAGGGGATGATCGTCGATTTCGACGGCACCGTCATCGCCCACGGCACCACGGGGCGCGTCGACGAGATCATCACGGCGGAGGTGCGGCCCGACCTCGTGCGCGAGGCGCGCATCCACTGGGGCGTCGAGAACAACATCTACCAGCTCGGCCACCGCGGCTACACCGCCGTGAAGGGGGGCGCCCAGGACTGCCCCTACACCTACATGCACGACCTCGCCGCCGGCCGCTACCGGCTGCCCTGGGAGGACGAGGTGAAGGTCGTCGACGGCACCTCCTGCGGCTTCCCCGCGCCGACGCGCACCTTCGGCGAGACGTCCACCCCCGACACGCGGGAGGCTGCGGAATGAGGCGCGGCGTCCCGTCAGCGCCCCTTCAAGGCCGCCAGCATCTCGCGGCGCAGGATTGCGTTGATGCGGGTCTGGTAGCCCGACCCTTGCGCGCGCAGCCATGCCAGGACGTCGGAGTCGATGCGCAACGTCGTCGAAGTCTTGGTCGGCCGGTAGAGCGTCCCGCGCACGGCGTTCTTCCAGGCGTCCTCGGTCAGAGGCGGTATGTCGCCGTAGTCGATCGCGGCGTCGGACATGGCGGCGAGCCGCTCCAACTGGGCGCGGTCCTTCTCCGTGAGCGGCGGCAGGTCCGCAAGATCGACGGACCGGCTAACGAGGTTCTTCTTCATAGCGTCGTCTCTCCGAACGATCGGCCTTGCGGGCGGAGATGATGCGGATGACCTCCATGTCCTCTCCGTCCTCCACCGTCTCGCGAAGCGTGTGGACCACGAGCAGCAACACATACCCGGACGCCGATCCGAGGGTCTGCCAGCGCTGCTCACCGTCTTCGACCCGATCCTGGATCATGAGCAGGAATGGATCGGCGAAGACGCGCAAGGCCAAGTCGAAGGTGATCCCGTGCTTCCGCTCGTTGGCGGCGGCCTTGGCGGGGTCCCACTCGAAACGCGACCTCATGATCGCGGTGTTACTACAAATCTGTCCTGCCGGCCATCGATGGGAGGTCGCATGAGCGTCGTCGCGTTTCCCTCCGTCGATGAGGCGCCTCCGGGCGGCCTCTTCGTCGCATCCGAGCCCTATCCCTGGCCTTTCGACGGCGACCTGAGCCCTCGGAACACGGCGCTCGTCATCATCGACATGCAGACCGATTTCTGCGGCAAGGGCGGCTATGTCGACGCCATGGGCTACGATCTGGCGCTCACCCGCGCGCCCATCGGCCCGATCTCCAGGCTGCTGAACGCCGCGCGGGCGAAGGGCTACCACGTCATCCATACCCGCGAGGGGCACCGGCCCGACCTCGCGGACCTGCCGGCGAACAAGCGCTGGCGCTCCCGGCGCATCGGTGCCGGCATCGGCGATCCCGGCCCCTGCGGCCGGGTGCTGGTGCGCGGCGAGCCGGGCTGGGAGATCATTTCGGAACTCGCGCCGCTGCCGGGCGAACCCGTCGTCGACAAGCCCGGCAAGGGCTCGTTCTGCGCCACGGACCTGGAGCTGATCCTGACGAGCCGCGGCATCCGCAACCTGATCCTCACCGGCATCACCACGGATGTCTGCGTCCACACCACCATGCGGGAGGCCAACGATCGCGGCTTCGAATGCGTGATCGTCTCCGACGGCACCGCCGCCACCGATCCCGGAAACCACCACGCCGCGCTGAAGATGGTGACGATGCAGGGCGGCGTGTTCGGCGCCGTCGCCTCCTCCGAGGCCATCCTGAAGGCCATCGGATGAGCCTCATCCCTCCGGAACCCGAGCCCGGCACCGGCGCCATCGGCGTCGAGACCATCGGAATGACGAAGCGCTTCGGCGCCTTCGCGGCGCTCGACGACGTGTCGATGAAGATCGAGGCGGGGGGCTTTCACGCGCTGCTCGGCGAGAACGGCGCCGGCAAGTCGACCCTGGTGAAATGCGTGATGGGCTTCTACGCGCCGACCTCCGGCAGCGTGCTGGTCGATGGGCGCGAGGCCGAGATCACCAACCCGAAGGGTGCGCAGGCGCGCGGCCTCGGCATGGTCTACCAGCACTTCACCCTGGTGCCCTCGCTCACCGGCGCGGAGAACCTCGTCATCGCCCGCGCCGACGCCCCCGCGATCATCGACTGGGCGCGCGAGCGGGCAGTGCTGGCCGACTTCATGACGCGGATGCCGTTCCGGCTGAACCTCGACCGGCCCGTGGCCGAGCTCGCGGCCGGCGAGAAGCAGAAGCTCGAGATCGTCAAGCAGCTCTATCTCAAGGCCCGCTTCCTCATCCTCGACGAGCCGACCTCGGTGCTCACCCCGGCCGAGGCCGAGGAGGTGCTGGGCCTCTTGCGCGCCATGACCGACCGGGCCGAGCTGACGGTGCTGATGATCAGCCACAAGTTCCGCGAGGTGGAGACCTTCGCCCGCTCCTTGAGCGTGCTGCGGCGCGGCAAGCTCGCGGGGAGCGGCCGGGTCGGCGAGCTCTCCCGCGACGACATGGCGGCGATGATGATGGGCGAGCGCACCACGCGCACCCCCGCCCCCCGCATCGGCGAACCTGACCTGTCGCGCGAAATCCTGCGCGTCGACTCCGTGACCGCCACCGACGTCTCGGGGCTGCGCCACATCGACATCGCGGACCTTAGGGTCCGTTCGCGCGAGGTGGTCGGCATCGCCGGGGTCTCCGGCAACGGCCAGAAGGAGCTCGCCGACGTGCTCGGCGGCCAGATCAGGGCGACCGGCGGGCAGGTGGTGGTGGCGGGCAGCCGCTACACCGGCACGCGGGCCGAGAGCCGGGCGCGGCGCGTGCGCTTCATCCCCGAGGAGCCCCTGCGCAACGCCTGCGCGCCGCGCATGTCGGTGGCCGAGAACCTCGCCTTCCGCGCCTTCGACCGGCGCGGCGACGATGCCGGCAAGCCGCCGACGCTCTGGCTGGACCGGGGCGCCATGGGCCGGCGCGCCAAGGATCTCATCGCCCGCTTCAAGGTGAAGACGGCCTCCTCCGAGGCGCCCATCGCGACGCTCTCGGGGGGCAACGTCCAGCGCGCCGTGCTCGCCCGCGAGCTGACCGATCCGGTCGACCTGCTGATCGTGGTCAACCCGTGCTTCGGCCTCGACTTCGCGGCCGTCTCGGAGATTCGCGGCCGGATCGTCGCGGCGCGCAACGCCGGCGCCGCCGTGCTCCTCATCAGCGAGGATCTCGACGAGATCCTCGAGCTGTCCGACCGCATCGTGGTGATGTCGGAAGGCCGCCTCGTCTACGAGACCCCCGCCGCGCAGGCCGAGGTCGGGGTGATCGGCCGGCACATGGCCGGCCACCACTGAGCCGGCTAAACCGCCTTCAGCGCCCTGAGCGGCCGGGACTTCGCCGTCGGCGGCCGACGGCGGGGCAGGGGGTGGTAGCCCCTGTCGGCATAGACGAGCGCGTCCGCCTCGTCTGGCCCGACGAGGCCCGTCACCTCGCAGAACAGCACGTCATGGGTGCCGACGCTCGCCCGGCTGGCGATCCGGCAGCGGAAGGCGACGAGGGCGCCCGCCAGCACCGGGGCGCTCCCCGCCTCCTCGCGCCAGCGCGCGGCGGCGAAGCGCTCGGCCATGGGGACGCCGCCGGCGAAGGCTTCGGCGACCGGCTGCTGCTCCGCGCTGAGCGTGTTGACGCAGAGGCTGTCGTTCCGGCTGAGCGCCGCATGCGCCGAGGACCCGCGATTGACGCAGACGAGCAGCGTCGGCGGCGCATCGGTGACGCTGCATACGGCCGAGGCCGTGAAGCCGGCCCGCCCCCCCGGACCGTCCGTGGTGACGAGATGGACGGCGCTGGCGAGCCGCGCCATCGCGGCGCGGTAGGCGCCGGCCTCGACGGGAACGGTCTCGCTCACGGCTGTCTCGCTCATGGGCTCAAGCCTCTTAAAGGGACCACCCGGCTTTGCTCACGCCCGCGCCAGAAAGTCGAGGAGGTCGCGGTTGAACGCCTCCGCGCGGGTGACGCTATGGGCATGGCCGCCCTCCGCGGAAAGAGCGAGCCGCGCGTTCGGCAGCCCGGCCGCGAGCCGCTCGGAGGCGGTGTAGGGCACCAGCACGTCGTCGCGCGCCGCCATCGCCAGGGTCTCGTGCGGGATCGCGCCGAGCCGGCCGCGCAGATCGAAGCTCTCCAGGGCCGCGATCCGCGTCAGCACGGTCTCGGCGCCGGGGAAATGGGCGAGCGCATGAGCTTCTTCACCGGCAAGGCGCTCGGCATGGGCCGAGATCCAGGGGGCCGGGAACAGGAAGATCGCCTGAGCGCGCACATAGGCTTCCGGCCCGCCCCCGGAGAGGATCGCCTTGCGGGCGGCGAAGCAGCGGCGGGTGGCCGCCTCCATGGCGTCCCAGCCGTTGACGACGACGATGCGGCCGACCCGCTCGGGATGGTCCAGGGCGAGTTGCAGCGCGATCAGGCCGCCCAGCGCATGCCCGACGATGTCGGCCCGCTCGGTCCCGCTGGCGTCGAGCACCGCGCGCGCATCCGCCGCCATGGCGGCGATGTCGTGGCCGGGCTCCAGCGGGCCGGCCGAGCGCCCGGTGCCGCGATGGTCGTAGGCGACGACGCGGAAGCGTTCGGCCAGCGCCGGCATCTGCGGCGCGAAGTAGCCGGCCGACCCGCCGAGCCCCGGCGAGAGCAGCACGGTCCTCTCGCCACGCCCGTGGACCTCGTGATGGATGAAGGCCACGATGGTCAGATCGAGGCGCCGGCGGGGGCCGCCGACGGCTTGCCGACATGCGCCACGGAGGCGATCTCGACGAGCGCGTCGGGCTTCACCAGCCCGCACTGGATGCAGTAGCGGGCCGGCTTCTCGCCCGGAAAATACTCGGCATAGACGGCGTTGATCGCCGCGTAATCGGCCCAGTCCTTGAGGAAGATGTGGTTGAAGGTCACGTCGTCCATGACGCCGCCGGCGGCCTCGAGCACGCCCTTGATGGTCTCCAGCACATGCCGGGTCTGGGCGGCGGCATCCCCCACATGGACGACGTTCGCCTCCGCATCGAGCGGCAGGGTGCCGGACACGTAGAGCACGCCGTCGGCGAGCGTTCCAGGGACGTAGGGCGCCAGCGGCTTGCCTGTGCCGGGCGGGATCACGACGCTCTTGGGCATTTTTTTCGGACTTTCCGTTCGCGGGGCGTTCCTACTCGGCGGCGAGGCTGGCACCGGGCTTCAGCGCCGCCTCGAAGGAGGCGACGTCCGAGACCCAGCCGAAGAAGGTCTCGATGTTGAGGAGCGCGCCCTCCTGAAGGCTCGGCGGCCCGGCCTGATGGGTGGCGTCGGCGAGCACGATCCCGAAATATTCGAGGAAGAAGCCGTCCCGCAGGGTCGATTCCACGCAGACATTGGTGGCGATCCCGGTGAAGACGAGGGTGCGGATGCCGCGCGCCCGGAGCGTGCTGTCCAGCGCCGTGTTGTAGAAGCCGCTGTAACGGGGCTTCGGCATCACGATGTCGCCGGGCTCGGGTCTCAGCGCGTCGACGAGGGCGTAGTCCCAGGAGCCCTTCGCCAGCAGGCTGCCGGCGAGCTCCGGGCGCCTGCGCATGGTCTTGAGGGCATTCGACTTATGCCAGTTGGGGGAGCCGGGGCCGCCGGCCTCCACGTAGGCCGCGTCCCAGCCGTTCTGGAACCAGACGACGGCGATGCCCGCCGCCCGCGCGACGGCGACCGCCCGCGCGATCCTCTCGATCACCGGGCCTGTTTCGGAGACGTCGAAGCCGGCGAGGTCCAGATAGCCGCCCTTGGCGGCATAGGCGTTCTGCATGTCGACGACGATCAGCGCCGTGGCGCCCGCGTCGAAGGCGACGGGCTCGGGCCGCGCGGGCAGGCGGATCGCGCCGCAGCGGCCCGCGGGATCGCGGTATCCGGCGGGCTCCATCAGGCCACCTCGGCGAGCGGGGCCGATGCGGCGGCGACATGCCGGCGCGTCCGCATCAGGGGCTGGACCTGCCGGCCGAACACGTCGAGACCTTCGAGGAAGTCGTCGAAGACGAGGAGCACGCCGCCGACGCCGGGCACCGTCATCACCTCGTCGAGCAAGCGCGCGACGGTGGCCGGCGAGCCGACCAGCGTGCCCATGTTGATGTTCACCGGCGAGGTCGGGTCGGTCATCTGGCGCACGTTGGTGTCGCCGCCGGACTTGGTGTCGGCCGCCCCCTGCACGCCGAGCCAGGCGATGGCGTCCATGTCCGCGCCCACCTTGTAGTGCTCCCACTTGGCGTGGGCCGCCTCGTCGGTCTCGTCGCAGATGACCATGAACAGCACGTAGGAGGAGACCTCGCGGCCGGTCTTGGCCTTCGCCTCCTCCAGCCGCGCCACGGTGGGGGCGAAGGCGGTGGGGGTGTTCACGCCCTTGCCGAAGCAGAAATTGTAGTCGGCATAGGTCGCGGTGAAGGCCATGCCGGCGCCGCTCTGGCCGGCGCAGATGATCTTCATGTCGGCCTGCGGGCGCGGGCTCAGGCGGCAGTCGTCCATCTGGAAGAACTCGCCCTTGAGGTCGCTGGCGCCGGTCTCCCAGAGCTCGCGCAGGACGGTCGCGTATTCCGACAGGTACTCGTAGCGCCGGGCGAAATACTCGTCGCCGGGCCAGAGGCCCATCTGCGAATATTCCGGTCGCTGCCAGCCGGTGATGAGGTTGATGCCGAAGCGCCCGTTCGAGATCGAGTCGATGGTGGAGGCCATCCGCGCCACGAAGGCCGGCGGCAGGCACAGTGTCGGCGCGGTGGCGTAGAGCTTGATCTTCGTGGTGACGGCGGCGAGCCCCGCCATCAGCGTGAAGGATTCGAGGTTGTGGTCCCAGAACTCGGTCTTGCCGCCGAAGCCGCGCAGCTTGATCATCGAGAGGGCGAAGTCGAACCCGTAGGATTCCGCCTTCAGGGTCACATCTCGGTTCAGGGCGAAGCTCGGCTTGTATTGCGGCGCGTTCTCGGAGAGCAGCCAGCCGTTGTTGCCGATCGGGATGAAGACCCCGACATTCATCGCGGGAGCGGCTATCTCGGTCATCGGGCACCTCGCGGGAGGCTCGCGGCCCCGCCCGTCGCGAGACCTGGTGACATCGGACGTCCTTCGCGCGGGAGCGGCGCGAAGACTGTCGACCGGCCGGAACGATACGCAAGCGGACCGGATGGTCAAACTCCCGGACCCCGATTCTTGACCGTTTGCTCAAACTCTCCGCGCGATGCCCGCGCTTCGTGCGGGCCCTGCCTGCGGGAAGGGCGGCTCAGGCGATCCCGAGGCCGCCGAGCACCAGGCGCTGGGTGCTCTCCACCGTCGCCTCGAAGAAGTCTGGATCGTCCAGCGAGCGCCCCGTCACCGCGTCGACCTGGGCGGCGAAGTCGGCGTAATGCTGGGTGATCGCCCAGATCGCGAAGATCAGGTGCCGGGGGTCGTGCGGGGCGATCCGCCCGGCGGCGATCCAGCCGCGCAGGACGGCGGCCTTGGCCTCCACCAGATCGCGCAGCGGGCCCTCCAGCTCGGCGCGCAGGAGTTCCGCCCCGCGCACCACCTCCAGGCAGAACAGGCGCGAGGCCTGGGGCGCGTCGCGGGAGAGGGTGATCTTGCTGCGGATATAGGCGCGCAAGGCGTCCGCCGGCTCGCTCTCGGGGTTCAGCGACTGCAACGGGTCGAGCCAGACGTCGAGCACGCGGCGCAGCACGGCGACGTAGAGCTCCTCCTTCGAGGGGAAGTAGTAGAGCAGGTTGGTCTTCGAGAGCCCGGCGCGCTCGGCGATGGCGTCGAGGCTCGCCCCGTGCAGCCCGAGGCTCGAGAAGATCTCGAGCCCGGCATCGAGGATCGCCTCGCGGCGGATCACGCCGTCCTTGCGCCGCCGTCGCGCCGGGGCGCCGCCTGCCTGTAACGCCACGCCCGATCCGACCCGTCCGCCCCCGCTCGGGGCCCGCGAGTGTCGTCGCCCTCGCGCCCGGCCGCAAGGGGCGGGTGCAAGAGGTGCTCGTGGAAGGGGCGGCTCAGGCGTTGGGCGCCGCCACCGGGCTGCGCAGGCCGGCGATCACCGCGCGCAGCGCGTCCGTGCCCGGCGCGGCGGCGAAGGCCGCGCTCTCGCGCAGGGTGTAGATGCGCTCGTGCACGAAGGCGAGCTTGGCGATGACGGGGGGCGTGAGCTTGAACGGATAGAGGGCCGGCTGTCCCATGCTGCGGCTCAGCGAGTTCACCGCATAGGTGAGCGGCAGCCAGACCTCCACCAGCCGGTCGAAATCGGCGGTCTGGTGAGGGTCGAAATCGATGATCGCCGGCGCCTCGGGGCCGCGCCGCAGGCGGGGCCGCAGGGACAACTCGAAGGTGCTCGCCGTCTCGATGGTGTCGACGATGTGCAGGTAATGGGCGAAGGTCTCGGCGAAGTCCTCCCAGGGGTGGCTCGCGGCGTAGGCGGAGACGTAGCTCTCCTCCCAGCCCTCCTTCGGCCCCTGCGCGTAATGGCGCTGGAGGGCGGCCCCGTAATCGACGCTCTCGTCGCCGAACAGCGCCCGGAAGGTCCACAGGCACGGGTCGCCCTGCACCAGGATCGTCCAGAAGTAATGCCCGATCTCGTGGCGGAAATGGCCGAGCAGCGTCCGGTAGAACTCGCCGAACAGCATCCGCCGGCGCTCGCGCTCGACGTCGTCGGCCTCGGCGATGTTGAGGGTGATGAGCCCGTCGAGATGGCCGGTGAGCACGGGCGGCCCGGCGGCGAAGCTCTCGGCCGGGTCGACCAGGAAGTCGAAGGCGAGGCCGGCGCGGTCCTCGGTGCGCGCCCGCAAGGGCAGGTCGAGGCGCAGCAGCGAGTAGAACAACCGGTGCTTGGCCGTCTCGATCTGGCGCCAGCGGGTCAGGTTCCAGCCGAGCGAGAGGTCGGGCACCACGCGGTTGTGGCGGCAGGCGACGCAGAACGGCTCGGGGGAGGCGTCGTCGACCAGCCAGTTGCAGGCGTCGTGGACGGCGTTGGCGCAGAAGCGGAGCTTGACGCCGGGGCGGGCATAGGCGTGGAAGGCCGGCGCGGCGACCAGGGCCGACTGCCCGGACGGCTCCAGCGCGGAGACCTCGTGCACCTCGCAGACATAGCCGAGGCGCCGCTCGCAACTCGGGCACTGCGTGCTCTCGAAGCTCACGGGCTGGTCGCAGGCCTGGCACTGGAAGATCTTCATCGCTGGTCCCGGTGCCCGCACGCGCCGGGACACGGCCGCCGCTTCATCTCAAGGGACGGCCGATCCCGAAGTTCCCCGCCGCCGCCCGCGCGCAGGATAGACGAGGCGGGAGACAACGCGAAACGCATGGCGAAACGCGTGCATGAAACTTGCCTCGGCCAGCGCTCGCGGCCCGGAGCCGGGCCGTCGACGAACGGGCGCGCGGCGCGGACGACGGCATGGGGAGTTGTGACCCCGGCCGAGCCGGGCCATACCCGCCACCGGGCCCATCTCGCCCGGCGCCGGCGGGCGCTCTTCGACAGCCACCGCCCGGCCGCGCCGCCGGAGACCAGACCACGACGGGAGACCCCGTGTCGATCCAAGCAGCCCTGCACCACGTCACCCGCTACCGCTACGACCGGCCGATCGCGCTCGGGCCCCATGTCGTGCGCCTGCGGCCCGCCCCGCACACCCGCACGCGCATCCCCTCCTATGCGCTGAAAGTGAGCCCGGCCAACCATTTCGTGAACTGGCAGCAGGACCCCAACGGCAACTGGCTCGCCCGCCTCGTCTTCCCCGAGAAGACCGACGAGCTCGTGGTCGAGGTCGACCTCACCGCCGACATGTCGGTGATCAACCCGTTCGACTTCTTCCTCGAGGAATACGCCCAGACCTGGCCGTTCTCCTACGATCCCGAGCTGAGGGCCGAGCTCGCGCCCTTCCTGGCGCCCGACGACGCGGACGGGCCGGAGATGGACGCCTTCCTCGCCCACCTGCCCACGGAGACCACGACGATCCCGTTCCTGGTGGCGCTGAACGGCCTGATCGCCTCGCGGATCGCCTACGGGGTGCGCCTGGAGCCGGGCGTGCAGACGCCCGCCGAGACCCTGACGCTGAAGGGCGGCTCCTGCCGCGATTCCGGCTGGCTGCTGGTGCAGGTGCTGCGCCGGATCGGGCTCGCCGCGCGCTTCGTGTCCGGCTACCTGATCCAGCTCGTGCCCGACACCACCGCCGTGGACGGGCCGGAGGGGACCAAGAACGACTTCACCGATCTCCACGCCTGGGCGGAGGTCTACCTGCCGGGCGCCGGCTGGGTCGGGCTCGACGCCACCTCCGGCCTGTTCTGCGGCGAGGGGCACATCCCGCTGGCCGCGACCCCGCATTACCGCTCGGCCGCGCCGATCGAGGGCCTGGCCGAGCCGGCGAAGGTCGATTTCGGCTTCGAGATGAGCGTGACCCGGATCGCCGAGGCGCCCCGGATCACCCGGCCCTATTCGGACGACGTCTGGGCCGGGATGGACGCGCTGGGCGAGCAGGTCGACGCGGATCTCGCCGCGCAGGACGTGCGCCTGACGCTCGGCGGCGAGCCGACCTTCGTCTCCGTCGACGATTTCGAATCCCCCGAGTGGAACGCCGCCGCCGTCGGCCCGACCAAGCGCGGCCTCGCCGACACGCTGATCCGGCGCCTGCGCGAGCGCTTCGCGGCCGGCGGCGCGCTGCATTACGGCCAGGGCAAGTGGTATCCGGGCGAGAGCCTGCCGCGCTGGGCCTTCGGGCTCTACTGGCGCAAGGACGGCAAGCCGATCTGGCGCGACCCGGCCCTCATCGCCTCGGAGACCGGCCCGCGCGACGCCGGCATCCACCACGCCGAGGCGCTCGCCAAGGGCATCGCGCGCCGGCTCGGGCTGGACGACTTCGTGCTGCCCGCCTTCGAGGATCCGGGCTACTGGCAGGAGCGCGAGGCGGACCTGCCGGTCAACGTCTCCACCGACAAGCCGATGCTGGCCAACGCCGAATCCGACGCGCGCATGAAGCGCGTCTTCGCGCGCGGGCTCGGCAACGCGGCGGGCTACGTGCTGCCGCTGGCGAGCCTGCCCACCGGCAAGGACGGCGCCGACGCGGACCGGATCTGGATCTCGGAACACTGGCGGTTCCGGCGCGGGGCCGTGTTCCTGGCGCCGGGCGATTCGCAGCTCGGCCTGCGCCTGCCGCTCGCGACGCTCCCCTACGTGCCGCCGGAGCACTATCCCTACTACCAGCCGCAGGATCCGCTCCAGGACCGCGCCCCGCTGCCCGAGGGCAAGGGCGAGGGCGACGGCAAGGTCCGCAACGGCGCCGGCATCACGGGCGTCGCCGTGCGCAGCGCCCTGTCGGTGGAACCGCGCGAGGGCATCCTGCACGTCTTCATGCCGCCGGTGCAGCGGGTGGACGAGTATCTCGCCCTGCTCGGGGTGATCGAGGAGGCCGCCGCCGAGACCGGCAAGCCCGTGCATATCGAGGGCTACGAGCCGCCCTACGACCCGCGCGTCGGCATCATCAAGGTCACGCCCGATCCCGGCGTCATCGAGGTCAACGTGCATCCGGCCGCGACCTGGCGGGAGGCGGTGGAGATCACCACCGGCCTCTACGAGGACGCCCGCCAGACCCGGCTCGGCGCCCAGAAGTTCATGACCGACGGCCGCCACACCGGCACGGGCGGCGGCAACCACGTCGTCATGGGCGGCGTCACGCCCGACGATTCGCCCTTCCTGCGCCGGCCGGACCTGCTGAAGAGCCTCGTGCTCTACTGGCAGCGCCACCCGGCGCTCTCATACCTCTTCGCCGGCCTCTATATCGGCCCGACGAGCCAGGCCCCGCGCTCCGACGAGGCCCGCCACGACGGGCTCTACGAGCTCGAGATCGCCATGGCGCAGGTGCCGGCCCCCGACGAGCCGAACATCCCGCGCTGGCTGGTGGACCGGATCTTCCGCAACATCCTCGTGGACGTCACCGGCAACACCCACCGGGCCGAGATCTGCATCGACAAGCTCTACTCGCCGGACGGCCCCACCGGCCGCCTCGGCCTCCTGGAGTTCCGCGGCTTCGAGATGCCGCCGGACCCGCGCATGAGCCTCGCCCAGCAGCTCCTGCTGCGCGCGCTGGTGGCCTGGATGTGGCGCGAGCCCCAGGTCGGCGGCTGTGTCCGCTGGGGCACGTCGCTGCACGATCGCTTCATGCTGCCGCATTTCCTCTGGGCGGATTTCCTCGGCGTGCTGGAAGACCTGCGCGCCGCCGGCTACGCTTTCGATCCGACCGCCTTCGTGGCCCAGCGCGAGTTCCGCTTCCCCGTCTTCGGACAGGTGGAGCATGCGGGCGTCCGGCTGGAGCTGCGGCAGGCGCTGGAGCCGTGGCACGTCCTCGGCGAGGAGGGGACGTCCGGTGGCACCGTGCGCTACGTCGACAGCTCGGTCGAGCGGCTCCAGGTCAAGGTCGAGGGTTTCGTCCCCGGCCGGCACGTCATCGCCTGCAACGGCCGGCGCCTGCCCATGACGAGCACCGGCACCGGCGGCGAGGCGGTGGCGGGCCTGCGCTTCAAGGCGTGGCAGCCGGCCTCCTCCATCCACCCGACGATCCCCGCCCAGACCCCGCTCACCTTCGACATCCTCGATGCCTGGAGCGGGCGCTCGCTGGGCGGCTGCCGCTACCACGTCGCCCATCCGGGCGGCCGCAACTACGAGAGCCACCCGGTCAACAGCTACGAGGCGGAAGGCCGGCGGCTGGCCCGCTTCCAGGCGCACGGGCACACCCCCGGCAAGATCGAGATGCCGCCGGTGGAGTCGAATCCCGAGTTCCCGCTGACCCTCGACCTGCGGATGCCGCCCCCGAAATGAGCCCGACGGCGGTCGCGGATCGGGAGGACGTCCTCGCGCGGGTGGCCCGCTGGACGGGCGGCTATCGCCCGGTCCCCGGCCTGCCCGACGAGTTCGTCGGTCCCGACGGCTGGCCGCGCGGGGCGTGGCCGCGCTTCCTCGACCGGCTCGCCACCGCGGGCGATGCCGAGATCATCCAGCGCTTCGTCTCGGCCGAGCGCCACATCCGCGACGCGGGCATCTCGTTCCGCATCTACGGCGACCGGCGCGAGCATGCCTGGCCGCTGGGATCGCTCCCCCTCGTCATCGAGGCGCGGGAGTGGCGCGCCCTCAGCGAGGGGCTGATCCAGCGCGCCGAGCTGATGGAGCGCGTCCTCGCCGACGTCTACGGGCCGGGGCGGCTGGTCTCGGAGGGGCTGCTGCCGGCGGCCGTGGTGGCGGGAAGCCCGGAATTCCTGCGCCCGCTCCACGGCGTCACCCCGCCGGGGGGCCGCTACCTCAAGCTCTACGCCGCCGATATCGGGCGCGGCCCCGACGGGCGCTGGCGGGTGCTCGCCGACCGCACCCAGGCGCCCTCGGGCCTCGGCTACGCGCTGGAGAACCGGATGGTCCTGGCGCGGACCTTCCCGGACGTCTTCGACGACCTCCATGTCGAGCGCTTCCCCGGCTTCTTCCAGGCGTTCCGCGAGGGGCTGGCGGCGGGCGCCGAGCGCGCCGACCCGCGCATCTGCCTGCTCACCTCCGGGCCGTTCTCCTCGACCTATGTCGAGCAGGCGGCGCTGGCGCGCTATCTCGGCCTGATGCTGGTGCAGGGCGACGACCTCGTCATGCAGGACGGGCGGCTGCATGTGCGCACCGTCTCCGGCCTGAAGCGGGCCGACGTGCTCTGGCGCCGGATCGACGCCGACTTCCTCGACCCGCTGGAGCTCAACCCGGCCTCGCGCCTCGGCATCCCCGGCGTGCTGGAGGCGCTGCGCAACGGCAGCCTGGTGATGGGCAACATGCCGGGCTCGGGGGTCGTCGAATCCGGCGCCCTCGGCCCCTACCTGCCGGGCATCGCCCGCGCGCTGCTGGGCGAGGAGCTGCGGCTCGACAGCCCGCGCTCCTGGTGGTGCGGCGACCCGAGGGGGCTCGCCCATGTGCGCGACAATTTCCACGGCCTGAGCTTGCGCCCGGCGGCGACCCCGCAGCGCGGCGCCGGGCGCGACGCCATCCTCGGCCCGCTCACCCTGGAGGCCGAGCGCCACCGCGTGGTCCGCGCGCTGGAGGACCGCCCGTTCGACTACGTCGGCCAGGAGCCGAGCCCGCTCTCGACCATGCCCGGCTGGGAGCGCGACGAGACGGGCCTGCGCCTCGTGCCGCGCCCCTTCGCGCTGAGGGTCTTCGCGGCCTGGACCCCGGCCGGCTGGCAGGTGATGCCCGGCGGCTTCTGCCGCATCTCGGAGCGCGAGAATCTCGACCCCACGGAGATGCGCCTCGGCATCCGCTCCGCCGATGTCTGGGTGCTCTCGGAGGCGCCGGTCGAGACGCCGCCGCTGGTCTCCCAGCGCGCCGCCCGCCCGCGCCGGATCGCCGGGCACCTGCCCTCGCGGGCAGCCGACCAGCTCTTCTGGTTCGGGCGCTACACCGAGCGGGCGGAAGCCGTGATCCGGCTGGTGCTGGCGCATCTGCGCAGCGTCGGCGCGGCGGTGGCCACCGACGTCGTGGGCGACGCCAAGGCCGTCACGGCGCTGCGCATCCGGGGCCTGCTCGACGAATGGGGCGCGGTCAGCGCGCCCGACCTGCCGACTGCGGCCCTCGCCCAGGAGGCGCTCGTCGGGCGCGAGGTCCGCGCCTCCGCCCGCGCCCACATCCTCGAGGCGCGCACCAACGCGGCGGCCCTGCGCCCGCGCCTCTCGGGGGAGGCGTGGCGGGTGCTCGCCGACCTGACCGACCTGCTCTCCCTCGACGAGAGCCGCGACTTCGCCGAATCGCAGCTCCTCGGCCGGGCCGAGCGGGCGCTGAGCCACATCTCGGCGCTGGTCGGCCTCACCCACGAGAACATGAACCGCGGCGCCGGCTGGCATTTCGTGGAGATCGGGCGGCGCATCGAGCGGGCCATCAACACGTCGAGCTTCGCGGTCGCCTTCGCCTCCGACGAGGCGGGGGCCGACGATCTCGGGGTGATGCTGGCGCTGTGCGATTCGCAGATCGCCTACAGCGCGCGCTACATGCAGGGCGCGGCGCTGGCCCCGGTGCGCGACATGGTGCTGCTCGATCCCTACAACCCGCGCTCGGTGGCCTTCCAGGTCGAGGCGCTGGCGCGGCACCTCGCCGAATTGCCGCCGCTCACCGCCGACGGCATCCCCGAGCCGCATCGCCGGCTCGCCGCGAAGCTCTGCGGGGACTTCGCCGCCGGCGAGGCGCAGGCCTTCGACGGCGCCGCCATGGCCGGGATCGAGGGGGAGCTCGAGAAGCTCGCGGACGCCGTCGCCGCCCGCTACTTCGCCGGAGGACCGCTGGCGCTGCGCGCGGAGAAGCTCGCGGGGCTCGCGTGATCTACACGCTGCGCCACCTCACCACCTACAAGTACCGCAAGCCGGTGCGCTACGCGCGCTGCACGCTGCGCCTCGACCCGATGCAGGGGGAGGGGCAGACGGTGCTGGAGAGCGCCATCCGCGTCTCGCCGCCCCCCGAGAGCCGCACCCGGCGGCGCGACTTCTTCGGCACGGCCATCGATTCGATCGTCGTCGTCTCCCCCCACACCGAGTTCAGGGTCGAGGCGACCTCGCGCATCGCCGTCGAGCGACCCGTCCTGCCGGAGCCGGAGGGCGGCCCGTCCTGGGAGGCGGTGCGCGACGCGGCGGTGGCGCGCAGCCATCTCGGCCCGGCCGAGCCTGTGCATTTCCTCTTCCCCAGCCCCCGCGTCCCCCTGGTCGACGCGGTGACGGACTATGCCCGCGAGAGCTTTTCCCCCGGCCGCAGCGCCTATGGGGCGGCCTTCGACCTGATGGCCCGCATCCGGGCCGATTTCCGCTTCGACGCCAAGGCGACCACCGTCTCGACGCCCCTCGCGGACGCCTTCGCCCAGCGCGCCGGCGTCTGCCAGGACTTCACCCATGTGATGATCGCGGGGCTTCGCGGGCTCGGCATGCCGGCGGCCTATGTCAGCGGCTACCTGCGCACGGCGCCGCCCCCCGGCCGGCCGCGCCTGCGCGGGGCCGATGCCAGCCACGCCTGGGTCGCCGTGTGGTGCGGGGAGGGCTGGATCGGCCTCGACCCGACCAACGGCGTCTGCGCCAGCGACGACCACATCATGGTGGCGCGCGGGCGCGACTACGCCGACGTCTCGCCCATCGACGGAGTGGTGACGGGGTCCGGCCAGCAGAAGCTCAAGGTCGAGGTCGACGTCATCCCGGAGGACGAGGAGGCCCCCGCCCGCGCCGCCTCCTGGGTCTGAGGACCGCCCGTCCGCGATGGACTTTTGCGCCCCGGCTGGCTAATGGCCCGCGCTCCGGGGCGACCGGGCAGGGGACGAGCATTCCGGTGTCTGTCGAAACGCAAAGCGCGGTGCGCGAGGCGATCCTCGCCTTCATCGCCGCCCGCAATCCCGGCCTGCCGCCGGGCTCCGTCACGGCCGGGACCTCGCTGGTGACGAGCGACGCCCTCGATTCGATCGGCGTGCTCGACCTCGTGCTCGATCTCGGCGAGCGCTTCGGGGTCGAGGTCGGGGAGGACGCCTTCGCGCTCGAGAACTTCGAGAGCGTCGATGCGCTCGCCGCCTTCATCGACGGCAAGATCGACGGCAACCGGGCCGGCTGATCCGATCCCCATGAGCGCGCCGGTCCTGCTCCACGACCTGATCGACGGCCCCGCCTGCGCCGCCGGCCGCACCGCGCTCGTCCATGGCGAGGACGCCCTGAGCTACGGGCCCTTGCGCGAGCGGGTCGCGCGCCTCGCCGGCCGTCTCGTCGCGGCCGGGCTGAAGGCGGGGGACCGGGCGGCGGTGCTGCTGCCGAAATCGATCCCCGAATGCGTGGCGCTCTTCGCCGTCTCCCGCGCGGGCGGCGTGGTCGTGCCGGTGCATCCGAGCCTCAAGGGCCCCCAGGTCCGCCATATCCTCGCCGATTGCGGGGCGCGGGTGCTGATCTCGGACGCGGCGTCGCTCACCGGGCTCGGCGGCGCTCTCGACGGGCTGGCGGACCTGCGCGTGGTCGCGGCGGCGGAGGATGCGGAGACCGTCGCCGGGCCCCTGCCGGAGCGGCGGGAAGCCACGGATCTCGCCGCGATCCTCTACACCTCCGGCTCCACCGGCCTGCCCAAGGGCGTGATGCTCTCGCACGCGAACCTGATCGCGGGGACGCGCATCGTGCGGACCTATCTCGGCATCGGCCCAGACGAGCGCATCCTCTCGGTGCTGCCCTTCTCCTTCGACTACGGGCTGAACCAGCTCCTCACCGCCCTAGAGCAGGGTGGAGCCTGCGTGCTGCTCGATTTCCGCTTCGGCGACGAGGTGGTGCGCGCGCTCGAGCGGTATCGCATCACCGGGCTCGCCGGCGTGCCGACCCTGTGGACGCTGCTGACGCGGGCCGCGCCGAGCCTCGCCCGCGCCGACCTATCGTCCCTGCGCTACCTCACCAATTCCGGCGGCGCGGTGCCGCAGGAGACGGTGGAGCGCCTGAGACGCGCCCTGCCGCAGGCCGACATCGTGCTGATGTACGGCCTCACGGAAGCCTTCCGCTCCACCTGGCTGCCACCTGCCGAGCTCGACCGGCGCCCCGGCTCCATCGGCCGCGCCATCCCCGAGACGGAGATCTTCGCGCTCACGCCGGAGGGCCGCGTCGCCGGGCCCGGAGAGCCCGGCATCCTGCATCACGCCGGCCCCACCGTCTCGATGGGCTACTGGAACCGGCCCGAGGACACAGCCCGCGTCCTCGTGCCCGATCCGCGCGATCCGTCGCGCGGCCTCGTCTGCCGCTCGGGCGACAGCGTGGTCGGGGACGCGGAGGGCTATTTCCGCTTCCTCGGCCGCGAGGACGCGATGATCAAGACGCAGGGCTTCCGGGTCAGCCCCACGGAGGTCGAGGCCGCGCTGATGGGCACGGGCGCCTTCCGGCAGGCGGCGGTGATCGGCCTGCCGGACCCGAGCCTCGGCCAGCGCATCCATGCCGTCGCGGTGGCGGCGGAGGAGGGCGCGCCGGATGCCGAGATCCTCGCGGCGATGCGCGGCGCCCTCGCCCCCCACATGGTGCCCCGCGCCATCGAGCGGGTGGCGCGGCTCCCGGTGACGCCGAACGGCAAGGTCGACTACAAGCGCCTCGTGGCAGAGCGGACGGCCGGTGCCTGAGGAGACGCTGGCCGAGCGCCTGATCGCCGAGAATCTCGGCCGCCGCGACGGCGTGCTCCATGCCGGCGGCCTCGACCTGCGCGGGCTGGCCGAGCGCCACGGCACCCCGCTCTTCGTCTACGATTCCGGCCTGATGCGCCGGGCCTATCGCGACCTGTCGCGGGCGGTCGCCGGCTTCGCGCGGGTGTATTACTCGGTGAAGGCCAACCCGCGCCCGGAGGTGATCCGGGTGTTCCGGGAGGAGGGCGCCGGCGCCGAGGTCGCCTCGGCGGCCGAGTTGCGCGCGGCGATCGCCGCCGGCGTTCCGCCGGAAAGCATCTTGTTTGCCGGCCCAGGAAAAAGCGATGCCGACATCGCGGCGGCGGTCGCCGCCGGCATCGCCGAGATCCATCTGGAGAACCGCGAGGAGGCGGCCCGCGTCGCCGAGGCCGGACGCCGGCACGGGCGGGCCGTAGCGGTGGCGATCCGGGTCAATCCGGGCGCGGCGGCGCAGGGCGGGGCGATGCGCATGGGCGGCAAGCCCTCGCCCTTCGGCTTCGACGAGGAGGAGCTCGACGAGGTCGCAGACGCCATCGAGGCGGAGCCGGCCCTGCGCCTTACGGGGCTGCATCTCTTCGCCGGCACGCAAGGGCTGAGCGCGCCGACGCTGCTCGCGCAATGGGCCTACGGGCTCGACCTCGCGGAAACACTCGCGCGCCGCATCGGCCGGCCGCTGGAGACGATCGATCTCGGCGGCGGGCTCGGCATCCCGTATTTCCAGGGCGACGCGGCCCTCGATCTCGGCGCGCTGGAGGCGGGCGTCCCGTCCCTTGCCGCGCGGGCGGCGTCCGATCCGCTGCTCGCCCCGGCCCGGATCGTCCTGGAGCCCGGCCGCTTCCTCGTCGGCGGGGCCGGGGTCTACGTGGCGCGGGTGCGGGCGGTGAAGCTGTCGCGCGGCAGCCGCTTCGTCGTCACGGACGGCGGCATGCACCACCACCTCGCCGCCTCCGGCAATCTCGGGCAGATCGTGAAGCGCGATTTTCCGGTCGTCGCCGTGGCGGAGAAGGCGGGCGCGGAGCGCAGCCCGGCTGCGGTGGTCGGCCCACTCTGCACGCCCCTCGACATGCTGGCCCGCGCCGCGCCGCTGCCGGAGCTGAAGGCCGGAGACCTCGTCGCCGTGCTGCAATCGGGCGCCTACGCGCTGACCGCCAGCCCCACCGGCTTCCTCGGCCATCCGCCGCCGGCGGAGGTGCTGGTCGACGCCGGCCGCGAGATCGCCATCGGCGCCTGAGCGGCTCAGGCGGACGGGCGCCCGTCCGCGAAGCGCCGGAACGCCTCCAGCGTCTCGCCGCTGACATGATGCTCGATGCCCTCGGCGTCGCGGCGCGCCGTCTCCGGGCTGACCCCGAGGGCGCAGAGGAAGCGCTCCACCACGCGGTGGCGCTCGCGCGACTGCTCCGCGAGCACCCGGCCGGCGGGCGTCAGGAAGACCCCACGATAGGGCCGCTGCTGCACGAATCCGTCCTCGGCCAGGCGCTTGAGCATCTTGGCCACCGTCGGCTGGGCGACGCCGAGGCGCGCGGCGATGTCCACCTGCCGCGCCTCGCCGCCGTCGCCGATCAGGTCGGCGATCAGCTCCACGTAATCCTCGACGAGTTCGAGCCGGCGCGCCTCGCGGGCCTGCCGGAAGCTCTCGACATGGACTTCCGGGTCGAGCAGCGCGGGCTCGGGCGCGGGGCGGGGAGGATCCTGCATGGTCTGGCGCCGTCTCCCTCTCGCCGCCGAAGCGGGCTGCCGGCCCTGTCTAGCAAAGGTCGCGGGCGAGGGGAGCCCCGTCGCGGCGAGATCGCGGGATACGCCCTTGACCTGAGCCGAGGCGCAACCTTATAGCCAATGCTATATGAACCGCCTACGGGAGCCGAGATGGCCGGCGCCAGCCTGACGAAACCGAGCGCCGGACCGACGGGCGGGGGCTTGAGCGGATCGACGGAGCGCGAGATCCGCGACGTGCTCGACGGGCGCCATCGCGGGCGCGGGCGCTTCCTGCTCTTCACCGGGCCGGCGGTGATGGCCTCCATCGCCTACATGGACCCCGGCAACTTCGCGACGAACATCCAGGCCGGCGCGAAATACGGCTACGGCCTGCTCTGGGTGGTGCTCGTCGCCAATCTCGTGGCGATGCTCTTTCAGGCCCTGTCGGCGAAGCTCGGCATCGTGACCAACCGCAACCTCGCCGAGGTCTGCCGCGACGAGTTCGGCAAACCCGTGCGGCTCTCCATGTGGCTGGTGAGCGAGCTCGCCGCCATGGCCACCGACCTCGCGGAGTTCTTAGGCGGCGCCATCGGGCTGGCGCTGCTCACCGGCATGCCGCTGATGGCCGGCATGGGGGTGACGGCGGTGATCACCTACGCGATCCTGCTGCTCGAGCGGCGCGGCTTCCGCCACATGGAGATCGCCATCGGCGCCATGGTGGGCACCATCGCGCTCTGCTACCTCGTCGAGGTCTTCATCGCGCCGATCGCGTGGGGCGAGGCGGCCAAGGGCCTCGTGACGCCCCGCATCCCCGACGCCGAGGCGCTCACCATCGCGGTGGGCATCATCGGCGCGACGGTGATGCCGCACGCGCTGTTCCTGCATTCCGGCCTGACCCAGACCCGCACCGTCGCCCGCCACGACGAGGACCGCCGCCGGCTGCTGCGCTACTCCAACCGCGAGGTGGTGATCGCGCTGGCGGTGGCGGGCTTCGTCAACATCGCCATGGTGCTGATGGCGGCGGCCGCCTTCCATGCCGGGCACAGCGACGTCGCCGAGATCTCCCAGGCCTACCACACGCTGACCCCGCTCCTCGGCTCGGCGGCGGCAGGGGTCTTCCTGGTCTCGCTGATCGCCTCCGGCATCTCCTCCTCCGTGGTCGGGACCATGGCGGGACAGCTCGTGATGCAGGGCTTCGTCGGCTGGCGCATCCCGCTCATCGTGCGGCGCCTCGTGACCATGCTGCCGGCCTTCGTCGTGGTCGCCGTCGGCGTCGATCCGACGCGGGCGCTGGTGCTCTCGCAGGTGGTGCTATCGCTGGCGCTGCCGGTGCCGATGATCGCGCTGGTGCTGTTCACCCGCCGGCCCGACATCATGGGCGCCTTCGCCAACGGACGCGCCACTCAGGCCGCCTCCATCGCCGGCGCGGCGATCGTGCTCGGCCTCAACATCGTCCTGCTGGCGCAAGCCTTCGGCGTGCCGGTGCCGGGGCTCGCGGGAGGCTGAGCCTCCTCACGCCCGCAGATGCGCGACGAAATCCCGTGCGAAGGGCGGCAGCGCGGACAGGTCCCGCAGGCAGAGCGTCAGATCGCGCACGGTCCAGGGATCGGTCAGCGGCACCACGGCGACCGCCATACCCCGCGCCGCGCGCCGGGCCGTGCTCTCGGGCACGATGCCGAGGCCGACCTCGCATTCCACCAGCCGGCAGAGCCCCTCGAAGCTGCGCAGCTGCACCCGCAGCCGCATGGCCTTGCCGATGCGCGCCGCGCGCTCGCCGAGGAAGCGGGTGATGGCGCTCGCCCGGTCGAGCCCGACGAGATCGTGGTCGAGCACCTCGGCGAAGGAGATCGCGTCGTGCCGCGCCAGCGGATGCGCGCGGCTCGCCACCAGCACGAACCGGTCTTTGCGGAAGGGAAAGACCTGGAGCGCCCCCGTATCGACGGTGCCCGACAGGATGCCGAGATCGGCCGCGCCCTCGGCCACGAGACCGACGATCTCGTCCGACGTGTGCTCGTCGAGATCGATGCCGATGCCGGGATGCCGGGCGAGATAGGCCGAGAGCACCTCCGGCAGGAACTCGGTGAGCGCGTGGGTGTTCGAGACCACCCGGATCTGGCCGGCCGTGCCGCCGGAATAGGCCGAGAGGTCCCCCTGGAGCCGGTCGATGCCGGCGAGCAGGGCGCGGGCATGGGCGAGCAGCGTCCGGCCGGCGGCGGTGGGCACCACGCCCTGGCGGTGGCGGGTCAGCAGCGCGGCGCCGAGGGTCTCCTCCATGGCGCGGATGCGGGTGGAGGCGGCCGCGAGCGCCAGATGGGCGCGGGCCGCGCCGCGGGTGATCGAGCCGGCCTCGGCCACATGGCGGAAGAGGGCGAGATCGACGAGATCGAAGCGCATCATCGGCAAGCCGCCCATTCCTGCCCCGGCCTGCGTCCAGGACGAAGCCTTGCCGCATCCGCCCGTCCCGATGCCGGCGGGAAACCATCGTAGAGGGCCCATCGAGCGCGGAACAGCCTTCGTTCGCGACGAAGCCACCCTCGCTCTTTTTCGAATTGCGGCGCGCTCCGGTTTTCACGACAGTCCCGCCCCCGGCGCGGTCGGCCGGCGGGAGGTGAGGGCGGATGGTCGGCGATCTCGGGGCAGGGTTCGCGAGCTGGATCGGCAACGGCGGAGCGGTGCTCGCGGGGGGCCTGCTCGTGCTCTGCATGGGGCTGTGGGCCACCGCCGTCGTGCCGGAGGTCGTGACCGCGCTGCTGTTCTTCGCGCTCGCCATGCTGCTCGGCCTCGGCGCCCCGGCGGTGGTCTTCTCGGGCTTCGCCTCCTCCGCCTTCTGGCTGGTGCTGTCGGGCATGGTGGTCGGGCAGGCGATGACCGAGACGGGGCTCGGGGCGCGGCTCGCCCGCTCGCTCAGCGGGCGGCTGTCGGGCTCCTATGCGCGCTTCATCGCCGGGCTGGTGGCGCTGTCCTTCCTGCTCTCCTTCGTGATGCCCTCGAACCTCGGGCGCATCGCGCTGCTGGTGCCGGTGGTGCTGGCGCTCTGCGACGGATTCGGCCTGGCGCCCGGCCGGCCGGGACGCGTCGGCGCGGTGCTCGCGGTGGGCATCGCCACGCCGGTCCTGTCGGCGGCGATCCTGCCCGCCAACGTGCCGAACCTCGTCATGGCCGGCACGGCCGAGGGCCGCTACGGGCTCCACCTCGCCTATCTGCCCTATCTCTGGCTGCACGCGCCGGTGCTGGCGCTGGTCAAGGGCGCGCTCCTCGCCTGGCTCGCCGTCAGGCTCTTCCCCGACCGGCTGGAGGCGCGCGGGCCGGACGCGGCGACGGCGGCAACGCCCCTCTCGGCGGCGGAAGGGCGCCTGTCGGCGATCCTGCTCGCGACCCTGGCGCTCTGGGTGACGGACAGCCTCCACCACATCGCGCCCGCCTGGGTGGGGCTCTCGGCCGCGGTGATCTGCCTGATGCCGCGCATCGGCGTGATCCCGCCGGAGTCCTTCGCCAAGGTGAACCTGCGGACCTGCTTCTACATCGCCGGGCTGCTCGGGCTCACCGCCGTGGTCTCGGAGACCGGGCTCGGGGCGGTGCTCGGGCGGGCGCTGCTGGCGGTGGCGCCCCTCGAGCCGGGACACGACGCGCGCAACTTCGCGGTGCTGACCCTCATCGCCACGGCGCTGGCCTTCGCGGTGACGGCGAACGGCGCGCCGGCCCTCTATACGGCCATCGCGGGCGAGCTCTCGCGCGCCAGCGGGCTCGACATCATGAGCGTGGTGATGGTGCAGGTCGTCGGCTACGCGACGCTGTTCCTGCCCTATCAGGCCCCGCCCATCGTCTTCGCCAGCGATCTCGGCAAGGTCGGGCTCGCCGACGCGACCCGACTCACCGCCGCCACCGGGCTCGCGTCGCTCTTGATCTGCGCGCCGCTGGACTACCTGTGGTGGCGCGGACTCGGGCTGCTGTCGTGACAGAACGGCCGCGCTGTCAGGTGCGGGCACAAGGAGCCGTGCCGCATTGCGGCATTGCGGGTTGCACCGCTCCGCTCTAGCCCTACGACCTTAGACACACTCCAATTCGCGACTGCGCCTTCACCGAGCCTCGAGGATCCCGCCACGATGGCACCCACCGCAAGACCGACCGTCGCCTCCCCGCTCTCGCCCCATCTCCAGATCTACCGCTGGACCTGGACGATGGCGATGTCGGTGGTCCACCGCGCCACCGGCTGCGCCCTCTACGGGGGCACCGCGCTGGTGGCGATCTGGCTGCTGGCGCTGGCCTCCGGGCCGGCCGCCTATGGCTGGGCGGCCTGGTTCTTCGGCTCGCTTCCGGGCAAGCTGGTGCTGTTCGTCTACACCTGGGTGCTGCTGCACCACATGCTCGGGGGCCTGCGCCATTTCGTCTGGGACGCCGGCATCGGCTTCGAGCGCGCCCGGCGCATGGGGCTCGCCCGCCTGACCCTCGTCGCCTCCACGGCGCTCACCCTCGCGATCTGGGCGGTCGCCCTGATCGCGCGCTGACGGAACCGGGAGAGATCGCCATGGCCGGAAACAGCCAAACCTCCATCCGCACCCCGCGCGCCCGCGTCCGGGGCCTCGGCGCCGCCGGCCACGGGGCCGGGCACTGGTGGATCCAGCGCGTCACGGCCGCCGCCAACGTGCCCCTGATGATCGCCTTCGTGATCGTCGTGGCGATGATGGCCGGGCGGCCCTACCCGGAGGCGGCCGCGCTCGTCGCCAACCCGCTGGTGGCGGTGATCCTGATCCTCGCCGTGGTCTCGGTCTGCATCCACATGCGGCTCGGCATGCAGGTGGTGATCGAGGACTACCTCCACGATCACGTCCTGAAATACGCGGCGCTGCTCGCCAACACCTTCTACGCCGTCGCGGTCGCGGCCGCCTGCCTCTACGCGATCCTGCGCGTCGGGCTCAGGGCTCTCGGCTGACCCCGCGCGAAAACCTCTCCAAGGGACATCACCCCATGGCCGCAAACGGATCGAACGGAACGCGTCCGTCCTACACGATCAACGACCATACCTTCGACGTGGTCATCGTCGGGGCGGGCGGCGCCGGGCTTCGCGCCACGGTGGGCTGCTCCCAGGCGGGCCTGCGCACCGCCTGCATCACCAAGGTCTTCCCGACGCGCTCGCACACGGTGGCGGCGCAGGGGGGCATCTCGGCCTCGCTCGGCAACATGGGCCCCGACGACTGGCGCTGGCACATGTACGACACCGTGAAGGGGTCGGACTGGCTCGGCGACCAAGACGCCATCGAGTACCTCGTTCGGAACGCCCCGGCCGCCGTCTACGAGCTGGAGCACTGGGGCGTGCCCTTCTCGAGGACCGAGGAAGGCAAGATCTACCAGCGGCCCTTCGGCGGCATGACCACCGACTACGGCAAGGGCACGGCCCAGCGCACCTGCGCGGCGGCCGACCGCACGGGGCACGCCATGCTCCACACCCTCTACGGGCAGGCGGTGAAGAACCAGACGAACTTCTTCATCGAGTATTTCGCCCTCGACCTCATCATGGACGAGGAGGGCCGCTGCCGGGGCGTCATCGCCCTCGATCAGGCGACCGGCGAGATCCACCGCTTCCGCGCGCAGATGGTGGTGCTCGCCACCGGCGGCTACGGCCGCTCCTACTTCTCCGCGACCTCGGCCCATACCTGCACCGGCGACGGCAACGCCATGGTGCTGCGCGCCGGCCTGCCGTTGCAGGACATGGAGTTCGTGCAGTTCCACCCGACCGGCATCTACGGCGCCGGCTGCCTCATCACGGAAGGCGCGCGAGGGGAGGGCGGCTACCTCACCAATTCCGAGGGCGAGCGCTTCATGGAGCGCTACGCGCCGAGCGCGAAAGACCTCGCCTCACGCGACGTGGTCTCGCGCTCGATGACCATGGAGATCCGGGCCGGGCGCGGCGTCGGCAAGGGCGGCGACCACATCTTCCTGCATCTCGACCACCTGGATCCGAAGATCCTGCACGAGCGCCTGCCCGGCATCTCGGAATCGGCCAAGATCTTCGCCGGCGTCGACGTCACCCGCGAGCCGATCCCGGTGCTGCCCACCGTGCACTACAACATGGGCGGCATCCCCACGAACTATCACGGCGAGGTGCTGACGCTCCGCGACGGCAACCCCGACACCGTGGTGCCGGGCCTGATGGCCATCGGCGAGGCGGCCTGCGTCTCCGTGCACGGCGCCAATCGTCTGGGCTCGAACTCGCTCATCGACCTCGTGGTGTTCGGCCGCGCGGCGGGCCAGCGCTGCGCCGAGATCGTCGAGGCGGGCGGGCGCCAGCCGGAGCTGCCCAAGGGCTCGGCCGACAAGGCCCTCGGCCGGCTCGACCGCTTCCGCTACGCCGACGGCGGCACGCCGACGGCAGAGCTGCGCCTCGACATGCAGAAGACCATGCAGAACAACTGCGCCGTCTTCCGCACCGGCGAGGTGCTGGAAGAGGGCAAGGGCCTGATCCACAAGGTCTGGAACGCCGCCGCCGACATCCGCGTCACCGACCGCTCGCTGATCTGGAACACCGATCTCCTCGAGACGCTCGAGTTCGACAACCTCATCGGCCAGGCCGTGGTCACGATGGAATCGGCGGCCAACCGCAAGGAGAGCCGCGGGGCGCATGCTCGCGAGGACTTCCCCGACCGCAACGACAAGGAGTGGATGAAGCACACCCTCTCCTGGCTCGACGAGACCTCGCATCGGGTCACGATCGATTACCGTCCGGTCCACACCTACACGATGTCGAACGAGATCCAGTACATCGAGCCGAAGGCGCGGGTGTACTGATGCCGCTTCGCCTCGCGAGGATCGGAGCGGCGGCCGTGGCGATGCTCGGGGCGGCTCCCGCCTCGGCCGCCGGCCCCGCCGCCGATCCCTGCGGGGCGGCCGCCGCCCAACGCTTCGTCGGCCGCCCCGTCGAGGAGGCGCGCGCCGCTCTCACGCCCGGCCCGGACACCCGCATCGCCTGCGAGGAATGCCCGGTGACCTTCGATTTCCGGCCGAACCGCCTGACCGTCCGCTTCGCGCGGGACGGCCGCGTGACCTCGGCATCCTGCATCAACTGACGCGAGCGCCATGGCCGAGTTTGCACTCCCCAAAAACTCCCGCATCACCGAGGGCAAGTCCTGGCCCGCGACGACGGGAGCCAAGAACCTCCAGGAGTTCCGCATCTACCGCTGGAACCCCGACGACGGGCAGAACCCGCGCATCGACACCTATCAGGTCGACCGCGACGATTGCGGGCCGATGGTCCTCGACGCCCTGCTCTGGATCAAGAACAAGATCGATCCGACGCTGGTCTTCCGGCGCTCCTGCCGGGAGGGCATCTGCGGCTCCTGCGCCATGAACATCGAGGGCCAGAACACGCTCGCCTGCACCATGGGCATCGACGAGTGCCGCGAGCATCTCAAGGCCAAGACCGGCGCGGTGAAGATCTACCCGCTGCCGCACATGCCGGTGCTGAAGGACCTCGTCCCGGACCTGACGAACTTCTTCGCCCAGCACGCCTCCGTCGAGCCCTGGCTCCAGACCGACACGCCGGCCCCCGAGCGCGAGTGGAAGCAGACGCCGGAGGACCGCGCCCAGCTCGACGGGCTCTACGAGTGCATCCTGTGCGCCTGTTGCACCACCTCCTGCCCGAGCTACTGGTGGAACGGCGACAAGTTCTTAGGGCCGGCGGCGCTGCTCCAGGCCTATCGCTGGCTGATCGACAGCCGCGACGAGGGCACGGGCGGGCGCCTCGACGCCCTGCACGATCCCTTCCGGCTGTATCGCTGCCACACGATCATGAACTGCGCCAACACCTGCCCGAAGAGCCTCAACCCGGCGAAGGCCATCGCCGAGATCAAGAAGATGATGGTCTTCCGCGAGGTCTGAGGACGGCCTCCGGGGCCGGTGCGGCGCGCCGGCCACACTCGGCCCGAAAGGCGGCTCCCGCCGCGCTTGCCGCCCGCACCGCCTTGCGGGCAGCGCAATTCCCCCCGAGGCAGTCCGCCGAAGCTGCTCCGGGCATCGAGCCTGCCGGGAGCGCGCGAGGGGAAGTGTTGTCCATGCCGCGTCCGTTGCTGTCGACCGCCGCCGTCATCGCGCTCGCCGCGAGCCTCGGCGCCTGCGCCTCCTCGCGCCTCGAGGGCCCGAGCCGCCGGGCGGGGCCCCAGGTCGCAATGGTCGAGCCAGTGACGCCGCTGCCCTCGGGGACCGTCACGACCGCCCCGCTGGCGCCGCCGCCCGGCGTCGCGGCGGCCCCGGACGGGGCGCCCCCCTCCGCGCCGGGCGCCGTCGCCGTGGCCCCCGGCACCGCCGTGATCGCCGAGCCCGTGGTGCCCCCCGCCCCGCCGCCGCCGGTGGTGACGACGGGCCGCTCCTCGGTGGTCGGCTCCTGGAACGCGCGCGACGCCACGGGCGGCACCTGCAAGGTCTCGCTGTCGAGCGCCCCGGCCCTCGACCTCTACAAGGCCACCGCCTCGGGCTGCCCGAACAAGGATCTCGCCAAGGTCACGGCCTGGGACTACCGCGACGGCGAGGTCTATCTCTACCAGCCCGGCGGCACGGTGGCCGGGCGCCTGCGCCAGGCCGGCGGCAGCCTCGAGGGCGCCCTGTCGAAGTCCGGCGCGTCCCTGGCGCTCGCGCGATGAGCCGACACCTCATGGGGCATCGCCCCGTGAGGTCCGATGCGCGCGCGGGCCGCGCGTGAGCCCCGCCGGCGAAGCGCCCCGGCAGGCGGGGGCCTATCCCGCCGCCCTCGGCGGCATGACGGTGCTCGCCGTCGCGATGGGCATCGGCCGCTTCGTCTACACCCCGATCCTGCCGGCGATGCAGGAGGCGCTCGGCCTCTCGGGCAGCGCCGCCGGGTTGATCGCAGCGGCGAATTTCGTCGGCTATCTTCTCGGCGCGCTGCTGGTGGCGCTGCCCGGCCTGCCGGGCCGGCGCCGGACCTGGATGTTCGGCGCGCTGCTGGCCAGCGCGCTCACCACGGGGGCGATGGGCCTCGCCGACGGCCTTGCCGCCTTCGCGGTGCTGCGCTTCCTCAGCGGTGTCGCCAGCGCCCTGGCCTTCGTCTTCGGCGCGGCCCTCGTCCTCGACCAGCTCGCCGCGCGCGGGCGCCCCGGCCTCTCGGCCCTGTATTTCGCGGGCCCCGGCATCGGCATCGCGCTCTCCGGGATCCTGGTGCCGGCGCTGGAGATGGCGGGCGTCGGCTGGCACGGCCTCTGGTTCGCCTGCGGGCTGGCGAGCCTCGCGGGGCTCGGCGTGGCGGCCCTGCTGATCCCTTCGGACGAGCCCGGCGCGGCGCGGGCGAGGGCGGCCGATCGCGGCGACGGGCGGCCGCTCGGCCCGCTGATCCTGTCCTACGGATTGTTCGGCTTCGGCTATGTCATCACCGCGACCTTCCTGGTGGCCATCGCCCGCGCCGATCCGGCGCTGCGCAGCTTCGAGCCGGCGCTGTGGCTCAGCGTCGGGCTGGCCTCCGCGCCCTCGGTCTTCCTCTGGCGCGCCGCCGCCCGGCGGATCGGGACGCTGGCCGCCTACGCCCTCGCCTGCGGGGTCGAGGCGGTCGGCGTCGCGGCGAGCGTGCTGTGGCCGTCCTGGGCGGGCGTGCTTCTCGCGGCGGTGCTGCTCGGGGGCACCTTCGTGCCGCTGACGGCGCTGGGCTTCGACGCCGCGCGGGTCCGGGCGGGCGGCGCGGCCCGGCCGCTCGCCCTGATGACCGCGAGCTTCGGGGTCGGGCAGGTGATCGGCCCCGTGGTCGGCGGCCTGATGCGGGACGCCTTCGGCAGCTACCGGGCGCCGAGCCTCGTCGCCGTCGCCTTCCTGGTGACGGCGGGCCTGATCGTGCTCGCCGAGATCAGGCGCGCTTAGAGCCGCATCCGATAGCACTGCGACGGATCGCGTCTCCAAGTTCCTGTCTTGAAGCTCCTGTCGTGCCGCGCACGCGCGCGCCGAACCGGCATCCCCTTCGGCGGAGGGCGCTCAAGGGTTCACCCGCAACCCGAACAGGACGGTGTTGTCCGAAAAGCTCGATCCGGCCGAGGAGCTGTTGATCTCCTGATAGATGTAGGAGCCGCGGAAGGTCAGCCAGCGGTTGAAGCGGTAGTCGAGCCGGGCGGTGGCGGAGAAGCCGGTCTCCTTGATGCGCGCGCCCTGGTAGTCGTTGCTGAGCAGCGCCCCGCCCAGCGTGATCGAGAGGTTGCGCAGCAGGTCGTGCTGCACCTCCAGCGTCACGGCGTCGGTGAGGACGCCGCTCGACCCGGCGACGGAGGTCTCGGTCACGCCGGTGACGGCGTTGAAGCGGACCGTGGTGAGCGGGCTCGCCGACCAGATCAGCGCGGCGTTGACGAGCGGCGCGTCGATGGCCTTGAGGGTCGGGTCGACATAGCTGCGGTGCTGGATCCCGGCCGAGACCTCGCCGGTAAGGAAGCGGGTCAGCGCGAAGGAGGCGCCCGCCGTGATCGCGACCCCGTCCGAGTCGCGGCGCACGCCGTTCTGGTCGCGCCGGCTGTCGTAGATGCGTGTGTCGGCGAGCAGATCGACGAAGGGCGTGACGACGGGCGAGATCTCGTAGGCCGTGCGCAGGCGCAAGGAGTACTGGTTCATGTTGCGGTCGCTCTGGATCACGGTCTGACCGTTGGAGAGCCGCGCGTCCTCGAATTCCGAGCGGTCGACGGAGCCGCGCAGGGACACCTGCAACCGGTTGAAGCTCTGCGTCGCGCCCACCGAGGTGCCGTAGGTGGCCACGATCGGCCGGCTGACCACGGCAGCCTGGAGATCGGGGCTGCCGGCGCGCTGGGTGTCCACCAGGAAGCGGCCCTCGACGTCGAACCGGAGGTCGCGGTTGGCGTCGAGGCGCAGGCGCACGCTGCCGGCCCCGTTGGGGCGGCTCGCCTGATCGGTCTCGGGAAAGCTCGAATAGCCGCCGCGCAATTCGCCCGCGAGCTCGTGCGCAGACCAGTCCGAGCGGAAGGCGACCTCGCCCTCGCTGCGCAGCGCCGCCGAGCCCTTCGCCGCGCGGGGCGTCGTCTGGTCGGGGTTCGAATCGTAGCCGACGAACTGCGTGAAGGCCGGCAGCACCGTGAAGCTGCCGAGCCTCAGCCCGAGGGGCGCGTAGGCGCTGTCGACGGGTGCCGGCCGGCGCAGCGCATTGCCGAGCAGCGCGCCGGGGGTGATGAGGCCCAGCGTCGACGCCGCGACGGGGAGCGGCACGCCGACCACCGGCGCCTGCACCACCGGCGAGAGCCTCAGCGCCGTGGGGGAGACCTGCGTGGCCTCGCGGGTGATGCGCCGGGTCGACAATCCGATGCGGCGCGGAGGAGCGGCGCGCAGGCGCAGCAGGCTCGTCGGCGCCGTGTTGGCGCTGCCGGCCCCGCCCGTGCGCGCGCCGCCGGAGCGGACCTGCGTGTCGAGCCCGCTCAGTTGCGCGCCCGAGAGCCCGGCGCCCGAGAGCCCGCTGCGCAGGCCGGGAGGAGGGGGATCGCCGGAGGCCGCATCGCCTCCGCCGGAATTCGCGCGCAGCGCCGGCAGGCCGTTGCTCCCCTGGACCTGTCCACGGCCGGGATTGCCGGGCAACGGCGCGGTGGCATCGAAGCCGGGGGACTGGGCAAGGGCGGGCAGAGGGGCGAGCGCGGCCCCGACGGCGAGGACGAATAAGGGGCGGGCGAGCAGGGAGAGGGCGGGCACGGCGCGGGCCGCCTCGAATCCCCTCGCGCTCGGCCCAAGCCCCTTCACCGACGGTCGTCTCCCGGACGGGCCGGCGACAAGCCGGGGAGCGGCCTTCGACCCATGGTTAACGGATCTATGCCGGACGTGGTTAATGGGCCGTCAACGCGGGGCGCGCCCGGTCCCGTCTCCGGCCCCGTTGCCACCACATTCGCCGGCCAAGGACGGCGCCGAAGAGACGGACACTGGCGCCGGACCAGGGAGACGACCGGGCATGGCTCTCGCACAGCGGGTCGAGGACGCGGATCGAGGAGAGGCGCATCACGCCCCGGCGGTGGCCTCGGCCCTGCGCACCATCGGCACCGAGCGCGACGGCCTCGCCTGCCTGATGGAGGCGGTCGGCAACGGCCTGGGAGACGCCTTCACAGCGGCGGTCGCCCTGATCTCCGGGGCGCGCGGGCGGGTCATTCTCACCGGCATGGGCAAGTCCGGCCATATCGGCCGCAAGATCGCGGCGACGATGGCCTCCACCGGCACGCCGGCCCTCTACGTCCATCCGGCCGAGGCCAGCCACGGCGACCTCGGCATGGTGCAGCCGGAGGACGTGGTGGTGGCCCTCTCCTGGTCGGGCGAGACCACCGAGCTCGCCGACATCATCGGCTACGCCCGGCGCTACCGGGTCGGCCTCGTGGCGATCACCTCCAACACCGGCTCGACGCTGGGCCGGGAGGCGGATGTCTGCCTGACGCTACCGAAGGCCAGGGAAGCCTGTCCCAACGGGCTGGCGCCGACCACCTCCACCGCCATGCAGCTCGCCCTCGGCGACGCCCTCGCCGTGGCGCTGCTCGAAGCGCGCGGCTTCTCGGCCCGCGAGTTCGGCATCTACCATCCCGGCGGCCGGCTCGGCGCCTCCCTGCGCCAGGTCCGCGAGGTCATGCATGGGGGCGGCCAGATGCCGGTGGTCCCGCGCGGCACGCCCATGCGCGCGGCCATCGCCGAGATCGACGCCAAGGGCTTCGGCTCGGTGCTGGTCGTAGAGGCGGACGGACGGCTCGCGGGCATCGTCACCGACGGCGACATCCGCCGCAACATCTTCCGCAACGACCTCGACGCCCTCAACGTCGAGGCGGTGATGAGCACGAAGCCCCGCACGGTCGGGCCCGAGACCCTGCTCGCCAAGGCGCTCGAGATCCAGGAGAGCATGAAGATCACCGCCCTCGTCGTGGTCGAGGACGGGCGCCCGGTGGGGCTGCTGCACTACCACGACCTGCTGCGCTCGGGCGTCGCCTGAGGACAGGCCGGAAGGGGTCCGCCGGCCCGATTCCGGGCCTCGCGCGCGGGCGGCGGATCGCCCGCCGGGTGCGCCCGCGCACCGTCCTGCATCCGCTTTCCGGCGAAGGTCGCGCCAACAAAAAAGCGCGCCGGCTTTGAGGCGGCGCGCTGAAGTCTGAGGTTGCACACGCATCCGGGCGACCGGATGCGGCCCGCCCACCTGGCGCTCTTGAATACACTTCGTAAATAGGTTTCCGGCGGCGGATGATCACGTTCCCGCGGACGTGTCACCGGGCCGCAACAAAACGCCGCATGCCGCGCCATGGCCTGGCGCTTGCGGGCTCGTGCGGTACGCGATGGATCGACACCGTATCGGTGTTTATAGTCGCGCGCCATCCTCTCGCGCCCAATCAGGCAATGTTCATGCCGCACCGCCCGGTCCGCCGCCTCGACGCGGTGCTCGTCGACCGGATCGCGGCCGGCGAGGTGGTCGAGCGGCCGGCCTCCGCCGTCAAGGAACTGGTCGAGAACGCCGTCGACGCCGGCGCGGGCAGCATCGAGATCGGCATCGAGGCAGGCGGCCGCCGGCTGATCCGCGTCGTCGACGACGGCGCCGGCATGAGCCCTGAGGATCTGGCGCTCGCGGTCGAGCGCCACGCCACCTCCAAGCTGCCCGAGGGGGATCTCGCGCGCATAGACTCCCTCGGCTTTCGCGGCGAGGCCCTGCCCTCCATCGGCGCCGTGGCGCGGCTCTCCATCGTGAGCCGCACGGCCGATGCCGAGAGCGGCGCCGGCCTCACCGTGGATGCCGGCCGCAAGGGCGAGGTCCGTCCGGCGCCGGCCGCGCGCGGCACCCGCGTCGAGGTCGCGGATCTCTTCTCCGCCACCCCCGCGCGGCTCAAGTTCCTGAAGTCGGACCGGGCCGAGACCGCCGCCGTCGCCGACATCGTCCGCCGGCTGGCGCTGGCCAAGCCCGGCATCCGCTTCAGCCTGAGGAGCGACGGAGGCACGCCCCTCGTCTTTCCCGCCGAGATGGGCGAGAGTCCGGACGCGGTGCTGCGCCGGCTCTCCGCCGTGCTGGGGGCGGAGTTCTCCGCCAACGCGCTGCCCGTGGAGATGGCCCGCGAGGGCTTCTCGCTCTCGGGCTTCACCGGCCTGCCGACCTATCACCGGGGGGCGGGGACCCATATCCATTTCAGCGTCAACGGCCGCCCGGTGCGCGACCGGCTGTTGCTCTCGGCGGTGCGCGGCGCCTATGCCGACACCATGGCCTCCGACCGGCACCCGGTGCTGGGGCTGTCGATCGCCTGCGATCCCGGCCTCGTCGACGTCAACGTGCATCCGGCGAAGACGGAGGTACGCTTCCGCGATCCGGGGCTGGTGCGCGCGCTGGTGGTCAGCGCCATCCACGACGCCCTGCGCCGGGGGGGCGCCCGCTCTGCGACCACCGGCGCCGCCCGGACCCTGGAGGCCCTGCGGCCCGCAGCCTTTTCCGGGGCGGGATGGTCGGGGCCGCATCGCGAGGGCGCACGCTTCAGCCCTGGCCTGCCCTCGGTCGGCGCGCCGGCCGGCTTCCGGGGGATGCGCGAGGATCGGCAGGGCCTGGACGATCGGCTCGGCCTGGGGGAGGGCGCGCAGGCGCGTTTCGAGGATGCGCTCGCCCCGCCCTCCGCCGATATCCGCGCCCAGGGCGAGGAGGACGGGCTCGACGGCGCGCCGCTCGGGGCCGCCCGCGCCCAGCTCCACGAGACCTACATCCTCGCCCAGACCCGCGACGGCATCGTGCTGGTGGACCAGCACGCGGCGCATGAGCGCCTCGTCTACGAGCGGCTGAAGCGCGAGCGGGCGGCCGGCGGCATCCCGCGCCAGGGGCTGCTGATCCCCGACGTGGTCGAGATGGCCCCCGCGGACGCCGCCCGGCTCGTCGCCGCCGCCCCCGATCTCGACCGGCTCGGCCTCTCGCTCGAAGCCTTCGGGCCCGGCGCCGTGCTGGTGCGCGCGGTGCCGTCAGCGCTGTCGGGGGCCTCCGCCAAGGCCCTCGTCGCCGACATCCTCGACGCGCTGGACGAGAGCGGCGCGGAGGAGGGCACCGCCTCGGAGGAGGGCGGACCGCTGGCCCGCCGCCTCGACGCGATCCTCTCGCGCATGAGCTGCCACGGCTCGATCCGGGCCGGGCGGCGGCTGCGGCCCGAGGAGATGAACGCGCTGCTGCGCGAGATGGAGGCGACGCCGCTCTCGGGCTCGTGCAACCACGGCCGCCCGACCTTCGTGGAGCTGAAGCTCTCCGACATCGAGCGCCTGTTCGGGCGGCGCTGAGGGGAGGGTATCGTTCCGGGCGAGGGGGCGAAGCCCGGCACTCCGGACAGGCGGGCCCGCCGCAGTCCTTGAAACAACCGTGCCAATGGCAGATAACAATGGCGTGGGATCCAAGCACCGTGACGTTCGAGTTCCGAGAGGACGGGCTCTCGGACGACACCGTCGTGACGGTTCGGATCATCACTCCGCACGGCATCGTGCATGTGATGGCCGAAGTGCGGGAAGTCGGTGGCGGGTTGCGGCTTTCCGGGCTGCACATCCACTCCGACACGGGCAGGAACACCCTGGGTCACGCCAGGCTGCGCCAGTTGGCGCAATGGGCTCTCAAGGAGACCGGCTACGATGAAATCGTCGTTGAAGGAGCGGCTCGGACGTCTGGGGCCAATCCGGGACGTACCCCGCGTCGCCTCAGGTTCACCCTTGATCCTGTCCCTGAGCCCGAACCGGACGGCGCGGGAGGTCCTGACGGTCCCGGCGACGCTGGCCCTGGCTAAGCGGGGCCTGACTCTCCTGAAGGCGAAGCGGGTGATCGAGGAGATGCTCGACAAGGGGCGCGCCGTCGCCCGCGTGCCGACGGTCGAGGACGAGGGTGCCATGGCCCGTGAACTGGGCGAGGCCGGCTGCCGCGCGTCCCGACTGGATCGTCCGGAGGTCGACGTTCGCGCCCTGCGCGAGCGTCTCGGATTGACCCAGGAGCAGTTCGCTCTTCGCTATGCCCTGGATGTCGATACGCTCAGGAACTGGGAGAGCAAGAGGCGGCATCCGGATGCGGCGGCCCTCGCCTATCTCGGCGTGATCGCCAGCCTGCCCGAGCAGGTGAGCATGGTGCTGGAGCGGCCATTGGCGTCCGCGCAGGCGCCAAAGGCGGAACCGCTTCGATAGCGGGCGATGGCGGTCGGCGCGATCGCAGGACAACCGGCTGGGGACATGAGCGTGGCGGACGGCAACCTCTTCGCGGACCTGCCGGCTTCCGCGCCGGACGAGATCGTCGGCCTCCTCGCGGCGGGGCGGGGCGTGCGGATCGAGCGCATCGTCTCGACGGGGCAGGCGAGCCCGCCGAGCTTCTGGTACGACCAGCCCCAGGCCGAATGGGTCGTCCTGCTGTCGGGCTCGGCCGTGCTGCGCTTCGCCGACGAGCCAGGCCCGAGGGCGCTGAACCCCGGCGACCACCTCTTCATCGCCCCCCGCCGCCGGCACCGGATCGAGGCCACCGACGCGAACCGGGCGACGGTCTGGCTCGCGGCGCATTTCGACGCCGATCAGCCTTCCGCGTAGCGGGCGATCGCCACCACCGTCTCGCCGTAGCTCCGCCGCTCCAGTTCGGAGAAGGCCGGCGGCAGGACGAGGGCGGCGCTCGCGGCCTCCTCGACGATCACCAGCGCGTCCGGCGAGAGCCAGCCTCCGGCGGCGGCCGAGACGAGGGCGCGCGGGGCGAGGTCGCGCCCGTAGGGCGGATCGCAGAAGACGAGATCGAAGCGGCCGCTCGGGCCGGAGGCACCGAGCTTTCCGGCGTCGCGCCGGAACAGGCGCGTCGCGCCCTCCAGGCCCAGCGCCTCGATGTTCTCGCGGATGAGCGCGCGCGCCTCCGATCCCTCGTCCACGAGGAGCGCGTAGGCCGCCCCGCGCGAGATCGCCTCGAAGCTCAGAGCCCCGGTGCCGGCGAAGAGATCGAGCACACGCGCCCCGTCGACGGCGTCGGCATAGGCATGCGCGAGCACGTTGAAGAGCGCCTCGCGCAGCCGGTCGGAGGTCGGACGGATCGCGTCCGTGCGCGGCCCCGCGAGCCGGCGCCCCTTGAGGGCGCCGCCGACGATCCTCACGGGATCCGCCTAGCGGCCGGCGCGGGGCGGACGCCCGCCCCCGGAGCGGCCGCCGGAACCGCCCGGCCGACTCGGGCCCCCGGTGCGTCCCGATCCGCCGGGCGGACGGCCGCCGCCGCCACTGCGCGGGCGCTCGCCCTGATCGCGCGGGCCCTTGAAGCCGCCGGACTTGAACCCGCCTCCCTTGGAAGCGCCTGCTCCGGCCGCTCCCTTGAAGCCGGGCTTGCCGCCGCCGCGATAGCCGCCTTCCTTGCCGGAACCGGCGCGATCGTCGCGGCCGGAGCCCGCCCGATCGCCCTCGGAGCGCGGTCCCGCCGAACGTCCGGGCTTGGCCCCGCCGAAGGGCTTCTCACCGAAGGACCTGCCGCCGCCGCCGGACGGCTTGTCGGACGAGCGGAAGGGCCGGGCCGCCGGGCGCCCGCCTTCCGCGCGCTCGCCGCCGGCATCGCGCGAGCGGACCGGAGGGCGGGACGGACGCTCGCCGGAGGAGGCGCCGCGCGAAGGCCGCTCCTCGCGCGCGCCGCTCCGGGGCATGTCCCCGCCGCGCGGGGCCTCGTCGCCGCTCTTGCGGAAACGGGTGCGGCGATGGGGCTCCGCCACGGGTTCGGGGGGGCTCGCCTTCAGGCGCTCCACCACCACCCGGCGCTCGCCGGTCTTGATCGCGCCGACGCGCTCGCGGCCACGCTCGGCCGCCACGGCGCGCTCGGCCTTCGGATCGGCGCCCCGGCGCGGGGGCTTGGACGGCCGCACGAACCCGGCCGCCGCCTCGGTCTCGTCGGCGGAGCGCCAGACCGAACGGCGCGGGCCGGGGCCGGCGCCGCCGGTGGGCACGCGCGCGGGCTTGGCCGGAGCGGCGGGGGCGCCGCGCGGCCGGCGATCGCCGGAGGGCGCGTCGCGGCGCTGCCGGGCGGGAGGCGCCTCGGACCCGCGGGCGGCGGCCTTCGGCGAGCCGAACGGGGCGACGGGCTCGCGCACGGCGCTGTCGAAATCGACGCCCGCCGCCTCGGAGAGGCTGCGGCCGAGCTGCTCCTTCAGCACCTTGGTGCGCACCTCCTCGACGAGGCCGACCTCCAGCTCCCCGAGCTGGAACGGCCCGAAGGACAGGCGGATCAGCCGGTTCACCGAGAGCCCGAGATGCTCGAGGATGCGCTTGACCTCGCGGTTCTTGCCCTCGCGCAGGCCGAGGGTGATCCAGAGGTTGTCGCCCTGCACGCGGTCGAGGGTCGCCTCGACGGGCCCGTATTCCATGTCGTCGACGGTGACGCCCTTGCGCAGGCGGTCGAGCTCGACCTGCGTGGTCTCGCCATGCGCGCGCACCCGGTAGCGGCGCAGCCAGCCGGTGTCGGGATGGGCGATGACCTTGGCGAGGCCGCCGTCGTTGGTCAGCAGCAGCAGCCCCTCGGTGTTGATGTCGAGCCGGCCCACCGCCACCACGCGGGGCATCTCCTCGGGCAGCGCCTCGAACACGGTCTGGCGCCCTTCCGGGTCGCGGGCCGTGGTGACGAGGCCGCGCGGCTTGTGGAAGATCCAGAGCCGGGTGCGCTCGCGCGCCGGCAGCGGCTCGCCGTCGACGGTGATGCGGTCGGATTCGGTGACGTTGAGCGCGGGCGAGTCGATCACCGCGCCGTTGAGGGTGACGCGGCCCTCGCGGATCATCTCCTCGGCGTCGCGGCGGGAGGCGATGCCGGCCCGCGCGATGGCCTTGGCGATGCGCTCGCCCTCGAAGGTCTCGGGGGCCGCCGTTTCGGGAGCCGCCACGGTATCCTCGGGCTCCTCCCCGGACGAGGCCGCGGACCCGGCGAGGTCGCCGTCGGCGGGATGCGGCGCGGCCTCGCTCTCGGCAACCGGCGCGGCCTTCACGGGCCGGGCCGGGGCCTTGCGCTTGGGCGGCGCCTTCCCGGCGGGGGCCTGCTCGTGCGTCGTCGCGTCGGTGGCCGGGGACCACGGCTGCGAGGACGAGGGGGTATCGGCCGGCTCGTCCGGCGGCGCGCCGGCGCCGGTCTCAGTCATGTCGCTCATGCGCGCCCCATACCAGAGCGGGTGGACGGGCGCGAGGAGCCTCGGCCGCCGGAACGGAAAAAGGCGGCCCCGAGGGGGGGGCCGCCTCGTCCGCTCGTGGCGAGGATGAGTTCGTCAGAGTCGCGGGGCGCGCCCGCGCATCGCCCCGAACACCGCCGAGATGACGAACAGCGCGATGGCCACGAAGAAGACGATCTTGGCGGCTTCCACGGCCGTGCCGGCGATGCCGCCGAAGCCGAGCAGCGCCGCGACCAGCGCGACGACGAGGAAGGTGATGGCCCAACCGATCATGATGCTCTCCGCTCTGCTGCGATGAGAATTTGCGCGACGGCCGGGCCGGACACTTCGGTCCTGCCCGGCGCGGAGGCCGCTCAGAGGCCGGTCTTGTCCTTGATGACGTCCTTGGTCTCGCCGACCTTCTTCTGGGCGTCGCCCTTCAGTTCCTGAGCCTTGCCCTCGGCCTCGAGCTTCTCGTTGCCCGTCATCTTGCCGACGCCCTGCTTGACGTTGCCGGCAGCTTCGTTGGCGAGGCCCTTGATCTTGTCCGTGGTGCTGCTCATGGCGACTTGTCCTTCGTTTCTTCTGCGGCGGCGCCGCTTCGTGGGACAGAAACAGCCGACCCGCGCGGAATGTTCCGGGATTTTACATGCCCGCGCGGCGGAACCCGGAGCGATCGGGCAGGGCGACGTTTCCGCCGAAGCGCCGAGCGCCTGGAGTATGTCCAGGAGAAGTGGGTCCCGGTTCTCCGTCCGGACAGACGGGAGAACGAAGGACCGAGAGTCTGTCGGGTGCTTCTGAAAGCGCCCGACAGACTCTAGAAGCGTGGACGTGTCCGCCCCGCCGCCTCCCTTCGATCCCTTGGGCCTCGCCTTCGATCAGGCCCGCCGCGCCGCCGCCGCCGGGGAGGTGCCGGTGGGCGCGGTCGTCGTCCGCGACGGGGTGCTGCTGGCGGCCGCCGGCAACAGCCCGCGCGCCTCGCGGGATCCGACGGCGCATGCGGAGATCCTCGCCATCCGCGCGGCCTGCGCGGCGGTCGGCGACGAGCGCCTGACGGGCTGCGATCTCTACGTGACCCTGGAGCCATGCCCGATGTGCGCGGGGGCGATCGCGCTGGCGCGCATCCGGCGCCTCTACTTCGCGGCCTTCGACCCGAAAGGCGGGGGGGTCGAGCACGGGGCGCGGGTCTTCAACCAGCCCACCTGCCACCACGCGCCGGAGGTCTACGGGGGCCTGCGCGAGGCGGAAGCCGGGGAGATGCTGCGCGCGTTCTTTCGCGACAGGCGGGACTGAGTCACCGCCACCGGAAGCAAGGCGCGCCCTCACCCGCGTCGGCGGCAAGCGCGACCGCGCGCCGCCGCCCATGCGGCGAACGCCGCCGGCCCGAGAATCGGGCCGGCGGCCACCAAACTCAGGCCGCCGCGCCCGGACCGTGGGCGGTGTAGGACTTCACCAGGCCGAGCGCCCGCTCGCTGGCGATGGTCGCCCCCGGCAGCAGGGCGGCCACGTCGCGGCGGGTGAGCAGGTGCACCTCGTCGAAATAGGCGTCCATCTTCTCGCGGGTCGGGCGGTTCATCAGCGCCCAGACCCCCAGCGGCACGAAGCGGCGGCCGAGCGCGCGCGGCATCCAGTGCAGGGCCGGGAAGACGAAATGCGGCTCGATGGGGAAGGCGTAGGCTGGCGTCTGGACGAAGTAGTATTTCGCCACCCGGCGGATCTCCCGGCAGAGCTGCTCGCGCTGGTCGAGGGGAACGTGCTCGATCACCGAGTTGCAGATCACCACGTCGAAATGGCCGTCCGGGTAGGGGATGTGCTGGCCGTCGTAGAGCACGACCTTGAGGTCGTCGAAGCCGCCGGTATGGCTGCGCGACTGGCCGTCGTCGGCGACGTTGAGGAGGGTCAGGTCGGAGGGCACGAGGTCCTTCGGCATCGCCTCCCAGAAATGGCGCGAGCCGCCGAGATCGCAGACCCTGAGGCGCGACAGGTCGGGCTGGAGGCTGCGGTAGAGGGCGCTGCGGCCCCGGCGGAAATGGCCGGAAATCGTGCCGACGAAGCGGATCCAGGCGGACATGCGGTCTTTCCCGAAAGGCCGGGGCGCCTCGCCTCGCGCGGGACGGCCCTCGATATCCCGCACTGTACAGCAAGCGGTGAACCAGCCGTTTCCGGCCCGGCGCGGCACGGCTTTTTCCGTTTCGCCCCGGCGCTGTCCCGATTCGGGGCGGGTCAGCCGGCGAGGAAGGGCGCCAGCGCGGCGAGCACGGCCTCGGGGTTCTCCTCCGCCATGAAATGCCCGGAGGCGATCTGCGCGCCCTCGGCCTTCGGCGCGAAGGTCCGCCGCCAGGCGGCGAGCGCCGTCTCGGGCTTGTCCCTGTCGAGATAGGCGTCGCTCGCCAGCACCAGGACCGGCATCGCCAGGATGCGCCCGGCGGAGAGGTCGGCGGCGTCCGCCGCGCGGTCGGGACCGGCCCCGGCCCGGTAGTCCTCGCACATGGCATGGACGCGCTCGGGCACGCCCCAGGCCTGCCGGTAGAGACGCAGCGCGCGGGGATCGAAGGCCGAGAGGTCGCCGCGCCCCGACCAGAGCCGCATGAGCCCCTCGAAATAGGCGTCCGCGTCCCGGCCGATCTCCGTCTCCGGGCCTGGGGCCGGCTCGGCCAGGAAGCGCCAATGCGCGTTCAGGCCGGGATGCGCCTCGATGCGCTCCCACTGGACGAGGGTCGGCACCACGTCGAGGAGGGCGAGGCGCGAGACCCGGCCCGGCTCGTCGAGGGCGAGCCGGTAGGCGACGCGCGCCCCCCGGTCGTGCCCGGCGATCGCGAAATGGACATGCCCGAGCTGTTCCATCAGCGCGACGGCCTCGCGGCCGAGGGTCCGCTTGGAATAGGTGTCGTGGGCGGCATCGCCCTCCGGGGCCGAGGACCAGCCGTAGCCCTTCAGGTCGAGGCAGATCACCCGGCGGTCGCGGGCCAGGGCCGGGGCGAGGCGGTGCCACATCGCGTGGCTCTCGGGGAAGCCGTGCAGCAGCAGGAGCGGGGGCGCGTCGGGCGATCCGCCGGCCCGCGCGAAGGCGCGGCCCCAGGGGCCGTCGATCCAGAGGGATTCGAAACCCGGAAACAGGTCCTGGTCCATGCGTCCTCAAGCTCCCGTTCGGCAGAATCACTTTGTACACTATCATGCACTTGAGCGCGAACAACCGCGCGGGAACGATCACCTGATAGAAGTTGCGGAAAGTCTTTCTTTATCAAGACGGGCCGCCGCCTTCCAGGGATCGAAGTTTGTTAAGCCATCTGAGCCATTGATGAGAGAACCGATCCGGTGGTTCGATGCCCGCAAAACTCCTGGACAATTTCAGCGCGATCAGCTCCGACTGGTTCTGGGAGACGGACGAGTCCTCGCGGCTCGTCTACCTCTCCGCCGGTGCCGAGGGCGTGCTCGGCCAGCCGGTCGAGGCCCTGATCGGGCGCAGCCGCGAAGCCATCGCCAGCAACACCGCCGACGAGACCTTCTGGCGGCCCTATCGGGACGCGGTCGCCAGCCGCCGCGAATTCCGAGACTTCGACTACCCCTACGACCATCCCGACGGCGGCACGCGCTGGTTCAAGGTCAGCGGCGAGCCCCGTTTCTCGACGGAGGGGATCTTCCTCGGCTTCCGGGGCGTGTGCAGCGACGTCACCGAGCATCGCCGGACGCGGGACGCCCTGGCGGCGGCCCTGCGGGACCTCCAGCAGTCGAACGAGGAGCTCGGCGAGCAGCTCCACCGTTTCGACGCGGCCCTCGCGAACATGACCCAGGGGCTGTGCATGTTCGACGCCGCCTCGCGGCTGGTGGTCTGCAACGCCCGCTACCGCGAGATCTTCGGGCTCACGGCGGGCGCGATCAGAAGCGGCATGACCCAGTGGGAGATCTGCGAGGTCCTGGTCGGGCAGGGCACCTACCGCAAGGACGTCACCGTCGACAGCCTCTGCGAGGGCACGCGCCTCGCGCTCGCCGACGTGCTCGGCGTCCCCTCCCACCGCGAGCTCGCGGACGGGCGGGTGATCGCCATCATCTACCGCCGCATGGACGGCGGCGGCTGGGTCTCGACCTTCGAGGACATCACCGAGCGCCGCCGCAACGAGGCCCGGATCGCCCACATGGCGCGCCATGACGGCCTGACCGACCTGCCGAACCGCACGGCCCTGCGCGAGAAGGGCCTCGAGATGCTCGGCCGCGGCCGCGAGGATGCGGGCCCCGGCGTGGCCCTGCTCTGCCTCGACCTCGACCGCTTCAAGGCGGTCAACGACATGTACGGCCACGCCGTCGGCGACGAGCTGCTGCGGGCCGTGGCCGAGCGGCTGCGCGTCAACGTCCGCGAGGGCGACGTGATCGGCCGGCTGGGCGGGGACGAGTTCGCCGTGCTCCACCGGGTCTCCGACGAGGGCGGCGCGCTGGCGCTGGCGCATCGTCTGGTGCGGGCGCTCAGCGCGTCCTACGAGATCAACGGGATGATGCTCGATATCGGCACCAGCGTCGGCGTCGCCATGGCGACGGGCGAGGCGGACGACATCGAGCGGCTTCTCAAGAACGCCGACGTGGCGCTCTACCATGCCAAGGGTGCGGGCCGGGGCACGGCGAGCGTCTTCGTGGCGGCCATGGACGAGAACGCCAAGGCCCGCCGGGTGCTGGAGCGGGAGCTGCGCGAGGCCCTCGTCGCGGGGAACTTCGAGCTGCACTACCAGCCGCTGGTCGACCTGCGCCGGGGTCGCGTCACCGGGCTCGAGGCGCTGGTGCGCTGGCGCCATCCCGAGAAGGGGCTCATCAGCCCCGCGACCTTCATCCCGCTGGCCGAGGAGACCGGCCTGATCGTGCCGCTCGGCGAATGGGTGCTGAGCCAGGCCTGCCGGGACGCGGCGGCGTGGCCGGAGGACATCACCATCGCCGTCAACGTCTCGGCCGTGCAGCTGCGCCAACGCAACTTCGCCCAGACCGTGCTGACCGTGCTGAGCGCGGCCTGGATGCGGCCCGAGCGGCTGGAGCTCGAGATCACCGAGAGCGTGCTGCTCGACGACACCGAGTCGAACCTGGAGACGCTCCACCTCCTGCGCCGCACGGGCATCCGCATCTCGATGGACGATTTCGGCACCGGCTACTCGAGCCTGAGCTACCTGCGCCGCTTCCCCTTCGACAAGATCAAGATCGACCGCTCCTTCGTGCGCGACGCCGAGAAGCGCAGCGATGCGGGGGCGATCCTGAAGGCGCTGGTGGGGCTCGGCGGCAATCTCGGCATCACGACCCTCGTCGAGGGCATCGAGACCGAGGCCCAGCTCGCCTCGATCCGGGCCGAGGGCTGCGAGCAGATGCAGGGCTTCCTGTTCAGCCCGCCACGACCCGCCTCCGAGATCGCGGCCCTGCTCGACTCCGAGCTGGCCGCCGCCGCCTGACGGGCGGGGAAACGCTCTAGATTCCGCCCCCGGCGACCTCGCGCGCCACCGCGCGGCTGCCGATGTCGCGCCGGCAGAAGCCCTCCGGCCAGTCGAGCCGGGCGACGGCGGCGTAGGCGCGCGCCTGCGCCTCCATCACGCTCTCGCCGAGCGCCGTGACCGCGAGAACCCGGCCCCCGTCGGCGAGCAGGCGCCCGCCCTCGGCGCGGGTGCCGGCGAGGAACACGAACACGTCGTCGCCGGCCGCCGCCTCCGCGACGCCGCGCACCTCCGAGCCGCGCACCACCGTGCCCGGATAGCCCGCCGCCGCCATCACCACGGTGAGCGCGGCCTTGCGGTCGTCGAATTCGAGGCCGACGCCGGAGAGGTCGCCGTCGCAGGCCGAGAGCAGGGCGGGCACGAGGTCCGAGGCGAGGCGCGGCATCAGCACCTGCGCCTCCGGGTCTCCGAAGCGGGTGTTGTACTCGATGAGCTTGGGCCCCTCGGCCGTCAGCATCAGCCCGGCATAGAGGATGCCCTTGAAGGGGATGCCGCGCGCCCGCATCCCGGCGAGCGTCGGGGCGATGATCGTCTCCATCACCTCGCGCTCGAGGGCGGGGGTGAGGATGGTGGCGGGGGAATAGGCGCCCATGCCGCCCGTGTTGGGGCCCCGGTCGCCGTCGAAGACGCGCTTGTGGTCCTGGGCCGTGCCGACCGGGATGGCGCGGGTGCCGTCGCACAGCGCGAAGAAGCTCGCCTCCTCGCCGGTCAGGCATTCCTCGATCACGATCTCGGCACCGGGCTCGGCGAAGAGCGCGCGCACGGCGGCCTCCGCCTGGTCGAGGGTCTCGGCGACGGTGACGCCCTTGCCGGCGGCGAGCCCGTCGGCCTTGACCACGATCGGCGCGCCCGTCTCCCGCAGATAGTCGAGGGCCGGCTGGAGGGCGTCGAAGCGCGCGAAACCGGCGGTGGGGATGCCGAACTCGGCGCAGAGATCCTTGGTGAAGCCCTTCGAGCCCTCGAGCTGCGCGGCGGCCCTCGTCGGCCCGAAGGCGCGGATGCCGGCGGCCGCGAGATCGTCCACCAGCCCGGCGACGAGGGGCGCCTCGGGCCCGACCACCACGAGCCCGATGCCGGCCTCCTCGCAGAAGGCGCGCACCGCCGCATGGTCCGACACGTCGAGATCGGGCCGGTTCTCGCCGTGCTGCGCCGTGCCCGGATTGCCCGGCGCCGTGAACAGCCGCGCGCAGAGCGGGCTCTTCGACAAGGCGTAGGCGAGGGCGTGCTCGCGGCCGCCGGACCCGATCAGCAGGATGTTCATGGACCGAAGGGTTTTGCCGAAAACGCGCGCCGGGGAAAGGGTTGAGCACGCGAATCCGGCCGCCCATGCACCGGAACCGCTCCGGCCCAGGGTCGGAATGGCGGCCGCCACGGGCTCGACCCGGAGCCGCGCGGCGGCTAGCGTCGGGCCATGGCCGTTCCGCGCGCCGCCGCGCCCAAACCCTCGCCCGAGCCGTCCGAGAGCCCGCCCACCAACCAGCCCGAATGGTCGGTGGGGGAGCTCGCCTCCGCGCTCAAGCGCACCCTCGAGGATTCCTTCGGGCATGTGCGCCTGCGCGGCGAGATCTCGGGCTATCGCGGCCCGCACAGCTCCGGCCACGCCTATTTCTCGCTGAAGGACGGCACAGCGCGCATCGACGCCGTGGTCTGGCGCGGCACCTTCAACCGGCTGCGCCAGCGCCCGCAGGAGGGGCTGGAGGTCGTCGCCACCGGCAAGATCACCACATTTGCCGGCAAGTCGTCGTATCAGATCGTCGTCGAGAGCCTGGAGCCCGCCGGCATCGGCGCCTGGATGGCGCTGCTGGAAGAGCGCAAGCGCGTCCTCGCCGCAGAGGGCCTGTTCGCCGCCGAGCGCAAGCGGGCGATCCCCTATCTGCCCGGCGTGGTCGGCGTCGTGACCTCGCCGACCGGCGCCGTCATCCGCGACATCCTGCACCGGCTCGCCGACCGTTTCCCGCGCCCCGTTCTAGTCTGGCCGGTGCGGGTGCAGGGGGAGGGCGCGGCGGAAGAAGTCGCCGCCGCCATCCGCGGCTTCAACGCGCTCCCGCCGGACGGCCCGATCCCGCGGCCGGACGTGCTGATCGTGGCGCGCGGGGGCGGCTCCATCGAGGATCTCTGGGCCTTCAACGAGGAGATCGTCGTCCGCGCCGCCGCCGAGAGCGCGATCCCGCTGATCTCCGCCATCGGCCACGAGACCGACACCACCCTCATCGACCTCGCCGCCGACCGGCGCGCGCCGACCCCCACCGGCGCGGCCGAGATGGCGGTGCCGGTGCGCTCCGACCTGCTCGCCGAGGTGGACGACCTCGCCCGCCGCCTGCGTTCGGCGGTCGCGCGCCGGATCGATCGCGAGCGCGCGGACCTGCGGGCGCTGCTGCGGGCCATGCCGGGCCCCGACGCGGTGCTCGGCGCCAAGCGCCAGCGGCTCGACCTCGCCGAGGCCCGGCTGATGCCGGCGCTCGCCGGCAACGCCCGCCATTTCCGCGAGCGGCTGTCGCGGCTGCTCGACCGGCTGGGCCGGCGCACGCCCGAATTGCAGCTCGCCCGCGCCCGCGCGCGGCTCTCGGCCCTCGATCATCGCCCGCAGCGGGCCCTCAACCACTTAGCGGCCCGGCGCGCCGATGCGCTGGACGGGCTCGGACGGCGCCTCGTCGTCGCCCGCGCAACGACGCTCGCCAGGGCGGCGGCCGAGACCGCGCGCTCCCGCGACAGGCTGGAGACCGCGCGGGAGCGCCTCGCCCGCGCCGCCGCCCGGCTGCTGGAACGCCGGCGGCAGGCGCTCGCGGCCTCGGCGAGCCTCCTCGGCTCGCTGAGCTACCGCGCGGTGCTGGCGCGCGGCTTCGTCCTGGTGCGCGACGCGGCGGGCGGCGGCATCCGCCGCGCCTCCCAGCTCGCGCCGGGCCAGGAGCTGACCCTCGAATTCGCCGACGGCCTGGCGGCCGCCCGCGCCGAGGCGGGCGGCGGGACGGAGCCGCCGCTCAAGGCGCCGGCCAAGATACCGGCCAAGACACCGGCCAAGACACGCAAATCCGCCGCGCGGCGGCCGCGCGCCACGGACGACGACGGCACCGGATCGTCCGGGCAGGCCGGCGCGGAGGAGGGCGGCCCGCAGGGCTCGCTGTTCTGAACGGCGGCCTGACGAGGAAAACGAGGCCGCCAGCCTCGAGGTCTGGACGAGCCGGCGGCGGCGCTTGACGGCCGAGCCCGCGTTTGCGACCGCAGCGGCACGGCTCGTGCCTTCCGGTCCAAGGCGGACGCGGCGGGCGGGGGCGCGGCGCGAACGGCTTTGAGCGAGGCGGAATGACGACCCAGATCGACAGCGACCAGCGGCTGCACCTCGTCTTCGGCGGCGAGCTGAAGGACCTCGAAGGCGTCAACTTCAAGGACGTGAAGGGCCTCGACATCGTGGGCATCTTCCCGGACTACGCCTCCGCCCAGACCGCGTGGCGGGCCAAGGCCCAGGCCACCGTCGACAGCGCCCAGACGCGCTACTTCATCGTGCACCTGCACCGCCTGCTGGAGCCGTGAGGCCGGCGCCCCGGCCGGGGCGGGTCCTGCGTGCAAGCCGGACCTTCCGTGAAAGCCGGGTCCTTCCGTGAAAGCATTGTGACGATCGGCCGCCGCTGGTAAGAGCCCGGCCGGTCGACCCGGCCGGACGATAGTCACTCCGGGATCACCGACGTGAGCGTGCCCGCATGAAGTCCTCGATCAAGATCATCGCCGGCAATGCCAGCCGGCCATTGGCCGAGGCCATCGCCGGCTATCTCGAACTGCCGCTCGCCAAGTGCATGGTCCGGCGCTTCGCCGACATGGAGATCTTCGTCGAGCTTCAGGAGAACGTGCGCGGCGAGGACGTCTTCATCGTCCAGTCGACGTCGTTCCCGGCCAACGACCACCTGATGGAGCTGCTCATCATGATCGACGCCGCGCGGCGCTCCTCGGCGCGGCGCATCACGGCGGTGATCCCCTATTTCGGCTATGCCCGGCAGGACCGGCGCACCTCGGGCCGCACGCCGATCTCGGCCAAGCTCGTGGCCAACCTCATCACCGAGGCCGGCGCCGACCGCGTGCTGACCCTCGACCTCCATGCCGGCCAGATCCAGGGCTTCTTCGACATCCCCACCGACAACCTCTTCGCCGCCCCGGTGATGGTGCGCGACATCAAGGAGAGGCTGCCGACCACGGACCGCATGGTGGTCTCCCCCGACGTCGGCGGCGTGGTGCGCGCCCGCGCCATCGCCAAGCGCATCGACGCCTCCCTCGCCATCGTCGACAAGCGCCGCGAGCGGCCCGGCGAATCGGAGGTGATGAACATCATCGGCGAGGTCGAGGGCCGCTCCTGCATCCTCGTCGACGACATCGTCGATTCCGGCGGCACCCTGGTGAACGCGGCCGAGGCGCTGCTCAACGCCGGCGCCAAGGAGGTCTCGGCCTACATCACCCACGGGGTGCTCTCGGGGGGCGCGGTCTCGCGCATCGCCGCCTCGCGGATGAAGGAGCTCGTCATCACCGACTCCATCCAGCCGACCCAGGCCGTACGGCTCGCCCGCAACATCCGCGTCGCCTCGATCGCGCCGCTGCTCGGCGAGGCCATCGGCCGGACCGCGACGGAAGCCAGCGTGTCGAGCCTGTTCGACTGAGGTCGAGTCGAGCCCCGCGACACCGCCGGGGCGGTCGCGGCGCGTTCCCGATTGCGTCGGACGGGGTGGCGCGCCTATATAGACGGCATTCCCCTATTGCAGCGTGAGACGGGATGCTTCGGGCCGTCGCCCCGGAGCCGGCGGACTCCTGTCCGTGGATCGGGCCTCATCGATGCCCGTCGTCGCGCATCGCCGGAGTCGCCTCGCATGTCCCAGGGTCCGCTGATGCCCAAGGCCACCGCCGTATGGCTGGTGGAGAACACCTCGCTGGCCTTCGAGCAGATCGCCGATTTCTGCAAGCTGCACCCCCTCGAGGTGAAGGGCATCGCCGACGGCGAGGTCGCCGCCGGCATCAAGGGCCTCGACCCGATCACCACCGGCCAGCTCACCCGCGACGAGATCGAGAAGGCGCAGAAATCCCCCGCCTACCGCCTCAAGGTCGCGGTCTCGAAGGTGAAGCTGCCTGAGGTGAAGCGCACCACCAAGGGCCCGCGCTACACGCCCCTCTCGCGCCGCCAGGACCGGCCGAACGCCATCCTCTGGCTGCTGCGCAACCACCCCGAGCTCAAGGACGCGCAGATCATCCGCCTCGTCGGCACCACGAAGTCGACGATCGCGCAGATCAAGGGCCGCACCCACTGGAACTCCGGCCAGCTCCAGCCCCTCGACCCGGTGACGCTCGGCCTGTGCTCGCAGATCGACCTCGATTTCGAGGTGCAGCGCGCCGCCAAGGACCGCCCGGCCGTGGTCCCCGCCGAGGCCGGCGCCCCGCTGCTGCCGGCCGACGTCTCCACCGCCCCCGACTACGAGGCCGAGGAGGCCCCGGCGCGCGGCGGCCGCGAGGAGCGCATCGACGCGGACTCGGTCTTCGCCAAGCTCAAGGGCATGCGCCGCGACGAGATGGACGACGAGGACTGACGGGTCCGAGAGACGAATATCGGCAAGATAATTCAGCTTTCGTCTAGAAGATACGGGGTGCCGGCGGGTTTTTCCTGACGGCGAGGCTCGCCAAGCGCGCCGATATGCGCAATCATGCCTGATTGCGGCGCTCGCCCGAGCGCCGGGACAGGACGATCCGATGGCCGCGCCCGACACCGCGACGCCGATGAGCGCCGCGTCTCCCCCGCCCAGGGAGGCGCCGGGCGAGGGGGAGCCGGTGACGCTCGCCGAGTCTCTGATCGCGGAAGCCGGCTGGAGCGCCCTCAACTTCGGCGGGACGGGGCCGAACCCGTCCTATCTGCGCATCGGGGGCCGGCTCTCTCCCGTGCTGCGCGAATACGAGCCGTGCTTCTCGTCCTTCCGGCGCGACAGGGTTCTGTTCCGCTCCAAGGTCCCGATGGCCGGACATCTCGCCAAGTTCGGCCAGATGATGATCGACCCCATCGCCTTCGAGGAGTGCTACGGCCCCGGCGAGGGCACCGAGGCGAGCTTCCCCTTCGGCACCTGGCTGGTCATCCGCGGCGTCGCCTTCGACGGCGTCGCGCTGTGGGGCAAGCCCTACGGCCGGGTGCTGCTGCCGCTGGAACCGCTCTCCGTGGCCTCCGCCATCTGGCTGCGCGGCAAGCCGATGCGCACGCCCCTCGACGCCTGACGACCACCGCGGTTGCCGCGGGCGCCCCGATATTGTATGGACCCCGCGCGCTCGCCGGGGTGGAATCGCCTCGGGGGTCACGGCTTTTTCCGCCGGAGCCCGGACGATCCCGGAGAGCGCGAAGCCCTCGACCATCGCATGACGATCGCGTCGGCACGCTCCTTCGGGGCGGCGGTGGCGGAGGCTTTCCGAAACACGAGCCGCCGACGCGTGGGCCCTCGCGAGCCGAGGGCCTCCCCAGGAGACAGTATGACCGCTGGTACCGCGCTTTCGCGCCAACCGAGCCGTGACGATTTCGCGGCGCTGCTGGAGGAATCCTTCCTCAGCCACGAGATCACCGAGGGCTCCGTCGTCAAGGGTCGCGTCGTCGCGATCGAGAAGGACGTCGCCGTCATCGACATCGGCGCCAAGACGGAAGGCCGTGTCGCCCTCAAGGAATTCAACGGCCCCGGCCGCGAGGGCGATCTCGCCGTCGGCGACGAGGTCGAGGTCTATGTCGACCGCATCGAGAACGCGCTCGGCGAGGCCGTCATCTCGCGCGACAAGGCGCGTCGCGAGGAGTCGTGGGTGAAGCTCGAGAAGGCCTTCGAGGCCAACGAGCGCGTCACCGGCACGATCTTCAACCAGGTCAAGGGCGGCTACACCGTCGATCTCGACGGCGCCGTGGCCTTCCTGCCGCGCTCTCAGGTCGACATCCGCCCCGTGCGCGACGTGACCCCGCTGCTCGGCACGCCGCAGCCCTTCCAGATCCTCAAGATGGATCGCCGCCGGGGCAACATCGTCGTCTCGCGCCGGACCGTGCTCGAGGAGAGCCGCGCCGAGCAGCGTAGCGAGCTGGTGGCCAACCTCGAGGAGGGTCAGGTCATCGACGGCGTCGTCAAGAACATCACCGAGTACGGCGCCTTCGTCGATCTCGGCGGCATCGACGGCCTGCTCCACGTCACCGACATGGCCTGGCGCCGCGTGAACCACCCGTCCGAGGTCGTGACCATCGGCCAGACGGTCAAGGTCAAGATCATCAAGATCAACCACGAGACGCACCGCATCTCGCTCGGCATCAAGCAGCTGCTCGCCGATCCGTGGGAGGGCATCGCCGCCCGTTACCCGGTCGAGGCCAAGCTCAAGGGCCGCGTCACCAACATCACCGACTACGGCGCCTTCGTGGAGCTGGAGCCGGGGATCGAGGGCCTGATCCACGTCTCCGAGATGTCCTGGACGAAGAAGAACGTCCATCCGGGCAAGATCGTCTCCACCTCGCAGGAAGTGGAAGTGCAGATCCTCGAGGTCGATCCGGTCAAGCGCCGCATCTCGCTCGGCCTCAAGCAGACCCTCCAGAACCCCTGGGAGGCCTTCGCCGAGAAGCACCCGGTCGGTTCCGAGGTCGAGGGCGAGGTCAAGAACAAGACCGAGTTCGGTCTGTTCATCGGCCTCGAGGGCGACGTCGACGGCATGGTCCACCTCTCGGACCTCGACTGGCAGCGCCCCGGCGAGCAGGTCATCGAGGAGTTCAAGAAGGGCGACATCGTCAAGGCCCAGGTCCTCGACGTGGACGTGGAGAAGGAGCGCATCTCGCTCGGCGTCAAGCAGGTCGGCGGCGATCCCTTCGCCGAGGCCGGCGACGTCAAGAAGGGTCAGGTCGTGACCTGCGAGGTGCTCGAGGTGAAGGATTCGGGCGTCGAGGTGAAGATCGTCGACACCGACCTGACCACCTTCATCCGCCGCGCCGAGCTCGCCCGCGACCGCGGCGATCAGCGCCCCGAGCGTTTCGCCGCCGGCGAGAAGTTCGATGCCCGCGTGATCCAGTTCGATCGCAAGGCCAAGCGCGTCCAGCTCTCCATCAAGGCCCTCGAAATGGCCGAGGAGAAGGAGGCGATGGCCCAGTTCGGCTCCGCCGACTCGGGCGCCTCGCTCGGCGACATCCTCGGCGCGGCCTTCAAGAAGGCCCGCTCGGACGACGACAAGTAGCATTCGGACCGCCCGGATATCCTCCGGGCGGTTTTTTCGGGACCTCGGCCCGCGTCGGATCGCATCCGGCGCGGGCTTTTTCGTGGGCCGCGACCGGACAGGCGGCGCCGGCCGTCGCCCGCGGCGCCTCTCGGCTTCGCGAAGGGCCTTGCCGGCTCGCACCGGCGAAGGCTAGAACACGCCTCCCCGGCGGCGCCCGGCGCCGCGAGAGGCAGGCGCGCCAATGACTTGCGTGCATATCTCGCGGCGGCGCGCCCCGTACCCGAAAGGGAAGGTGCGGAGCGGGCCGGGATGTGGGACACCGAAGGCGTCGCCCCTCCGTCAGGGGGACATCGGCCGACGCCAGGCGGAAGACCGGAACCGGCGCCGCGAGCCGGGACGCTTGAGGGAGTTCAGCACCGCATGGCCGCAGACCCCGAACTCCTGATCGATCGTCGGCGCCTGCGACGCAGCTTGTCGTTGTGGCGGGTGCTCGGCATCGGCGCCCTTGTGGTGGCGGTGGCGGCCATCGGCCTGCGGGTGCGGGCCGGAACCGACGCCTCCATGTTCGGCGCGGTGCAGCCGCAGATCGCGCGCATCTCCGTCTCCGGATTCATCGCCGGCAGCGAGGCCACGGCGCGGCTGATGAAGCGCGTCGGCGAATCCTCGGCGGTGCAGGGGGTGATCGTCTCGATCAACTCGCCCGGCGGCACCACCACGGGTTCCGAGGAGATCTTCCGCAACCTGCGCGCGCTCGCCGAGAAGAAGCCCATCGTCGCCTTCGTCGACGGCACGGCGGCGTCGGGCGCCTACATCACCGCCATCGCCACCGATCACATCGTCGCCCGCGAGACCTCGCTCGTCGGCTCCATCGGCGTGCTGTTCCAGTACCCGGACGTCTCGGGGCTTCTCGACAAGGTCGGGGTGAAGGTGGAATCCGTGAAGTCCTCCCCCCTCAAGGCCGAGCCCTCGGGCTTCACGCCGACCTCGCCGGAGGCGCGCGCGGCCCTGGCGGCCGTGGTCGGCGACACCTTCTCCTGGTTCAAGGGCCTGGTGGCCGAGCGGCGCGGCATGAGCGAGGGCGAGCTCGCCAAGGTCGCGGACGGGCGCGTGTTCAGCGGGCGCCAGAGCGTCCCCCTCAAGCTCGTGGACGAGCTCGGCAGCGAGCGCCAGGCGGTCGCGTGGCTGGAGAACGAGCGCAAGGTGCAGAAGAACCTGCCCGTGCGCGACTGGAAGCCGGCGACGGACAGCGGATTCAAGCTCTGGTCGGCGCTCGGGCTCGGGGCCGACCTCCTCGGGCTCGATACCCTCGGCGACCGGCTCAGGGCCGCCGGCGAGCGGACGGCCCTGCTCAGCGAAGGCGGCCTCCTCGTGCTCTGGCGCCCGGAGCCGTCCGCCGCGCCCTGAGGATGGCGGCGTGCGCGGCGTCACAGGCGCCGCGCCGAAGATGTGATGAGGGAGGCGGTCGGGCGCTTTCCGCCTCAGCCCCCCAACAGCCGACGACGCCGAGAAGACCGCATGATCAAGTCAGAGCTCGTTCTGAAGATCGCCGAGCAGAACCCGCATCTCTACCAGCGCGACGTCGAGACCATCGTGAACGCGATCCTCGACACCATCGCCGAGGCGCTCGCGCGCGGCGACCGGGTGGAGCTGCGCGGCTTCGGCGCCTTCTCCGTCAAGCACCGCGACGCGCGGCGCGGCCGCAACCCGCGCACGGGGGCGGCGGTGGCCGTCTCCGAGAAGGCGATCCCCGTCTTCAAGACCGGCAAGGAGATGCGCCTGCGCCTCAACGCCGCCGGGATCGGGGAGGGCGCCCCCGCGTCCTGAACGATCCGCTGAGAACCCGTTTCCGTGGCGCCGGAGCGGCGCTATCTAACGCTCGCGGGCGCCTCGCGCGGTCCCGCGCCGATGGAGTGACCCCGCCGATGATCCGCTTCCTCAAGGGCCTGGTGCTGCTGCCGGTGGCGATCGTGGTGATCCTGCTCGCGGTGGCGAACCGCGACGCCGTGCGGCTCTCCCTCGATCCCTTCTCCGAGACGCCGGTCTTCAGCCTCACCGTGCCGCTCTACGCGGTGGTGTTCGCGGCGGTGGCGCTCGGCATCGTCGTCGGCGGCATCGGCTCCTGGCTCGGCCAGGGCGGCACGCGCCGCAAGTCCCGCGAGCGCCATCGCGAGGTCCGCCGCCTGGAGGGCGAGACCGCGCGCCTGCGCAGCGCCCTGCCGCAGCAGCCGGAGAGCGCCCCCTCCTATGCCGGCGGCACCCGCGTCGCCCTGCCGTCCCCGCGCTGAGGGGCCGTGACGGTCAAGCCCCTCGTCAAGATCTGCGGACTGAGCACGCCGGAGACCCTCGACGCCGCCCTCCAGGCCGGTGCCGACTGGATCGGGCTCGTCCATTTCCCCCGCAGCCCCCGGCATGTGGCGCTCGACCGGGCGGCCATGCTGTCGCGGCGGGCGCGCGGCAGGGCGGGGCGCGTCGTGCTCCTGGTCGATCCGGGCGACGATCTCGTCGCCGCCGCCGTCGCGGCGATCGATCCCGACCTGATCCAGCTTCACGGGCGCGAATCCCCGGAGCGCGTGGCGGCCATCCGCGCGCTGACTGGGCGCCCGGTGATGAAGGCCCTCGGCATCGCCACGGCCTCCGACCTCGACGCGGTCCCGGCCTACGCGGGGATCGCCGAGCGCATCCTCCTCGATGCCAAGGCGCCCCCCGGCGCCGCGCTGCCGGGCGGCAACGGCCGCGCCTTCGACTGGAGCCTGATCGCCGGCGCCACGCTTCCCGAGGGCTGGATGCTCTCCGGCGGCCTCACGCCGGAGAGCGTCGCCGAGGCGCTCGCGCGCACGGGCGCCCCGGCGGTGGACGTCTCCTCGGGGGTCGAATCGGCACCGGGCGTGAAGGACCCGGCCCGGATCGCGGCCTTCGTGACGGCGGCGCGGGGCGGATTCTGAGCGTCGCCGCCGGGCCGCCATCCCGTTCGCCCAAAGCTCGGAACGGCGGGACAAGGCGGCGGTGCTATGGTGGGCCGACGCGCCCCGCCACGGGCTGCCGCATTGCCATCCTCCCCCGGACGGGTCTAACCCCACCCGAACGTCTCCCGCGAAGGACCAGCATCCCGTGACCGTCGCCCCCACCCCGAACTCGTTCCGCACCGGCCCCGACGAGCGCGGCCGCTTCGGCATCTTCGGCGGACGCTTCGTCGCCGAGACGCTGATGCCGCTGATCCTCGAGCTGGAGACGGCTTATGCCGAGGCCAAGGCCGACCCGGCCTTCCACGCCGAGATGGACGGCTACCTGACCCACTATGTCGGCCGGCCGAGCCCGCTCTACTACGCCGAGCGGCTGACCGAATACCTGCGCGCCAAGGCGGTGCCGGGGAAGGGCGCGAAGGTCTACTTCAAGCGCGAGGAACTGAACCACACCGGCTCGCACAAGGTGAACAACGTGCTCGGCCAGATCCTGCTCGCCCGCCGCATGGGCAAGCCCCGGATCATCGCCGAGACGGGCGCGGGCCAGCACGGGGTCGCCACGGCCACGCTCTGCGCGCGCTTCGGGCTGAAATGCGTGGTCTACATGGGCGCCGTGGACGTCGCCCGGCAGGCCCCCAACGTCTTCCGCATGAAGATGCTCGGCGCCGAGGTGATCCCGGTCCAGTCCGGCACCAAGACGCTGAAGGACGCCATGAACGAGGCCCTGCGCGATTGGGTCACGAACGTCGCCGACACCTTCTACTGCATCGGCACGGTGGCGGGCCCGCATCCCTATCCGGCCATGGTGCGCGACTTCCAATCGATCATCGGCCGGGAGACGCGGGAGCAGATGCTCGCCCAGGAGGGCCGCCTGCCGGATTCCCTCGTCGCCTGCATCGGCGGCGGCTCGAACGCGATGGGCCTGTTCCACCCCTTCCTCGACGACCGCGAGGTCGAGATCTTCGGGGTGGAGGCGGCCGGGCACGGGGTCGAGAGCGGCCTGCACGCCGCCTCGCTCACGGGCGGGCGCCCCGGCGTGCTGCACGGCAACCGCACCTATCTCCTGATGGACGAGGACGGCCAGATCGCCGACGCGCACTCGATCTCCGCCGGGCTCGACTATCCCGGCATCGGGCCCGAGCACGCCTTCCTGCACGAGGCCGGCCGGGTCACCTATCTCTCGGCCACCGATTCCGAGACCCTGGAGGCGTTCAAGCTGTGCTCCTCGCTGGAGGGCATCATCCCGGCGCTGGAGCCCGCCCACGCGCTCGCCAAGGTGCTCGAGCTCGCCCCCGAGCGCCCGGCCGATCACCTCATGGTGCTCAACCTCTCGGGGAGGGGCGACAAGGACATCCCGCAGGTGGCCGAGATCTTCGGCACGCGCCTGTGAGACGCGCTCCGGCGCGCGAGGGCCGTTGACACCCCGGCGGGGATGTCCCTATACCGCCCGCGTTCGCCGGAACGGCCCGCTCGCGCGGGCCTTCACGGCTTGGGGCGGGGTAGCTCAGCTGGTTAGAGCAGAGGAATCATAATCCTTGTGTCGGGGGTTCAAATCCCTCCCTCGCTACCAAAATTTCAGCCCGCAAAGTCAATGACTTGGCGGGCTTTTTCATGGGTCGCCGACGCCTGCCCCCGAACCGGCGCATGACGCGAGCGTGAACCGGCCCTCGCCGCCGACCGTGCTATCCTCCTCGCGGATCGCATGAAGGAGTGCCGAGAATGGCAGGCCGGACGTTCAGCAGCGGCGTCACGCCGGATCGCAGGCTCGCCCGCCTCGTGGTCGAGCAGCCCGGCAAGCGGAAGATCACGCTCCAGGAGCTCGACGCGGCCGAGATCGACGCGCTGATCGGGAGCCTGGTCGCGGCGCGCGCGGAGATGCAGCCGCCCGTGCCGGACCAGCGGCAGGTCGGCGAGATCCAGTTCCTGCTGGCCTATCAGTGGAGCGGCATCGGCATGCGGGCGAACGGCAAGCGGCCGCTCGCCATCCGCCACCCCGGCCTCGGCTGGTTCGGCCTGCTGATGCCGGACGAGGACGCCGCCCGCCTCGCCGCCTGGGCCACGGGCCCGATGATCGACGACACGCCCAAGGGCAACGCCTGACGATCGAAGGGCAACGCCTGACGATCCTTTGGCGCGCGCGATGCGTTGACGGGCCACGGGCTCCGATGGGGGCGCCCGCCGGACGAGGAAGAGACGATGTCCGATCTCGATGCGAAACGGGAGGAGATCGCGGCGGCGATCGCCCAGGGGCTCGGCCTCGGCGGGCTCGCCTCCCTTGGTGCGGACGAGCGGGCCGAGGTCGACCGGCGCACCGCCGAGGCCCTCGCGGCAGGCGCACCGGGCGTGCCGGACGATCCGCCGACCGAGACCGGGACCCGGCTGCGCTGGCTGCTGGCGGAATACCGCGACCTGGAGGCGCTGCGGGCCGACACGGCCAATGCCCGGCTGGCGGAGGAGGGCGAGGTCTTCGCCCCCGAGGACGACGCCTGAGGGCCGGAATCTGTCCAGGAGAAGCGGATCCCGGTTCTCCGTCCGGACAGACGGCAAACCGATGACAGGCTCTATCGGAAGAGGCCGTCGCGGTTCTTCCGGCGGTAGAATTCGCGCTCGTCGGCGCACCAGTCGGCATCGCGGTTCGGCGCCAGGGAGCGCCTGAACTCGTCCGAGACGGTCTCGACGGTCTTCTCGAAGGCATCGGCGCCGAACTCCTCGTAGCCCTTCACGAGGAGGTTCCTCGCCATGGTCGAGGCGAGCCCCTGGTCGATGGCGAGGAAGGCCGGGCAGACCTTCTGGAGATGGACCAGCCGGACGAGCGCCAGGGCGACCTCGCGGCCGGTCTCGGCGGTCCGCGCCTGCGCCGTCGCCGGAAGGCAGAGCATCAGCATCACGGAGAGCCTGCGGGTCTGGGGCGTCATCTCGGGCTCGCGGGAAAGGATGTCCGGGCCCAAGCTTATGGCTCGGATGCCGCGACACGGGAAAGCCGGCGCGCGCATCGCCGGCACGGGTTACGGCGTCCGGGTTCCTGCGCCGGGCTTCATCAGCCCGTCGATGGCGCGCTCGACCTGGAGGCGGGCCGCGTAATGCGTCATGTGGCCGATGCCGGGCAGGCGCTTCAGCGTGCTGCCGGCGATCTCGCGGTGCAGCCGGACGGACTGCTCCTCGGCCTCGACCACGGCGTCCGCGTCGCCGGCGAGGATCGCCACCGGCATCCGCAGACGGCGGTAGCGGTGCTCCATCACCGCCGCCGCGTTGTTCATGGTCGCGGCGTCCTCGGTGGCGGCGCGCATCTGGGTCGCGCCCGTGGCGATCTCCACGGGGAAGCGGGCGGTGAAGCGCGCCGGCACCGGCTGCGGCCGGAAGACATGGCGGAAGGACTGCGCCGCGAGCGCCCGGCCCATGGCGCGCGGGATCAGCGACCGGGCCGCGTCGCCGAAACCGGGGAGGGCAAGCGGCGCCGAGAGCGTCACGTCGGCACGCCGGCTCGGGTAGAAGTAGCCGGACAGGAGCACCAGCCCGCGCAGCTCCCTGGAACCGCCCGTGGCCAGCGCCAGGGCCACGAGCGTGCCCCAGGAATGCCCGACGACGAGGGGGTTCTCGACCTTGAGGCGCGTCAGCACGCGATCCAGGAAGCCGGCCTGTACCGCCGCCGTCCAGAGGCGGTGGCGCGGCCGGGGCGAATGCCCGAACCCCGGCCGGTCGACGGCGATCACCCGGTATCGCGCGGCGAGCCGGTCGAGCAGGCCGCAGAGGACGAAATCCTCGGCCATGGTGCCGTTGCCGTGGATCAGCACCACGGGCCGCCCCTTGCCGCGCGCGATGTAATGGACGCGCACGCCGTCGACCTCCACGAAGCGGCCCGGCGCGGGACCCTCCGGCGCCGCCCCTGCCCGCATCTTGGCGCGCATCTCGGCGAGGGTGCTCCCGCCGGACGGTGCCGCCGACGAGCGGGCGGCCTTGCGGGTTCCCGAACCCGCCGGGGTCAGGGCCTTGGCGATGCGCGAGGCGGCGCGGCGGACGATCCGCTTCGTGCCGCGGCGGGTGACGAAAGGGAACACGGCGGGGCCTCGCGCTCGGGTGAGGGGTCGTCGGGGCGGCCCTGCGGCCGGAGACGTCGCCGTCCCGGCAGTCAGACGCGCGAGGACGGCCGATGGGTCCATCGGCGGCTCCCGCATCGCGGCACGCACCGGCGCGCATCCGATTGCGGAACGGAGCCCGAGGGGCTACCTACGCCCCGAACAAGGCCGCGACCCCGGCCTCGCCCGACGGGCGTGGCGGACATCCGGCTCCGCCGGCATCGGCCTCCCTCAAGCAACAGGCGGCCCCTTGCCGCCGTCGCGAGCATCGATCCCGACATGGCCAAGCGCACAAAATCGAAACCGCTGGAGCGGGGCTCCGTGCTGTTCGACGTCGTCTACGAGGACGGCTCCCAGGCCTCCAACCGGCGCGTGCCGATGGAGCTGCTCGGCGGCCTCGACGGCGACGAGCCCGCCCGCCAGCTCATCGAGGAGCAGGACGAGGCGATCGCCCAGAAGTCCGGCCGCCCCCGGCGCACCATCCAGAGCCTGACCCGCTCGCCCGCCAGGCCCGCGACGCCCCCGGCCTGAGGCAAAAGCCCTCAGCGCAGGTGGTCGGCGATCCAGAGCGCGCCTCCCAGAACCAGGACGACGGCGACCCCGTGCAGGACGCGGCGCCATACGGACGGGGGCGGGGGCGCGGCGTCGCTCATGGCATCTCGGGCCGGGGCGGCGGCCGCCCGGCGCGGCCGCTTGCGCCCGCGAGGGTATCGCGAGGGCCCGGCTGCATGCAATTTGAACGTTTGACCGAACGCCTCCTTGTGGGATCGGCGCCTAAGCTCGGCGTGCTGGACAACAGGGAGACCACCGGCAATGCAGGACCGTCGCGCCGCGCCGAGGCAGCGCATCGATGCCGGAGGGCTCATCGTGGTCGACGAGCATCGGTCGATCGCGTGCCTCGTCTATGACCTGTCGAACGGCGGCGTGCGGCTGACCATGCCGGACACCTCCGAGGTGCCCGCGACCTTCCTCCTCTCCGGGGAGGGTCTCGGGGACGCCGATGTCTGCGTCGCCGTCTGGCGGACGCACGAGGAGATCGGCGCCCGCTTCGCGTCGGCGGCCGCCTGATCCCGCGGGCGCCCGCTCACGGGCGGGTGAGCACCCGGTAGAACCCGTCCGCGTCGTCGTGCCCGCTCGCCCGCGCGGCGGCGAGCCCCGTCACGATGCGGCCGGCCACCGGCAGGCGGTAGTGCAGCGCGTCCCAGTAGTTCTCGTCCCGCGTGGTGACGGGGGACGGGATGCGGAAATCGACCACCGTCGCGCCGCGTGCCCGCCCGATCTCCGCCACCCGCGCCTTGCAGGCGGCCTCGCGCCGGCCGCGCTCCGTGCCGGCCGTCCCTTGCGCCGCCGCATGCACCGGCATGAAGGCGACGAGCCGCAGGGCGGAGGCCGGCATCCGCGCGAGCAGTCCGTCGAGCCAGTCGAGTGCCGGCATCGCCGGATCGGCGGACTCCTCCCGTCCCTCGACGGGAGCCTCGGACACCGCCTCCTCGAGGGGCGAGCCGCCGCTATGGATGTGCCGGCTGGCGCGGGCCGCGTCGTAGTGCGATTCCGGCGGGGTGAAGACGGCATAGCCGTCGCCGCGGATGCGCTCGGGCAGGCGGCCGAGACGATGCAGGAGCACCCGCCCGGCGATGGCCAGCGACTGCCAGTTGACCTGCCGCAGCACCGCGAAGGGAGCCGCCTCCTCGTAGAGCCAGGCCGGAAACGGACGGGCGGTGGCCCGCCGCCGGTCCGCGTCGGGCTCGCACCAGGTGGAATCGAGGGCGAAGAGCGCCCCGCGCGCCCCGCCGGCCCGCGCCGCCTCGCGCAGAAAAAGCCGGGCCATGGCCGTCTGCTCGAAAGGCGTCGCGGCGTTGACGGCGAGGTTGGCGAAGCGCAGGCCGAAGGCCCGGTCGAGGGCGTCCGGGTCGATCAGCCGGGCGGTCGAGGTGCCGAACACGGCCGCGTCGAAGGCGCCTCCGCGCGCGATCTGCGGATAGAGGAAGCGCTGGTTGGCATCCATGAGCGGCCCCGGCGCCCGCCCCGGCGCCGCGCGCAGGCCGTAGGGATCGAGGACCGCGACGACGGCGATGGCGGCGGCGCCGAGGAGAAGGGCGGCGAGGAGAAAGCCGGCGACGAACCCGCGCCAGGGATCGGACGGGACGGATCGGGGATGGGACGAACGCGCCATGCGCCGCCTCTGCCGCCCAAGCGTGGCGCCAGCACGGCGGCCCGGCGCGATTGACCGCATCCGGCCGCTCCCCTATTGCACCCACGCCGCCCGGCGCGTGAAAGCGCGCGGGCATCCGTGCGCAAGGCGGCTTTGCGCGAGCGCGTAGCTCAGTTGGTAGAGCAACGGACTTTTAATCTGTAGGTCCTGGGTTCGAGTCCCAGCGCGCTCACCACCATCCGACGCATCCCTTGCCCGGACGCATGGCCCCGATCGGCCCGCCGGATCTCCGCCGCCGGTCCATGACGCTCCGGCCCGCTGCGGAACGCGGGGGGGGGATCGCCGGCGCGAAAATAGCCCGTCCCGCCGCCGCGACACGCGCGATCGGCCGATAATCTCCCCGTTTGCGCGGCACACCGCGCCTTGCGAGGGAAACTCAAGTGTTGCTAGGTCCGTAAGGCGATGTGAACCGGCGATATTCGCCGACGTGACAGGAAATTTTGATGACAGCGACCAGTCTGATCCCGGAGGAGGTCGTGGCGTTCCTTCTCTCCGACGACGGGTTCGACCTGCGGGAGGACGTGAAGTGCTGGCGCAACTGGCGCAAGCTGCCCGTCGACGACACGCCCGCCCTGCTGTCGGAATCCATCTGGTCCCTGTGGACCCTGCACTCCGAGTTCCGCTCCCTGGTCGACTACCGGCTGCGCGTCAGCAAGCGCTTCGCCGGCGCTCCGCTCATCCTGCCGAACTACAAGCGCGCCACCGACCTCTACATCTATCCGGAATCGCTCGGCCCCCGCTGCCGCATCCAGCACGGCCACAGCACCTGGGTGATGGGCAAGATCGGCTCGGACTTCCTGGTGCGCCACAACTGCACCATCGGCCATCACCCGACGAAGGGCGCGCCGACCATCGGCAACAACGTCTCGGTCGGCACCGGAGCGGTGGTGTTCGGCAACGCCGTCATCGGCAACAACGTCTCCATCGGCCCGAACGCGGTGGTGGACATGAGCATCCCCGACGATCACGTCGTCTTCGCGCCGCGCCCGGTGATCCGCCCCCGCAAGAGCGGGCTTCCGCCGATGCAGCAGCAGGCGGCGGGGGATTCGCCCTCGGCCTCCGGCGGCCCGCAGGAGCAGCCCCGGCCGGAACCGGCGGCCACCGCCGGCTGACGAAGCGCCCGGCTCAGCGCGGTCCGGGCCGGCTGCGGGCGGCGTGGAAGGCGAGGCCGATCCCGGCCGCGATCATCTCGGTGACGAGCTTGCGCTCGCTCGGCGGCACGTCGAGCATCGGCGCCCGCAGGGCCTCGCCGATGATGCGGTTGCGCAATTCCGTCAGCTCGTCCTCGCGATCGGGACCGATCTCGGCCGCGAGCTGCTGCAAGACCTGACGCAGGGCGTCGATCAGACCCACGCGGACCACGTCGATCTGCTCGATCGTCGGCCGCACGCCGCTGCCTTTCGCGTCCATCCGCGTCTCCCCGATGCCGAAGCGCCCCCGCCGGCGGCCGCCCGCGAGGGGCATCGGCCGGTTTCGGCCTTGTTAACCTTGACCGTCTACTAACGCGAGAGATTTGCGCCGTCCGGGCGGCTTTCGAGCCGGCGCCGGGCTTCGATTCGAGCTATCTCGGGCCGGACGCCGACACGCGGGCCGGGCCGGGACACAGGTCCAGCGGAGCGGGACGCGCCGATTCTGGCCGTGACGCCGCGAGGCGGAAGCGGGGGGAGGGACTTCGCATGGCCTACCATCCGCCAGGGCTCGCCGCGCCGGCCGTCGCCATCGGGACGATCGCGGGCGACGACGTCGTCAACGCCGCCGAGCATGCCGGTCTTCTCTCGATCTCGGGCACCACCACCGGCATCGAGGACGGGCGGACCCTCACCCTCGGGCTCGCCGGGGCGCGCTATCAGGTGACGGTGACGGGCGGCGTCTGGACCGTGAGCGTCCCGGCCTCCGCGGTCGGCGCGCTCAGCGATGCCGGCTCGCTCTACCGGGTCAGCGCCGACGTCTCCGATCTCGCCGGCACGGCCGCGCCCCAGGCGTCCCGCGCGCTCGCCGTCGATACCGGCGCCGACATGGGCGACGCCGCGACCCTCGGCGTCGGGATCACGCCGGACCGGATCGTCAACGCGCCCGAATCCGCCTTCGTGCCCTTCCGCGTCACGGGGCTGGACGCCGACGCGCATGCCCTCGCCACCTTCAGCGACGGCACCCATGTGGCGCAAGCCGAGGTGCTCGCCAACGGCGCCTACCGGATCGACCTGTCGGGATTCGACGGGCCCGTCACCGGCACGCTCGCGATCACGGATACCGCCGGCAACCGGGCGTCCGCCACGGGCAACACCATCATCGTCGACCAGAAGGCGCCCGTCACCTTCGATCCCGACGGCCCCGGCGCGCCGCGCGTGGCGCTGACCCGCGACAGCGGCCTCTCGGCGACGGACGGCGTCACCTCGGACGCGCATCTCACCGTCACCCCGGCCGGGGGCGAGCTCGCCCTCGTCACCATGGTCGACGGGCAGGTGGTCTCCTCCTACGATCCCTCCACGCTGGCGGACGGCCGCCACGTCGTCACGGTCACGCCCATCGACGGCCTCGGGCGGGCGCTGTCGGCGGGGACCGCGAGCTTCACCCTCGACCGCGCCGCGCCTCAGGTGGCGGTGACGGGGGCGAGCGGCGACGCCCGCCTCGTCGACCATGTGCTCTCGGGAAGCCTCGGCGCGGAGGATGCCGGCGCCTCCGTGACGGTCCGCGACGGCGGGACCCTGCTCGGCACGGCGATCGCGGACGCGCAGGGCGCCTGGAGCCTGCCCTTCGCCTTCGAGGGCGACGGCACCGGCCACGCCTACGCCCTCGCCGCGAGCGTCACGGACGCCGCCGGCAACGCCGGCACCAGCGACGTCTTCCACTTCGCCCTCGATTTCAGCGGCAACCGCCCGCTGTTCGAGACCGTGGTCCACGACGCCCACGGCGCGGCGGCGCAGGTCCATGCCCTCTACGAGGCGCTGCTCGACCGCGCCCCGGACCTGCGCGGCTGGGAAGGCTGGGTGCCGGCGATCGAGCACGGGATGACGGCGCACGATCTCGCCGCGCAGCTCTTGAACTCCGCCGAATACGCCGCCCGCTTCGGCTCGCCGGCCGCCGGAAGCGGCGCCGATTTCGTCGCGCATCTCTACGAGACGGCCCTCCACCGCGAGGCGGGTGCGGGCGAGATCGGGTACTGGACCGACGCGCTCGCCTCCGGTTCCTCGCGGGCGGATGTGGCGACCGCCATCGCCTTCTCGGCGGAGAACACGGTCGGCATCGAGGCGGCCTTCCGCTCCGGCGTCGCCGTCCCGGATGCGGCGGCGGCCGAGGCGGCACGGCTCTATCACGGCCTCCTCGACCGGGCGCCCGACGCGGCCGGACTGTCGCAGGCCGTCGCCGCGCTCCATGACGGGGCGAGCCTCGGTGGCATCGCGCGGGGCCTGCTCGACTCGGCCGAATACGCGGCGCTGCATCCGGTCCGCGCGAGCGACGCCGATTTCCTCGGCGCGCTCTATCAGGACGCCCTCGGCCGCGGCGCCGGCGGCGCGGATGCCCAGCCCTGGCTCGACGCCCTGGCGCAGGGTGTCTCGCGCGCCGACGTGGCGGTCGCGGTCGCCGAGAGCGCGGAGGCGATGCAGCATCTCGCGGGCCGGATCGAGACCGGCTGGCACCTGCACGGCTGAGGGCCGCGCGGACCCGATCCTAAGCGGCGAGCCGCGCCAGCCGGTCGAGCAGGGCGCGGTCGTGCAGCAGCGCCATGCGCTCCTTCGGGGTCAGCCACGCCTTCGCCTCGCCGATGGTCTCGGCCTCCACCACCTTGGCCTGCGCCAGCGCGTGATCGGCGTCGATGCGCCCGCGCGGGCGCGTCTCGGCCGGCGGCAGCATGGCGGCATGCGCCGAGGCCAGGGCGCCGTCCTGGTGGAGCGCCTCCAGCCCGTCCCGGTCGTCGAGGCCGAGGGCGGCGTTGCGCGCCGCGATCTCGCCGGCGCGGACGATGATGGAGGGCGGATCGCGCTCCTCCGGGATCATCAGCAGGCCCCGGCGTTTCAGCGCCAGCCCGAGCCCGAGCTGGCCGCTTGCCCAGGAGATCGGGATCGCGAGCACGAGGCCGAGGATCGTCGGCGACATCCAGAGGAACAGCGAGGTGGCGATGGCGAAGGCGGAGGCGCCCGCCACCACCCCGAGCAGCATGTGCCAGCGGTGCCGGCGCACGATGTCGCGGAAGGGGATCGAGCCGTCGTCGCGCCGCTGCGGGTTCCAGCCGGTGTCGCGCCCGAGCAGGATCTCGAAGACCGAGCCCGACTGGATCAGCATGGCGATGGGCGCGATCAGCGCCGAGAGCAGGATCTCGATGAGACAGGAGGCGACGAGCCTGAACGCCCCGCCGCAGGCCCGGCGCAGGCGACCGTCGCAGAGCGCCAGCGCCAGTCCCAGGAATTTCGGGGCGAGCAGGATGCCCATGGTCAGCCCGAAGAGCTGGAGCGCGCGCACCGGGTCGAATCGCGGGAAGACCGGATAGAGCCCGAACTCCGAGGTGAAGTATTCCGGCCGTACCCAGGCGGTCTGGACCACCAGCGCGATACCGATGACGAGTTGCATCAGCCAGAGCGGAGAGGCGACGTAGCCGGCGATGCCGGTGGCGAAATGCTGGCGCGAGGCGAGCTTCAACCCCGCCGCGCCGATGATGCGCGCGTGCTGGAGGTTGCCTTGCGCCCAGCGCCGGTCGCGCACCGCCACGTCGATGAGGGAGGGGGGGCTCTCCTCGTAGGAGCCCTCGAGGCGCGGCAGCATCCGCACCGACCAGCCGGCCCGGCGGATCAGCGCGGCTTCCACGAAATCGTGGCTCAGCACATGGCCGCCGAAGGGCGGCTTGCCGGGCAGGTCCGGCAGGCCGCAGGCTTGCGCGAAGGCCTGCGTGCGGATGATGGCGTTGTGGCCCCAGTAGTTGGCGTCGCGCCCCGACCAGACCGAGAGGCCGGTGGCGATCACCGGGCCGTAGATGCGCCCGGCGAATTGCTGCACCCGCGCGAACAGGGTGTTGCGGTTCACGATCAGGGGCAGGGACTGGACGATGCCGGCATCGGGGTCCGCCTCCATGGCCGCCGTGAGATGCAGGATGCAGTCGCCGGTGAGCAGGCTGTCGGCGTCGAGCACCAGCATGTGGTCGTAGGCCCCGCCCCAGCGGGTGACGAAGTCGCCGATATTGCCGGCCTTGCGGTGATGGTTGCGCCGCCGGTGCCGGTAATAGAGCCGGGCGTCGGGCCCGAGCCGGTCGCGTAGGGCGAGGAAGGCGCGCTCCTCCGCGATCCAGGCGTCGCTGGAGGTGGAATCGGAGAGCACGAACCAGTCGAAGGCGGCCCCGTGTCCCGTCGCCTCGACCGCCTCGCGCATGGCCTCCACGGCGGCGAAGGTGCGCGCGGTGCCCTCGTTGTAGACCGGCATCACCACCGCCGTGCGCGTCGCGAGCCGGTCCGGCAGCGGCGGGGCGGGGGGGCGGCGCAGGAGCGCGGCGAAGCCGAGGAGGGCGCCGGCGAAGGCGAGCGCGATCCAGGAGAAGTTGAGGGTGAAGAGCGCGAGCAGCACGTATTGCAGCCCGGTGATGCCGCCCGAAACCGACACCACCTCGTACATCTGCACCGCGCCGTAGAGGGTCAGCGCCGCCGCGACCCCGAACACGAAGAGCCGCGCGGCGACGGGCCTCGCATGGGGCGCCGCCGGGCGATGGCCCCTGGCCGGGTCCCAGGAGGCGAGGTCCTGCACCGGCATCGCCAGCGGCGCCTCCGGCGGGAGCGCGGCGCGGATCTGCGGGGAGGGCGCGCGGACGGCGTCGGCGAGGGAATCGGGCACGCGGGTGTCCTCTAAGGCGTCCAGCGGTAGAGCCAGGTCTCGGTGAGCCTCTTTCCGGCGCGGGAGAGGGCGAGGCGCAATTCGCAGGCCCGCTCGCCGCCCGGATCGAGCTCGAAGGCGACGCGCAGGGTGCGCCGGTCGGGATAGGAGTAGGGGGTGCGGCTGACGATGCGGCCGGGGCTCGCGCTCAACGCGATCTCGATTCCCTCCGGCCCGAGATCGTCGCCGGTGAAGTCCACGAGGAACAGGCGCTGCGAGCCGGTGCTGCCATGCCCGCTGCGGGTGCCGCTGACGCGGGCGACGGGGGCCCGCTCCGGCGTGTCCCAGCCCCAGGACTGGCGGTAGCGGAACGGCGTCTCGGCATCCGCCGCCAGCGGAGCGGCGGGGCGCCAATAGACCAGCACGTTCTCGTTGAACTCGGAATCGCTCGGGATCTCGAGGAGCGTCACCGCGCCCTTGCTCCAGTCGTCCCCCGGCTCCAGCCAGAGCGAGGGGCGCTTCTCCCAGAGCTGCACGTCGTCCTCGAAGTCGCGGTAGTCGCGGGCGCGCTGCACCAGCCCGAACCCCTTCGGGCCGTCGTCGAGGAAGGAGGAGATCTGCAAGGTCTCGGGGTTGTGGACCGGGCGCCAGATCGGCTCGCCGGCGCCGTTGCGGATCTGGAGGCCGGTGGCCTCGTAGGCTCCCGCGCGGGCGTCGTCCGTGCCGCGCCGGTCGTGCGGGCCGAACAGATAGGCCGCCTGCATGCCGCCCAAGCCCAGATGGTCGATGGCCTTGCGCGGCACGATCGTGCCGGAGACCTCGGCGACCGACAGGGCACCGGGCCTCAGGACGAGGGTGAGGGCGCCGGCGGCGGATTCGGAATCGATCAGGGCATGGACGGTGAGCGTCCCCTCGGCCGTCGGCGGCGCGATGGCGAAGGCCCGGAAGCGCGGGAATTCCTCGCCGCGCGTGTCGGCCGGACGCAGCGTCAGGGCGCGGGCGGTCACGCCGAAGCGCTGGCCCTTCGCCAGCAGGCGGAAGAAGGAGGCACCCTGGAAGAGCGCGAACTCGGTGGGCTCGCCGCCCTCGAAGGGCGCCCGCACCCGGAAGCCGGAATGGCCGCGATGCTCCGGCAGGTCGGGCAGCGCAAGCCCGTCCGTCTCGAAGGCGGCGCGGTCGTAGGGGAGGGGCCGGACCTGTCCGTCGACCACCAGGGAAAGCTCCACGGGATCGCTGAAGACCGAGCCGCGCAGCAGCGGCTCGACGGTGAAGCCGTGCCCATCCGCAGTCCAGGCCGCCTTGCCCGGAGCCGGGCGGATCGCCTGGTACTGCTCGCGCGTCAGACCTTTGAGCGCGCTCGGCAGATCGCCGCCGGCAGGGGCGGCATAGGGCGCCTTGGCCAGGCGCCGCGCCAGCTCCAGCATGGTGCCCGCCCCGAAGGCCGAGCCCGGCGCCAGCAGCCAGGGGGATGCCGGCTCCGCCGCCGCCGCGGAGGCCGCGCTCCAGCCCGCGACCCCGGCGAGCCCTCCGGCCGCGACCTTCAGCAGGTCGCGGCGGCTGTGATCCCGTGATCCCGTGACGCCAGGATCGCAGGACGCGGCGGCCGAGGAAGGCGAGGGGAGGCGATGTGTCATGCGCGCGTCGCGGTCCGTGTCGATGCGCCGCCGCCGCGGGGCGCGGCAGCGATCGGCTGGGAAACGCCCGTCATCGGGAAACCGTCGCGTTACAATGCGCCCCGGCCGCCGTCTACCACGCCCGCCCCTGAACCGGGCGTTAAGCGCGGCTGCGACGCATCCTTGCGCCCGCCGGGCGATGCGCTAATCCCTCCGGCTGGTCGATCACCAGAACGCTACCGGACGACGCTGATGACGAGTTCCGACACCGGCGCCCCCCGGCGCAGCCTCACCGCGGTGGTGCTCGCGGCCGGCAAGGGCACGCGGATGCGCTCCGACCTGCCGAAGGTGCTCCACGCCGTCGCCGGCCGGACCATGCTCGGGCATGTGCTCGCGGCGGTGCAGGAAGCGGGCGCCACCCGCGTCGCCGTGGTGGCCGAGCCCGGCCGCGCCGACGTCGCCGCCGAGATCGAGCGCATGGCGCCGGGCGCCGATGTCTTCTCGCAGGCCGAGCGCCTCGGGACGGCGCATGCGGTGCTCGCCGCCCGCGCCGCCCTGGAAGAGGCGAGCGACGACGTGGTCGTCGCCTTCGGCGACACCCCCCTCGTCACCGCCGAGACCTTTTCCCGCCTGCGCGCGCCGCTGGCGGCGGGGGCGGCGATCGCGGTACTCGCCTTCGAGACCGACAGGCCGTCCGGCTACGGCCGCGTGCTGACGGAAGGCGAGCGCGTGGTCGCCATCCGCGAGGAGAAGGACGCCACCCCGGAGGAGCGCCAAGTGCGGCTCTGCAATGCCGGGCTGATGGCGCTCTCGGGCCGGCACGCCCTCGCGCTGCTGAGCCGCATCGGCAACGACAACGCCGCCGGCGAGTACTACCTGCCCGACGCCGTGGCGCTGGCGGCGGCGGACGGCCTGCCGGTGGTGGTCGTGCCCGTGGAGGAGGCGGAGGCGCAAGGGGTCAACGACCGGGTGCAGCTCGCCGTCGCGGAAGCCGAAATCCAGCGGCGGCTGCGCCGGAGCGCCCAGCTCGGCGGCGCGACCCTCGTCGCACCCGAAACGGTTTTCCTCAGCGTAGACACGGTGTTGGGCCGGGACGTTCTCATCGAACCTCATGTAGTGATCGGCCCGAAGGTGAGGATCGGCGACGGCTGCCTGCTGCGCGCCTTCTCGCATCTCGTGGAGACGACGCTCGAATCGGGCGTCGATATCGGGCCGCATGTGCGCCTGCGCGGCGGCGCGGTGCTGGAGCGGGGCGTCCATCTCGGCAATTTCGTCGAGGTCAAGAACGCCCGGCTCGGCCCCGGCGCGAAGGCGTCGCATCTGAGCTATCTCGGCGATGCCGAGGTCGGCGCGGGCGCCAATATCGGGGCCGGCACCATCACCTGCAATTACGACGGCGTCTCGAAGCACCGCACGGTGATCGGGGCCGGCGCCTTCATCGGCTCGGACAGCGCCCTCGTCGCCCCCGTGACGGTGGGCGCGGGCGCCTATGTGGCCACGGGCTCTGTCATCACCGACGACGTGCCCGAGGGCGCCCTCGCCATCGCGCGGGGGCGCCAGACCAACAAGCCCGGCTGGGCCAAGGCGAAGCGGGCGGCGCTCAAGGCCGCCAAGGCGAAAAAATCCTGATCCCGGCAGGGCTTTGCGGACGGCTCTCAACCTTTGCTTGAGACACCTCGCGCATCCTGGCTGTCCCGGAGGCGATCCATAGCCGGCGGGGCTGGCGGCGACCTGTGCCGTTCCGGTACAAGTCGCGGGCCGGACGGCCGGTCCGGGCCTTGCGCCGGAGCGGTCTCCGTGACGCCCCATGGCCCCCGCCGAGACGGATCGCCATCTGGTGTCAGGGCGCGAACGACAAGCTGAAGGGACGACCATGTGCGGCATCGTGGGCATCGTCGGGCGTGAGGCGGTGGCGGGGCAGGTGATCGAGGCGCTGCGCCGGCTCGAATACCGCGGCTACGACTCGGCCGGCATCGCCACCCTGGAAGGCGGCCGGCTCGAGCGGCGGCGCGCCGAGGGCAAGCTCGCCAATCTCCAGCTCAAGCTGATCCAGGCGCCGCTCTCGGGCGCCATCGGGATCGGCCATACCCGCTGGGCCACCCACGGGCGCCCCAACGAGACCAACGCCCACCCGCACGCCACCGAGCGGCTGGCCGTGGTCCATAACGGCATCATCGAGAATTTCCGCGAGTTGAAGAGCGAGTTGCAGGCCAAGGGCGTGCGCTTCGAGACGGAGACCGACACGGAGGTGGTCGCCCAGCTCGTGAGCCACGCCATGGGGCAGGGGCTCGGGCCGATCGCGGCCGTGGAGGCGACCCTGCCGCGCCTGCGCGGCGCCTTCGCGCTGGGATTCCTCTTCGCCGGCGAGGAGGACCTGCTGATCGGCGCCCGCCACGGCGCGCCGCTGGCCATCGGCTTCGGCGACGGCGAGACCTATCTCGGCTCCGACGCGCTCGCGCTCGCGCCCTTCACCGACGAGCTCTCCTACCTGGAGGAGGGCGACTGGGCGATTCTCTCGCGCGAGGGCGCCGAGATCCGCGACATCGCCGGGAACGTGGTCTCCCGGCCGCGCCAAAAAATCGCGACGCAGGCCTACCGGATCGACAAGGGCAACCACCGCCACTTCATGGGCAAGGAGATCCACGAGCAGCCCGAGGTGGTGGGCCGCACGCTGGCGCATTACGTCGACCTCGCCAACGGGCGGGTCGCTCTCCCCGAGGAACTGCCGTTCAAATTCGAAGACCTGTCGCGGCTGACCATCACCGCCTGCGGCACGGCCTATTACGCGGGGCTCGTGGCCCGCTACTGGTTCGAGAGCCTGGCGCGGCTGCCCGTCGACATCGACGTCGCCTCCGAGGCCCGCTACCGCGAGGCGCCCCTGGAGAAGGGCGGGCTGACCCTCGTCATCTCGCAATCGGGCGAGACGGCCGACACGCTGGCCTCGCTGCGCTACGCCAAGTCGCAAGGCCAGCACACCCTCGCCGTGGTCAACGTGCCGACCTCGACCATCGCGCGCGAATCCTCCGCCGTGATGCCGACGCTGGCCGGCCCCGAGATCGGCGTCGCCTCCACCAAGGCGTTCTCCTGCCAGCTCACCGTGCTGCTCTGCCTCGCCATCGCGGCAGGCCGGGCGCGCGGGGTGCTCTCGGCCGAGCGCGAGCGCGCCCTCATCGACGCCCTCATCACCGTGCCCGGCCAGATGGCGGAGGCGGTGAAGCGCGAGGCCGACATCGAGGGGCTCGCCCGCGAGATCGCCAAAGCCCGCGACGTGCTCTATCTCGGGCGCGGCACCGCCTACCCGATGGCGCTCGAAGGCGCGCTGAAGCTGAAGGAGATCAGCTACATCCACGCGGAAGGGTATGCCGCCGGCGAGCTCAAGCACGGGCCCATCGCGCTCATCGACGAGAGCGTGCCCGTCATCGTCATCGCGCCCCACGACGCGGTCTTCGAGAAGACGGTCTCGAACATGCAGGAGGTCGCCGCGCGGGGCGGGCGCATCATCCTGGTGGGCGATGCCAAGGGCGCGGCCGAGCACGGGCTCGACACGCTCGCCACACTCACCATGCCGGATCTCGATCCGGTGGTGGCGCCCATCGTCTACGCCGTGCCGATCCAGCTCATCGCCTACCACACGGCGGTGTTCATGGGTAAGGACGTCGACCAGCCGCGCAACCTCGCGAAATCCGTCACCGTGGAATAGGCCCCGCATGGCGGACGCGCGGGAGACGACCTCGCCGCTCACCGTCTGGGCGGGGCGCACCATGCGGAGCGATCTCGGGCTGCTCGCCTGGGGCGGCCTGTATCTGCGCGACGCGCGGCTGCGCGCCCTGATCCCGCTGCGGCGCCGGGACGCTGGGGGGCCCGAGGCGCCTTGAGCCGGGCGGGCGCAACCGCTACCTGTCGCCTCGGGACGCGGCTCCCGCCGGGGTCCCGGTAGGCCGCTCGAAGCCCGGCCGAGAGAGCATCCGTGGCGCCAGTCATCCCGCCGATCCCGGAGCCGCCGGACACCGCCGGCAAGCGAAAGCGCGTCAGCGCCCGCGGCCGCCTGAGGACCTACTTCCTCACCGGCATCATCGTCGCCGGGCCGCTGGCGATCACCGCCTACATCACCTGGTGGATCATCGCCCTCATCGACGGCTGGGTGAAGCCGCTGATCCCGGCGAGCTACCTGCCGGACCACTACCTGCCCTTCTCGATTCCGGGCCTCGGCCTCGTCATCGCCTTCGTCGCGGTGACGCTGCTCGGCTTCCTGACGGCCAATCTCGTCGGCCGAAGCGTGGTGGAGTTCGGCGAGGTGCTGCTCGCCCGCACGCCCGTGATCTCGGGCCTCTACCGGGGCCTGCGCCAGATCTTCGAGACGCTGTTCTCCGCCAACGGAACCTCGTTCCGCACGGTGGGGCTGGTGGAATTCCCGGTGAAGGGGACGTGGTCGGTGGTCTTCCTCTCGGCGCCGGCGGCGGCCGAGGTGCAGGGCGTGCTGCCGGCGGGCGAGGGCGAGACGCCCCACGACTATGTCGGCGTTTTCCTGCCCTGCGCGCCGAACCCGACCACGGGGTTCTTCTTCTACCTGCCGCGCAGCGAGATCCGGGAGGTGCCGATCAGCGTGGACGACGCGGCCAAGCTGGTGATGTCGGCGGGCGTCATCCAGCCGGAGGATCCCCAGGCCCGCCTCCATGCGATGGCGGGCACCCTGTGGGCGACCCATTCCGAACCGGAGGCGACGACGGAGACGGAGACCGCGGAAAGGGAGCCGGCCCTACAGCCGGCTCCCGTGGTCCGTCCTCAATCGTGATGAGAGCCGGCGAAGGCGGCCGTCTGCGCGGGGATCGTCGGCGGCGCGGCCTGGGCCATCGGGCCGGGAATGCTGCGCGCGGGAGCCATCCAGCCCGTCGTGGCCTGGATCGTCAGCATGAGACCGAGGGCCACGCAGAGCGCGTTCGCCGCGATCCAGAACGGGCGGCTCGCCTGACGCACGGCGTTCCGCAGGGATTCGTCCGTCGCCGAGGGAGCGGCGTCCGGCCGGTCGGAGATGGGAAGCAGCCAGGGCTCGCAAGCCAGGGTGTTCGCGCCCGCCGTCTCGTGGGAGCCGGATAGGTGTTGGAACGGTCCGATAGACATTGCTGTCCTCCTGATGATTCCAGTGGCGACCCCAAAGTGCAGGTCCGTCGTTCATCTCCAGTTAATGTGGAAAGACGGCCGTTTCAAGGAATTTCGGCCTGAAGGCTCCCTGCCCGCCCGTCGCGCAGGCTCGCGCGACGCCTCAGCCAACTCCAACAAGAATTTGTTCTAAAACAGAAAATCCGATTCTTCGCAGGGAGGCCATTCCGCCGCACCCGGTGTGGTTTCACGCATCCGGCGGCGGCTCCTGTGCCATTCAGAAAACCGCTTCCTGAACGATATTCAGGACTCCGCCCGGCTCATCCGGCCCCGAGGAGGCGGATCGCGACATCCCGCTCGAACAGGTAAAGCAGGGCCCGCAGCGCCTGACCGCGCTCGCTGCGAAGCAGGGGATCGCGCTCCACCACGAGCCGGGCGTCGTCGCGGGCGGTCTCCAGCAGGTCGCCGTCGCTCTCCAGCCGGGCCAGGCGGAAGGCCGCCGCGCCGGACTGGCGGGTGCCGAGCACCTCGCCCTCGCCGCGCAGCTTCAGGTCCGCCTCGGCGATGCGGAAACCGTCCTCGGTCTCGCGCATCATCTCGATGCGGGCCTTGGCCACCGCGCCGAGCGGCCCCCGGTAGAGAAGCAGGCAGGAGGAGTCGGCGCTGCCGCGCCCGACCCGCCCCCTCAACTGGTGGAGCTGGGCGAGGCCGAAGCGCTCGGCATGCTCGATCACCATGATGGTGGCCTCAGGCACGTCGACGCCGACCTCCACCACCGTCGTGGAGACCAGGATCCTGGTATCACCGGACGCGAAGCGGGCCATGGCGGCATCCTTCTCCGGCCCCGGCATCCGGCCGTGGACGAGCCCGACGGCATCGCCGAAATGCTGCTTGAGATCGTCGAAGCGGTCGGCCGCCGCGGCGAGGTCCGTGAACTCGGAATCCTCGACCAGGGGACAGATCCAGTAGACGCGCTCCCCCCGCTCCAGGGCGCGCGAGAGGCCGGCCACCACCTCGCCGATGCGCTCGGTGGGGATCGCGAGGGTGCGGATCGGCCGGCGGCCGGCGGGCTTCTCGTCGAGCACCGAGACGTCCATGTCGCCGAAGCAGGTCAGCGCCAGGGTGCGCGGGATGGGGGTGGCGGTCATCACGAGGATGTCCACCGCCTCCCCCTTGGCGCCGAGCGCCAGGCGCTGGTGGACGCCGAAGCGGTGCTGCTCGTCCACCACCGCGAGCCCGAGGTCGCGGAAGGCGACGCTCTCCTGGAAGAGCGCGTGGGTGCCCACCGCGATGTCGATCCCGCCGGCGGCGAGGTCGGCGAGCGCGGCCCGGCGCTCGGCCGCCTTGTCGCGCCCGGTGAGGAGCCGCAGCCGCAGGGCCCCGGCGAGGTCGCTCAGGCGCTCGAAATGCTGGCGGGCGAGGATCTCGGTGGGCGCCATCAGGGCCGCCTGCCGCCCGGCCTCCACGGCCGAGGCCATGGCGAGGAGCGCCACCGCCGTCTTGCCCGAGCCGACATCGCCCTGGAGCAGGCGCAGCATCCGCCTGTCGCTGGCGAGATCGGCCCGGATCTCGGCCACCGCGCGGGTCTGCGCGCCGGTCAGCGCGAAGGGCAGGGCCGCCTCGATGCGGGTCGCGAGATGGCCGTCGCCGGCATTGCGGCGGCCGGGCTTCCGGCGCTGGCGCGCGCGGATCAGGGCGAGGGCGAGCTGCGAGGCGAGGAGCTCGTCATAGGCGAGGCGGCGGCGCGCCGGGGTGGCGGGCGGCGGGGTTTCCGGCTCCCCACCGGCGGGCGAGGGCGCCTCCTCGGGCCGGTGCTCGGCCCGCAGCGCCTGGGCGAAGTCCGGCCAGCCCTGTCGGCGCAGCCAGGCGCCGTCCTGCCATTCCGGCAGCACGGGCAAGCGTTCGAGCGCCGAGACGGCGAGCTTGCCGATGGCGCGCGAGGTCAGCCCCTCGGTGGCGCCGTAGACCGGCTCGACCGCGGGGAGGGCGGCAAGGCCCTCCTCGTCGGTGATGCGGGAGGGATGCACCATCTGGCGCTGCCCGTCCCAGAGGTCGATGCGGCCGGAGACATAGCGATGGCTGCCGAGCGGCAGCATCTTCTCCACCCGCGCCCTGGGCATGCCGAAGAAGACGAGGGTCACGTCGCCGGTGGGGTCTTCCACGCTCACCCGGTGCGGGCGCCGGCCCGGTCCCGGCGCGGCCGGGCGGTGCGCGGTCACGGTGACGCCGAGCGTCACCGGCTCGCCGGGGGGCGCCTCCGCGATGGAGCCCTTGAGCGCGCGGGGCACGCCGCCCTGGGGCAGGTGGAAGAGCAGGTCGACGACGCGCGCGGGCCGTTCCGGCGTGCCGAGCAGGCGCTCGATCAGCGGCGCCATCTTCGGGCCGACGCCGGGCAGCCGGCGTGCCTCCGCGAAGAGCGGATCGAGGATGCTGGGGCGAAGCGGCGGGGAGGGAGCGGGGGGGTCTTCGTCGGACATGATGGCTCGGGCGCCGGAGCCCCGATCCTATAGCCGACCCGGCGCTCCCGCACAGGGCCGACGCACAGGGCCGAGCCGCCCCCTCGCCCGTCACGGGATCACGGCTTCCTGGGATCGTCGGATCACAGGAGACGGGGAGCGCATGCCCGGCGCGGCGATGCGGGGGGTTGCCAGACGCGAGGCACGGGCTCAGGGAACCGGGATCGGATCACCAGCACGGGAACCACCCATGTCCGGCACGACCCGCTCCAGCGCGGATCTCGACCCGCGGCGGCGGCGCACGCTGTTTCGCGCCTGGCATCGCGGCATCCGCGAGATGGACCTCATCATGGGGCGCTTCGCGGACGCCGAGATCGGGACCCTGACGGAGAGCGAGCTCTCCGATTTCGAGGCGCTGATCGAGGTGCCCGACCGCGACCTGTTCCGCTGGCTCACCGGCGAGGACGAGACCCCGCAGAACTACGACAGCCCGGTCTGGCGGCGCCTGAAGGCGTTCCACAGGCACGACGCGCCGATCCATTCCTGACCGTCCGGCCGCCTCGCAGAGGGGCGCCCCGACCAACAGAAACCGTCCGACCGCCTCATGGCCAAGCCTGCCCAGAAATCCCCCGCGCCCGCCGCGAAGCCGCAGGCGGCCCGCTTCGCCCTGCCGAAATCCGGCCCGCTGGCGAAGGCCGTCGCGGCGCTGAAGGCCGGCGACGGCCCGATCCTGTCGCGGGTGCCGGACGGATTCGACGCGGTGGTCGCCGCCGATCTCGCGCGTGCGCTGTCGGCCGCCTCGGAAGGCCCGGCGGTGCTGGTGCATGTGGCGCGCGATTCCGGGCGCTCGAACGCCTTCCAGAACGCGCTGCGCTTCATCGCCCCGGAGATCGAGGCGATGGCCTTCCCGGCCTGGGACTGCCAGCCCTACGACCGCGTCTCGCCCAATGGCGGCATCGCGGCGCAACGCATGACGGCGCTCTCGCGGCTGACCCGCTCGCGCTCGTCCGAGGAGAGCCCGCGCATCCTCTGCACCACCGTCGACGCCCTGGTGCAGCGGGTGCCCCCGCGCGACCGCATCGCGGTGGAGACCTTCTCCGCCGCCATCGGCAACGTCGTGCCGATGGAGCGGGTGACGGCCTGGGTCGAGGCCAACGGTTTTCTGCGCGCGGGCACGGTGCGCGACACGGGCGAATACGCCGTGCGCGGCGGCATCCTCGACCTGTCGCCCCCCGGCCTGCCGAACCCGATCCGGCTCGACTTCTTCGGCGACACACTGGAATCCATCCGCGCCTTCGATCCCGAGACCCAGCGCACGGTGGGGCAACTGCGCTCGCTGGACCTCGTGCCGATGAGCGAGGTCCAGCTCACCACCGAGACCATCCGGCGCTTCCGCCAGGGCTACGTCGCCAATTTCGGCGCGGCGACCCGCGACGACCGGCTGTACGAGACCGTGAGCGAGGGCCGGCGCTACGCCGGGCTGGAGCACTGGATGCCGCTCTTCTACGAGCGCCTCGACACCCTGTTCGACTATGTCGGCGGGGTGCCGCTGCTGCTCGACGGGCAGGCCGAGGAGGCGGCGGCCGAGCGGCTCGCCCTCGTCGGCGACTATTACGAGGCGCGCGAGAGCGCCGCTCCCCAGGCGGGCGTCGCGCCCTACAAGCCGCTGAAGCCGGACGCGCTCTACCTGACGCCGGCCGAATGGGCCCGCCGCATCGAGGGCGCCACCGTCGCGCGGATCACCCCGTTCGACGCGCCGGACTCCGCGAGCCGCATCGTCATCGACTGCGAGGGCCGCGTGGGCCGCAGCTTCGCCCCCGAGCGCGCGGACGAGGCGGCCAGCGTCTTCGACGCCGCCGTGGCCCATATCCGCGATCTCCAGGGATCCGGGCATCATGTGATCCTGGGAGCCTGGTCCGAGGGCTCGCGCGACCGCCTCTCCGGCGTGCTGACCGACCACGGCCTGAAGAAGCCCATCGCCATCAACCGGCTCGGCGACGTCTTCGCGCTGAAGCGCGGCACCGACGTCGCCGCCGCCGTCTGGGGGCTGGAGGCCGGGTTCGGCACCGCCGAGATCGCCGTGGTCTCGGAGGGCGACATCCTCGGCGACCGGCTGGTGCGCCAGAAGCGCAAGGCCAAGCGCCCGCAGGACGTGATCCTGGAGGTGCAGGCCCTCCAGCCCGGCGACCTCGTGGTCCATGCCGATCACGGCATCGGCCGCTTCGTCGGCCTCAAGACCGTGACGGCGGCCGGCGCTCCGCACGATTGCCTGGAGCTTCAATATACCGGCGGGCTGCTGCTGCTGCCCGTGGAGAACATCGAGCTCCTGACCCGCTACGGCTCCGAGGATGCGGAGGTGGCGCTGGATCGTCTCGGCGGCGGCGCATGGCAGGCCCGCAAGGCCAAGATGAAGAAGCGCATCCTCGAGATGGCGGGCGCGCTCATCAAGGTCGCGGCCGAGCGCTTCGTGAAGGCCGCCCCGCATCTCGCGCCGCCCGAGGGCCTGTACGAGGAATTCGCCGCCCGCTTCCCCTTCGAGGAGACCGAGGACCAGGGCAACGCCATCGCCGCCGTGCTGGACGATCTCAACGCCGGCCGCCCCATGGACCGGCTGGTCTGCGGCGATGTCGGCTTCGGCAAGACCGAGGTGGCTTTGCGCGCGGCCTTCGCCGCCGCGATCTCCGGCAAGCAGGTGGCGGTGGTGGTGCCGACCACGCTGCTGGCGCGCCAGCACCACCGCACCTTCGTCGAGCGCTTCAAGGGCCTGCCGATCAAGGTGGCTCAAGCCTCGCGCTTCGTCCCTGCGGGCGAGTTGAGGGAGGTCCGCGCGGGGCTCGCCGCCGGCACTGTCGACATCGTCGTCGGCACGCACGCGCTGCTGGCGAAAAACATCACCTTCAAGGATCTCGGCCTCATCATCGTCGACGAGGAGCAGCATTTCGGCGTCGCCCACAAGGAGCGGCTGAAGGCGCTCCAGGCCGACGTGCATGTGCTGACGCTCTCCGCGACCCCGATCCCGCGTACCCTTCAGCTCGCCATGACCGGCGTGCGCGAACTCTCGATCATCGCCACGCCCCCCGTCGACCGGCTGGCGGTGCGCTCCTCGGTGACGCCCTTCGACCCGCTGCTGATCCGCGAGGCGCTGCTGCGCGAGCGCTACCGGGGGGGCCAGGCCTTCTACGTGGTGCCGCGCATCGAGGATCTCGCCGAGGTGAAGAGCTTCCTCGACCGCGAGATGCCCGAGACCAAGGTGGCGGTGGCGCATGGCCAGATGGCGGCGGGCCAGCTGGAAGACGTGATGACGGCCTTCTACGAGGGCAAGTTCGACGTGCTGCTCTCGACCACGATCGTGGAATCGGGCCTCGACATCCCCACCGCCAACACGCTCATCGTCCACCGGGCGGACATGTTCGGGCTGTCCCAACTCTATCAGCTCAGGGGCCGCGTCGGACGCTCGAAGGCGCGCGCCTATGCGCTGTTCACGGTGCCGGCCAACAAGACCATGACCACCCAGGCCGAGAAGCGGCTCGGCGTGCTCCAGAGCCTCGACACGCTCGGGGCCGGATTCCAGCTCGCCAGCCACGATCTCGACATCCGCGGCGCCGGCAACCTGCTCGGCGACGAGCAGTCAGGCCACATCAAGGAGGTCGGCTACGAACTCTATCAGCAGATGCTGGAGGACGCCGTCACCGCGCTCAAGGCCGGCATCGAGGAGCCGGTGGAGGAGGCGTGGTCGCCCACCATCGCGCTCGGCGCGCCGGTGATGATCCCGGAGGAGTACGTCGCCGATCTTGGCGTGCGCCTCGCGCTCTACCGCCGGCTCTCGACCATTCAGGACGACGCTGAGATGGAATCCTTCGGCGCAGAGCTCATCGACCGATTCGGGCCGCTGCCGCCGGAGGTGGAGCAGTTGCTGCGAATCGCCACCATCAAGGGCCTGTGCCGGAAGGCGAACGTCGCCAAGGTCGAGGCCGGGCCGAAGGGCGTGGTCGTCCACTTCCGCGACCGCTCCTTCGCCAACCCGCAGGGGCTCGTCGGCTATGTGGCGGAGCAGGCGTCCTTCGCGAAGGTGCGGCCCGACATGAGCGTGGTCTTCATCCGCGAGCTCGACACGGTGAAGGACCGGCTCGACACGACGACGCAGATCCTGCGCAGCCTCGTGAAGATCGCCGGCCGGTCGAGGAAGGCGGCGTAAGGGGCTTTAAGTTATCGGCTTGCCGTATGTCCGGGCGGAGAACCGGGACCAAACACCTAGAGATCGGGCTCGTTGAGCACGTAGGGGCCGATGCAGCCCTTCAGGTCCACCGGAGCGGAGGCGCGGCGGTCGCTCTCCGCATCCACCAGGATGACGGGGATGCCCGCGAGCCGCATGCGCTCGCGCAGGCCCGCGGCGCGGGTCTCGAAGACGGCGCCGCCTCGGGCGGAGGTCTGGAGGAGGATGGCGGCGGGGCGGGCGATCACCGCCAGCACGTCGTCGGCGGCCTCGAGCGAGGTCGTCACGCTGGCATAGCCCAGCTCCGCCAGCTCGGCGGCGAGAGAGTGGTCGACGGCCCGGATGCCGTCATCCACGACGAGAACCTGTTGCAGCGCACCCATAACCTTGAGCGTTACCTCATCGTGTGTCCCGAGGAAAGGGACCGGACCGATAACTCCTCCGCCGGCAATTGGTTCGCCGACGCGATTGCGGTGCAAAGAGACGCTAGGCGGCCTGAGCGGAGGATGAACCGGGTTCCGCAATGCCCTCCGAGAATGAGGTATCGCATTGAGAAACGCGCGCAACAGATTGACGGTCTGAGATTTTATCCCGGCCGATGGTAAATCGCCTCGCGCCGGGCCGGACATAGGCGCCAGGCGCGCAAAAAGGCGCGGCCGCCTCCGATGTGCGGCGCGTCAAGAATCTGTGGACGGTTCAGGCGGCTTCGACGGCGATGGCGGTATCGGCGAACAGCGTCGGCCGGTAGCCGGAGGAACGCCAGTCCGCGACGCCGGGAAAGTCCGTGCCGCCGCGTTGCAGCACGGCGCAGCGGCTGCCCTGGCCGCGAATCGCGAATCGCCCATCCTCCTCGCGGCGCAGGCCGAGAAGCTGTGGCGGCAGGGCGAGTCGGCCGGGATCGGCGAGCGCCAGGGCGAGATCGTCGGCTCCTCGCGCACATGTGAGGACCGCGTCCTCGTCGAGGGCGAGCACGTCGAGGACGGCCGGGGCCGCCTGCGGGCCGCCCCCGAGACCCGGCCGCAGCAGGCGCCCGGCGAGGCGGGCCGGAGCCCGGTGGAGGAAGGCGAGGGAGCGCAGGCAAGCGGGGCGGCGCTCCGTCCGCAGGGCGGCGGCGAGCCCGTCTTCGAGGAAGGCAGGCACCACCAGATGCGTCGGCACCGTCTGGGAGAGCGCCGCCGCGAGGTCGGCGCTGCGGAAGACCGGCAGCGTCTCCAGGCTGGCGCCGGCCACCAGCGCCGCGCCGAGGCCGGTCACGAGACCGCGCAGGTCCGGGCCGGCGGCGAGGCTGAGGATGCGCTCCCCCGGCGCCACCCGCGCCGCCACGAGATGCGCCGCGACGGCCGCGAGCAGGCCGTCGCCGGGCCTCAGGACGGGCCGGGTGGGATCGGCGCCGGCGAAGGTCACGAGGCCGCCGCCGGTATCGGCGATGACGGGGCCACCGCCCCGGTTGAGCACCAGCTCGTCGAGATTGAGCACCCCGTCGGGCACGTCGGGACCGAAGGCGGCGAGATAGCGCAGGCCGAAATAGCGGGCCGCGATCCGGCACAGCGTCTCCGCCGGGCGGCCCGAGCCGAGCCGGGCCAGGGAGAGCACCGCGCCGAGCCCGGCGGCCTGGATGCCGGCGGCGAGCGCCTCCTCGTCCCAGGTCACGGGCAGCAGGCAGGGCACATGCCCGGCGGCTTCCACGGCGAGATGGGCGAGCAGCCCCTCTATGGTGGCGGGCAGATGCAGGCCGATCCGGCTTCCCGGCGGCAGGCGCCAGCTCCGCAGGCCGCGGGTCAGCCGGGCGACGATCTCGGCGGCGGTGGCATAGGTGAGGGTCATCGCCGGGCGGCCGCTCCAGGCGGCCTTGTCGGCGCAGTCGATGAAGGCGATCCGCGTGGGATGGCGCCGGGCCGTCGCCGCCAGGAGGGCGCACAATCCCGTACGCCGCAGAGGCAGCTCCGGCGGGTCCGCCTCCACCGCCGCGCCCCAGAGATGGGGCAGGGGCGGCGGAACGGGCGAGGCCGCCTCCGGATCAAACGCCGCCGAATGGACAGACGACCGGGCCGACACCTGCATCGCGCTCCTTCACGAGGGGCGATTCATGGACCATCAAGGTTAACCCTCCGCTAACCGGCGGCGCCGGAGCGGCGGAGTTCGAGCGGTCACGCTTGCACAGCGGCCGCGAACCGGGCAGAGGGGCGCACCGGCACGGCACCGGTGTCATGTCTTCGCCTCATTCGGGGGGAAATCAGGCGCCCGCCGTAGGAGCGGAGTCGCGAGACGCCGCGCCGGCACGGTGGACTTCGGCGACCGCGGACTTCGGCGGCGAAGGCCCGAGCGAAGCCATCCGCCGGGCGTATCCGGCTCGCGCGTCCATGTCCGGTTCAGCACGTCCCGCCGCCCGAGTCCCATCGTCCCTTGCGGGCCCCGGCCCGCACAGCGAACCCGTCCCGAGCGCACGTCACAGTCGCCTAGCGCCTTACCCGAGGGGATCAGACCCGATGTTCTTCGCCAACCGCCAAGCGGGACCGCTGCGCGCCGCCGCGTTCCTCGCGCTCGCCGGCCTCGCGGGGCCCGCTCTCGCCCAGGCGCCGAAGAAGCAGGCCGCTCCTGCCGCTCCCGCGCCGGCCGCGCCCGTTCCCGGAGCCCCGGTTCCCGGCGCGCCGACCCCCGCCGCCCAGACCGGCCCGCAGATCATCAACGTCAAGTCCGAGCCGAGCCAGGCCGAGTGGACCAAGGTCTGCGGCAAGGACCAGGGCAGCGGCACCGACGTCTGCTACACCACGCGCGACTTCGTCTCCGACCAGGGCCAGCCGGTGCTCGCCGCCGCCGTCTACGAGATGAAGAACGCCGCCGCCAAGCAGGAGGTGCGCGTGGTGCGCTTCCTGCTGCCGCTCGGGCTGATGCTCGCGCCGGGCATCCGCTTCACCATCGACGGACAGCAGGCGACCGCCGGTAAGTTCGCCGTCTGCTTCCCCAACGGCTGCTTCGCCGAGGCCGGCGGCCTAGGCCCCGAGTTCATCGCCGCCCTGAAGAAGGGCACCACGCTGAACGTCTCGGTGCAGAACCAGACTCAGCGCGAAGTCACCTTCGCCGTGCCGATCGCCGGCTTCGGCAAGGCCTTCGACGGTCCCGCCATGGACCCCAAGGTGCTGGAAGAGCAGCAGAAGAAGCTCCAGGCCGAGCTCGAGAAGCGCAGCGAGGACATGCGCAAGAAGCTCGAGGAGCAGCAGAAGTCCGGCGCCGCCGCGCCTGCCGCCGGAGCGCCCGCGCCGAAGCCCTGAGCCTCGGCGACGACCTTCGAGAATGGAAAAAGGCCGGGCGCGATGCCCGGCCTTTTTTCATGACGACGGCCCGGCCGGACAATCAGTTCGGGTGGCGGTCCCTGACGCGGTAGAGGCCGCTCGAATCCCGCTCGAACACCTCCGAGACGCCGGCATGGCGCAGGGCCTCGCCGGAGGTGTCCGGCACCAGGTTCTGCTCGGAGACGTAGGCGACGTACTCGCTCTCCGCGTTCTCGGCGAGGAGATGGTAGAAGGGCTGGTCCTTGGCGGGCCGTACCTCCTCGGGAATCGCCAGCCACCACTCCTCGGTATTGTCGAAGACCGGATCCACGTCGAACACGATCCCCCGGAACGGATAGATCCGGTGGCGCACGACGGCCCCGAGGCCGAACTTCGCTTGTCTTACCCTCGTCGCGGTCATGGGGGTCTAGATAGGTCCGCGGCGGGCGCCTGTCACGGGCGCCCGCGAGTCATGTGTCGATGCCCGCGACTCTTGGTTCAGAGTCCGTAGCTGCTCAGAGCCCGTAGCTCTTGGCCAGCTCGGGATCCTTCTCGGCCACCAGCTTGGCGAGGTCGACGATGACCTTGGCCTGCTTCCAGGTGGCGTCGTCCTGCATCTTTCCGTCGAGCATCACGGCGCCGGTGCCGTCGGGCATGGCCTCCACGATGCGCGCGGCGAAGGCGACCTCGGCCGGATCGGGGGCGAAGACGCGCTTGGCGATGGCGACCTGGCTCGGATGGAGCGTCCAGGCGCCGGCGCAGCCCATCAGGAAGGCGTTGCGGAACTGCGCCTCGCAGGCGTCGCCGTCCGCGAAATCGCCGAACGGGCCGTAGAACGCCTTGATGCCGTTGGCCATGCAAGCATCGACCATGCGGGCGATGGTATAGTGCCAGAGATCCTGCTGGGCGGAGACGCGGGGGGTGTCGCCGGCCGGATCGGCGAGCACCTTGTAGTCCGGGTGGCCGCCGCCGACGCGGGTGGTCTTCATGCCGCGCGAGGCCGCGAGATCGGCGGGGCCGAGGCTCATGCCGTGCATGCGCGGCGAGGCGCAGGCGATGGCATCGACATTGGCGACGCCCTCGGCCGTCTCCAGGATGGCGTGGACCAAGATCGGCTTCTCGACCTTGTGGCGCGCCTCGAGCTGGGCGAGGAGCTGGTCGATGTAGTGGATGTCCCACGGTCCCTCGACCTTCGGCACCATCACCACGTCGAGCTTGGAGCCGACCTCGGAGACGACCTCGAACAGGTCGTCGAGAATCCAGGGGCTGTTCAGGGCGTTGATGCGCGTCCACAGGCCGGTGCCGGTGGCGGCGAAGTCGGTGGCCTTGGCCATGGCGACGAAGCCCTTGCGGGCCGCCTCCTTCTGGTCGATCGGCACCGCGTCCTCGAGGTTGCCGAGCACGATGTCCACCGTCCCGGCCAGCTCCGGCACGCGGGCGCGGACCTTGTCGATATGGGGCGGCACGAAGTGGATCATCCGCTCGAGCTTCACCGGCAGGTCGCGGAAGGGAGCGGGCGCGCCCGCGGCGAGCGGCTGGAAGAAGCGGCGCGGCAGTTTCATGGACATCCTCGGTCTCGCCGCCGCGCGGGAATCGGGCCTCCCGAGGATTTCGGGAGCGCGAGCGGCCTCGGGTTCCGTGTAACGGGTCGGCCTGCGGGCGCAAGGGGAGGTGGCCCCAGGCTCCATGTGCGCAAGCACACACTCCCTTTACCGGACCGGGCGCAGACTTCGGATGCGGGGAACCCACAACTCCGCGCACCAGTTTGAATCGCCGAGGCGGGGGCTGTCAGGTTTTACACGGGGATCCGGGCCATGTCGGGATCGATCACGCATTGTCTTCGCGTCGGCGCCGTGGTGGCGATGCTTGGAAGCGTCGCGCCGATACAGGCGCTCGCCGCGCCGGAAGCCGGCCGCAACGCGGAACGCACGGCCTTCACCGCCGGAGAACTGGCCTCGAGCCGGCAGGCGGGCATCGCCGCGCCGGTGCGGATCGCGGGCGACGACACCGCCGCCTTCCAGGCGCTGATCGGGAAGGCGGCAAGGGCGGGGGATCCGTGGCTCGTCATCTCCGGCGGCGGCGAGAACGGTGCCTTCGCCGCCGGCATCCTCGCCGGATGGAGCCAGTCCGGCGGCCGGCCTGATTTCGGCGTCATCACCGGCGTCAGCACGGGCGCCCTGATCGCGCCCTTCGCCTTCATCGGGCAGCGGGGCGACGTGGCCCTGCGCGAGGCCTACACCACCATCTCGGCCTCCGACGTGTTCGAGTTCGGCGGCACCGACGAATCCCTCACCGACACCTGGCCGCTCAAGAAGCGCATCGACAAGGCGGTGACGGCGGACCTTCTCAAGGCAGTCGCCGCCGAGAACGCCAAGGGCCGCCGCCTGCTGGTGGCGACCACGGAGCTCGACAGCGAGCGGCCGGTGCTCTGGGACATGGGCGCCATCGCCCAGGCCGGCACCCCGAAGGCGCTCAGTCTGTTCCGCGCCATCGTGCTCGCCTCCTCGGCGGTGCCGGGCATCTTTCCGCCGGTAATGATCGATGCGGCCTCCCCCGACGGCAAGACCTTTCAGGAGATGCACGCCGATGGCGGCACCACGGCGCCGTTCTATCTCGCCCCCGCCGCCGCCATCGACGGCTCGGCCGGGCTCCGCCTTCCGGCGAGCCGCGTCTACCTGATCGTGAACAACAAGCTCACGCCGTATTTCCAGATGGCCCGGCGCGACACGCTGAGCGTGCTCGGGCGCTCGCTCTCGGCGGCGATCAAGGCCCAGACCAGGGCGGCGCTGAGCCTGAGCCGGTCCTTCGCCGAGCGCTCGGGGCTCGATCTGGAGGTGGCGGAGATCGACGGCCGCTTCACCAAGGAGACCCCGGCGCCCTTCGACCGCGACTACATGCGCGCCCTGTTCGCCCATGGCGAAAGCCTCGCGCGGAACGGCAGCGCCTTCGCCCCCGCCGCCACCGAGATGCAGGCCCACGACGCATCCGATGGTCGCGACTTGGCCACCGGCTCGAACCGACGCCAGCCCGCTCCCCCGCAGCAGGAGGTCGCCAACCGCTGAAGGAAGTGCGCCGCCTTCAGGGCGCGCGCATCAGCTCCGGCGCGTCGAGGCGCGGCAGAACGCCCTCGCGCATCACCGCGCGCCGCAGCGGCCCGATGGCCGTCATGGCGAGGAGCCCGGCCCCGCGCAGGGCGTCGACGGGAGCCAGATCCGCGAGGAGGCTGCGGTTCAGGAGGTCGACGGCGGTGCCGCGCAGGGCCGCGTCCCGGCGCCGCGAGCGCGCGAAGGCGGAGAGGACGGCCCCCGATCCCGGATCGCGGCCGTCGCGCAGGGCACGCGTCACCGCGTCGCGCAGGCAGGCCCCGTCCCGCAGGCCGAGATTCAGCCCCTGCGCCCCGATCGGCGGGAAGACATGCGCCGCCTCGCCGATGAGCGCCAGTCGCTTGGCGACGGAGGTCGCCACGGAGAGCCCGCGCATGGGCACGAGCCCGCGCGGTCCATCGACGCGCATGCCGCCGAGGAAGCCCTGCGCCTGACGCTCCACGGCCTGCGCCAGGGCCGCGTCGTCCAGCTCCGCCAGCCGCCGGGCCGCCGCCTCGCCCGTGACCCAGACCAAGCTCGACCGATACCCGCCCGGCAGCGGCACCAGGGTGAAGGGTCCCTGCCGTGTATGGAACTCGGTGGAGACGTCGCGATGGGGCTGCTCATGGGCGAGGAGCGTCGTCACGGCGCCCTGCGGATAGGACCATTCCTTCACGGGGATGCCCGCGGCGGTACGCAACGGCGAGCGCCCGCCATCGGCCCCGACGATCAGCCGGGCGTTCAGCCGTCGTCCGTCGGAGAGGACGAGTTCGGCATCGCCCTCGGCCGGCCGCATCCCGGCGGCGTCGCATTCGGCGAGATGCAGGTTGGAGGCGGCACGGGCGGCCTCGCGCAGCAAAGCGACGAGCCGGGCGCTCTCGACGTTCCAACCGAAGGCGTCGAGCCCGATCTCCCCGGCCTCGAAGCGGGCGGGCGGCGGGCGGAACAGGCTGCCGCTGTCGTCGACGATGTGAAGCTCGGCGAGAGGCGCGGCATGGGGCGCGATCGCCTCCCAGACCCCGAGCGCCTTCAGGAATCGCACCGAGCCGTCGAGCAGGGCGACGGTCCGGCCGTCGGGCGGGGCGCCATGCGCGCCGACGAGGGCGGTGCTCACGCCCGCCCGTGCCAGCGACAGGGCGCAGGCGAGGCCCGCCGCGCCGGTCCCGACCACCGCGACATCGAAGGAATCCGTCCTCGAAGCGTTCACGGGTGCCGATCCTCGCCAGCGCGCGGAGCCGGCGGGAGGCCGGGTTGCGCGGGACATGATATAGGCGCCCCGGTCCGGCGCGTCTCGTGTCCGCCGGCCTCGATCGCGGGTGAGCCCGCGCCGTCCGCCATTGCCATGGCGGCTCGGGCGCTTATCTCGCGCCGGGACGACAGGATCACGCGATACCGGGAGAGATCGGGATGCCCAAGGCGATCCGGGTTCACGAATACGGCGGCCCCGAGGTGATGGCCTTCGAGGACGTGCCGCTGGCCGAGCCGGGACCGGGTCAGATCCGCGTGCGCCAGACCGCCATCGGCGTGAACTTCATCGACATCTATTTCCGCAGCGGGCTCTACAAGGCCGCGCAGCTTCCCTTCACCCCCGGCAAGGAGGGCGCCGGCGAGGTCACCGCCGTGGGCGAGGGCGTCGAGGGGTTCAAGGTCGGCGACCGGGTCGCCTATGCCACGGGCGACGGCACCTATGCCGAGGAGCCGGTGATCGCTGCCGCCGGCGCCGTGCATGTCCCGGAGGGCATCGAGGACGCCACCGCCGCCGCGATGATGCTCAAGGGCCTCACCGCCGAGTACCTGCTGCATCGGGTCTACCGGGTGAAGCCCGGCGACACGATCCTCTTCCACGCCGCCGCCGGCGGGGTCGGGCTCATCGCCTGCCAGTGGGCCAAGCATCTCGGCGCCACTGTCATCGGCACCGTCGGCTCGCAGGAGAAGGCCGAGCTCGCCCGCGCCCATGGCTGCGACCACGTCATCCTCTACCGCGACGAGGATTTCGCCGCCCGCGTCCGCGAGATCACCGGCGGCAAGGGCGTGCCGGTGGTCTATGACGGCGTCGGCAAGGACACCTTCCCCGCCTCCCTCGACTGCCTGTCGCCGCTCGGCACCTTCGTCAGCTTCGGCGCGGCCTCGGGGCCCATCGCCGCCTTCGACATCGGGCTGCTCGCGCAGAAGGGCTCGCTCTTCGCCAACCGGCCGACGCTGTTCACCTTCACCAGCACGCGCGCCACCCTCGACGCCATGGCCGAGAACCTGTTCGGCGCCGTGTCGGGCGGCGCGATCACGATTCCCGTCCATGCGCGGTCGAGGCTCGCGGACGCGCAGCAGGTCCACCGCGACCTCGCCGGCCGGCGGACCACCGGCGCGACGGTGATGATCCCGTGATCCCCCGATCCTGGGATCTCCTTATCCCGGAAGCCTTGGACGCTTGAGGGACGGGCGAGTGCGGATCGAGCCCGCCGACGTCCTGCTCGTCATCGACGTGCAGAACGACTTCCTGCCCGGCGGGGCGCTGGCGGTGCCCGATGGCGATGCCGTCATCGCGCCGGTCAACCGGCTCGCCGCCCGCTTCCCCCATGTCGTCCTGACCCAGGACTGGCATCCGCCCGGCCATGTCTCGTTCGCATCGAGCCATGCGGGCCGGCGCCCGTTCGAGACCGTGCCGCTGCCTTACGGGACGCAGGTCCTCTGGCCGGACCATTGCATCCGGGGGACGGCCGGGGCGGCCCTGGCCGCCGGGCTCGAGGTCGAGCGGGCGGAGCTGGTGATCCGCAAGGGCCACGCGCGCGATGTCGACAGCTACTCGGCCTTCCTCGAGGCGGACCGGACCACGCGGACGGGACTGGCCGGCTACCTGCGGGAGCGCGGGCTCGGCCGGCTCTTCCTGTGCGGGCTGGCCACGGATTTCTGCGTGGCCTGGAGCGCCCTCGACGCGCGGGCCGAGGGGTTTGCGACCTTCATCGTCGCTGATGCCGTACGCGGCATCGATATCGACGGTTCGCTCGATCGCGCCTTCGCCGAGATGGACGCGGCGGGGATCCATCGCTTAACCAGCGGGGAGATCGGCTGAGGGCGGAGGGAGAACCGCATGGCGGGACGAGGCAAGACGGGCTTCCTGCGGGCGCGGGGCGGCCACTCGCATGCGCGGGTCACGAATATCGAGCTGTTCTTCGACCTCGTCTTCGTCTTCGCCATCACCCAGCTCTCGCACACCCTGCTCCATCACCTCTCCATCGGAGGCGCGTTGCAGACCGGGCTGCTGTTCCTCGCGGTCTGGTGGGTCTGGATCTACACGTCCTGGGTCACGAACTGGCTCGATCCCGAACGCGGGCTGGTGCGTCTCGCGCTGCTCCTGCTGATGCTGGCGGGGCTGGCGCTCTCGACCTCGCTGCCGAAAGCCTTCGCCGAGAAGGGGCTCGCTTTCGCCTCGGCTTACGTCTTCATGCAGGTCGGGCGCTCGCTGTTCATGGTCTGGACGCTGCGCGGCCACAGCCCCGGCAACGCCCGCAATTTCCAGCGCATCACTCTGTGGTCGGCGGCCGCGGGCGTGCTCTGGATCGTAGGAGCCCTGCTCGAAGGGGAGAGCCGGTTCGGGCTCTGGGCGGCGGCGCTCGCCATCGAATACGCGGGGCCGAGCCTGGGCTTCTTCGTGCCCGGCCTCGGCGCCTCCACCACGGCGGACTGGGACGTGGAGGGCGAGCATCTCGCAGAGCGCTGCGGATTGTTCATCATCATCGCGCTCGGTGAATCGGTGCTGGTGACGGGCGCCACGATGGCCGATCTGGCCTGGGACGCCACCACCCTCACGGCCTTCGCCGTCGCCTTCGTCGGCAGCGCGGCGATGTGGTGGATCTATTTCGACACGGGGGCGGAGCGCGGCAGCAGGCTCATCGGGGAATCCGAGGATCCGGGCCGGATCGCGCGTCTCGCCTATACCTATCTCCACCTGCTCATCGTGGCGGGCATCATCGTCGCCGCCGTCTCCGACGAGCTGCTTCTGGCCCATCCCCACGGCCATGTGGAGGCGTCCACCACCGCCGCGATGCTCGGCGGGCCGGCCCTCTTCGTCGCCGGCAACATGCTGTTCAAGTGGGTGGTGGCGGGACGCTGCCCGCTCTCGCATCTCGGCGGCCTGGTGCTGTTCGCGGTGCTGGTCCCGCTCGCCCACGACCTGACGCCCCTGCTCCTGGCGGCGGGGGCGGCTCTGGTCCTCGTCGTCGTGGCCGGCTGGGAGTGGGCGTCGCTCCGGCACCACCGGGCGAACGTGCCGGTCCGGTCCCACACCTGATCCCGTGATTCCCTGACGACGGGATCCGGGGATCACAGGATCAGACCGCGATGCCGTGCAGGTCGTAGGTGTCGGCGCGCTCGATCTTCACGGTGACGATGTCGCCCTGCCGCAGGGGCCGTCGCGAGGCGACATGCACGCTGCCGTCGATCTCCGGCGCGTCGTATTTCGAGCGGCCGCGCGAGACGGTTGGACCGGGCTCGTCGATGATGACGGGGAGCCGCTTGCCGACCTTGGCGCGCTGGAGCTTGAGCGAGATGGCGGCCTGGGCCTCCATGAAGCGGCGCTTGCGCTCGGCCTTCACCTCGGCGGGGATGAGCTCGCCGAGATCGTTCGCCACGGCGCCGCGCACGGGCTCGTATTCGAAGCAGCCGACGCGCTCCAGCCTCGCCTCGCCGATCCAGGTGAGCAGTTCCTCGAACTCGGCCTCCGTCTCGCCGGGGAAACCGACGATGAAGGTCGAGCGGATGGCGAGGTCCGGGCAGGTCTCGCGCCAGCGGCGAATGCGCTCCAACTGGCGCTCCTGGTTGCCCGGCCGGCGCATGCGCTTGAGGACGCTCGGGCTCGCATGCTGGAGCGGCATGTCGAGATAGGGCAGCACCTTGCCCTCGGCCATCAGCGGGATGACCTCGTCGACATGGGGGTAGGGGTAGACGTAGTGCAGCCGCACCCAGGCCCCGAGGCTGCCGAGTTCGCTCGCGAGATCGGCGAAGCGCGTGCGGACCTCGCGATCCTTCCACATGCTCGTCGCGTAGCGGGTGTCCAGCCCATAGGCGCTGGTGTCCTGCGAGACCACCAGCAGTTCCTTCACGCCGGCAGCCACCAGTTTCTCGGCCTCGCGCAGCACGTCGCCCGCCGGGCGGCTGACGAGATCGCCGCGCAGGCTCGGGATGATGCAGAAGGTGCAGCGGTTGTTGCAGCCCTCCGAGATCTTCAGATAGGCGTAGTGGCGCGGCGTCAGCTTCACCCCCTGCGGGGGGATGAGGTCGAGGAACGGATCGTGGGCCGGCGGCACCGCCTCGTGCACGGCCGCGACCACCGATTCGTAGGCCTGCGGGCCGGTGACGGCCAGCAGGTTCGGGTATTTCTCGCGGATCTCGTCGGGCTGCGCGCCCATGCAGCCGGTGACGATGACCCGCCCGTTCTCGGCCATGGCCTCACCGATAGCGGACAGGGATTCCGCCTTCGCCGAATCGAGGAAGCCGCAGGTGTTGACGATGACGACGTCCGCCCCGTCGTGCCGCCGCGACATCTCGTAGCCCTCCGCCCGTAGGTGGGTGAGGATACGTTCCGAATCGACCAGCGCCTTGGGGCAGCCGAGGGAGACGAAGGAGATGCGCGGCGCGGCGCCCTTGTTGGTGACGGATGCGGTCATGACGGCTCGGGGCGCCGGTCGAGCGGGCTCGGACCGGCCGTGACGGCGTGGATTGCAGGGTTGCACGATCCTATAGCGGCATCGGCGGACCCTGGCGAGGGCCAGACAAGGGGCGAAGCAGGGGGCCAGGCAAGGGGCCAGCTATGACGGCGTTGCCGGCCGCGCAGGCGCCGTCCGGCGCGCGGGGCGGTTTACGCGGCGCTTCCGATCGCTCACAGGACGAGACGCGCCGCGCGCGGGACGCCTAGCCCCGCCCGCAAGAGCGTCGAGAGGAGGAAGCCCGAGACCGTCATGTGGACCCGCGAGATCCCCCCGATCGATCCGGTGACGGCGGCCGCGCGTCTCGAGCGGCTTCCCGGCCTCGCCTTTCTCGACAGCGCGATGCATCATGACACGCTGGGGCGGATCTCCATCGTCGCGGCCGATCCCTTCGCCCGGTTCCGCTGCCGCGACGGCGTCTCGACCCTCGACGGCGAGCGCGTCGAGGGGACGCCGCTCGAGGCCCTGCGGGCCTGCCTCGCGCCCTGGCGGGCTCTGGCCGATGCCGGCTTTCCGGGAGGCGCCATCGGCTATCTCGCCTACGATCTCGGGCGCTCGCTGGAACGGGTCGCCGTGCCGCCGCGCCGAGCCGGCCTGACGGACGACATCGCCTTCAATCTCTACGACACCGTTCTCGTCATCGACCACGAGGCGCGGACCTGCCGCCTGGTTTCCTGCGGCTTTCCCGAACATCCGGCGGACGCACGCGAGATGCGCGCGCGGGAGCGCCTGGATCGTTTCGCCGATCTGCTGGCGCAATCGGCCGAGCCTTCTCGGCCCTGGTCGGGCCCTCTCGCGTGGCACTCGAACTTCACCCGAGAAGCCTATGAAGCCGCAGTCGAAAAGGTCCGCGACTACATCCGCGCCGGCGATATCTACCAGGCCAATATCGCGCAGCGCTTCACGGCCTCGCTGCCGCCGGGATTCGACGCCTTCGGCCTCTATCGGCGCCTGCGCGAGACGAACCCCGCGACCTTCGGCGCCTATCTCGCCTTCGAGAGCCTGCGGGTGGCCTCGAGTTCGCCGGAACGTTTCCTCAAGCTCGATGGGCGGCAGGTCGAGACCCGTCCGATCAAGGGCACCGTCCGGCGCGTGGCCGACTCGGACGCGGACCGGGCGCTCGCCGAGGCGCTCCAGTCCAACCCGAAGGAGCGTGCCGAGAACATCATGATCGTCGACCTGCTGCGCAACGACCTGTCGCGCATCTGCGAGCCGCATTCGGTCGCGGTGCCGGTCCTGTGCGGGCTGGAAACCTATGCCTCCGTCCACCATCTCGTCTCGGTGGTGACAGGGACGCTCCGGGACGGCGCGGATGCCGTCGATCTCGTCGCGGCGACGTTTCCGGGGGGCTCGATTACCGGCGCGCCGAAGCTCAGGGCCATGGACATCATCACGGAGATCGAGGGCGACGCGCGGGAGCTCTATTGCGGCGCCATCGGCCGCATCGGCTTCGACGGCTCTCTCGACACCTCCATCGCCATCCGCACCGTGTTCATGGACGGGGAGACCGCCGTGCTCCAGGCCGGCGGCGGCATCACCCTGCTCTCCGAGCCCGGCCCCGAATACGAGGAGACGCTGACCAAGGCCGCCCGCGTCTTCGCCGCCTTCGAGGAGCCGGCATGATCCTCGTCCTCGACAACTACGATTCCTTCGTCTTCAACGTCGTCCGCTATTTCGAGGAGCTCGGCGCGCAGGTGCGCGTCGCTCGCAACGACGCCCTCGACGTCGACGGCATCCGGGCCCTGCGGCCGGACGCCCTGGTGATCTCTCCCGGCCCCTGCACCCCGGCGGAGGCCGGCGTGACGCTCCCTGCCATCAAGGCGCTCTCGGGGGAGCTGCCGATTCTCGGCGTCTGCCTCGGCCATCAGGCCATCGGCGCAGCCTTCGGAGGCGCGGTGGAGCGGGCGCACCGGCCTCTGCACGGGCAGGCCACCGCGATCCGGCATGACGGGACGCGGCTCTTTTCCGGCATCCCGAGCCCCATGCGGGTCGGGCGCTACCACTCGCTGATCGTCGCGCCGCGACCGGGCATGGAACAGACGCTCACCGTCGACGCGCTTTCGGAGGAGGGCGAGGTGATGGCCCTCTCCCACCGGAGCCACCCCACCTACGGCATCCAGTTCCACCCGGAATCGGTGCTGACCGAGCACGGGCACGCGCTGTTCTCGAACTTTCTGGAACTCGCCCGAGCCTGGCGCATGCGGGACCAGGGTTCCGGCCCGTCCGGCCGCATGGCGGCGATTCATGCTGTGGCTTGACGACCGCCTGATCGAGGGCAGCGTCGCGCCCTTCGACTTGACCGATCGCGGTCTCACCCTCGGTGACGGCCTCTTCGATACGGCGCTGGCGATCGGCGGCCGCATCGCGTTCGAGGAACGGCATCGGGAGCGCCTCGTCGCCGGCGCCCGCACCCTCGGCTTCACGGTCGAGCCCGTGCGTATCGCGCGCGCGATGCGTGCCCTGGCGGATCAGGGGCCGCGCCTGTCGGTCCGCACGACGGTCACGCGCGGCACCGGCCCTCGCGGCATCCGGCCGCCACAGGATCCGAGGATCACGGTCTTCGCCATGGCCACGCCGGTGGTTGCCACCGCGAGCTTCGCTCCGCTCCGGCTGTATCCGGTCTGCATCCGGCGCAATGAGACCTCCCCCGCCGCCCGTCTCAAGACGCTCGGCTATCTCGACGCGGTCCTCGGATCGGCCGAGGCCGTGCGGGAGGGTTTCGACGAGCCGCTCTTCCTCAACACAAGAGGAGCCGTCGCCTGCGCCGGGAGCGGCAACCTGTTCGTTCTGCGCGGCCGTGAGTTGGCGACGCCTCCCCTCTCGGATGGGGTGCTGGACGGAATCGTGCGGGAGGAGATCTTGACGCTTGCCGGAGGAAACGGAATCGCGGCGAGCGAGCGAAGCCTGTCGCCGGACGATCTCGACGGAGCGGAGGCGGTGTTTCTCACCAACTCGCTGCGTCTCCTGTCTCCCGTCACGGCGATCGGGTCTCGAGCCATGGAAAGCCCCGACCATCCGGTCGTGAGGATGCTTCAGGCGGCTCTGCGCCGGCGGGTGGCGGAGGATTGCGGGATCGCTCCCGACGACGTCGCATGAGCCCTGCGCGTGGCTCGCGGGTCTTCCCGGCATCGAGAGCGATCCTGACGGGTGTGCTGGTCCTGCTCTTTGCCGGGGTCGGGACCGTTCATGTCGTCAGCCCCGACAGGCTGATGCCGATCATGCCCGCCTGGGTGCCGTATCCGCGGTTCGTCGTCGTCGCGACGGGGATTCTCGAACTGCTCGGCTGCGTCGGGCTGATATGTCCGGGCCTGCGATCCTGGGCCGCCGGATCCTTCGCGCTCTACGCCGTCTGCGTGTTCCCGGCCAATCTGAAGCACGCCTTCGATCACGTTCCCGTGGCCGGATTGCCCGATAGCTGGTGGTATCACGGACCTCGCCTGGCGTTTCAGCCGGTCCTGGTCTGGGCTCCGTTGTTCGCAGGCGGATTGATCGATTGGCCATTCCGGCGCCGAGAGCCAGACCATCCAGGGATCACGGGATCCCGTGACGGGCCGGAAGACTGAAACTTCGACCGTCCGGCAAACGTTCGGAGAGATGCGGTGTGCCCCCGGCGTCGTGGCGGGATCCTGCGAGGTTTGATAGCGAACGGCCATGCTGAAGAGCACCGATTCGAACCGGCCGAAACCGGTACGGCCCGCTCCGCCAGCCGGGCATCCGCCACGGCGCGAGGAGGTCGAGCGCGCCATTGAGGATATTCTCGACCGTCTGCGCCCCAAGCCTCGCCGGACGACCAGACCGCAACCGGATGCATCGGTTCGGGTGCCCGGAAGCCCGAGGCACCTGACCCTCGTTCCCGATACGGGCGGTGGCCGGCCCTGACGGGCGTCACTCCCGCGCCCGTTCCGCCTGCTTGACCGCCTGCCAGGCGTCTTCCATCGCCGCCAGATCGCTCTCCGCGAGACCGCGTCCGGTATCGGCGAGATACTGGGCCATCGTGGCAAAGCGCGCTTCGAACTTGAGCGTGCCGGCGCGCAGGGCCGTCTCGGGATCCACGTCGGCGTGACGGGCCAGATTGGCGACGGAGAAGAGCAGATCGCCGATTTCCTCCGAGACCGCGGCCATGTCTCCGGCCTCGATGGCCTCCGCGACCTCGTCGAGCTCCTCGCGCACCTTGCCGATGACGGAGCTGTCAAAAAGCGTTGGAACGGGACCCCGGATCGGCGTGCAATGGGGACCCCTTCGCAAGCTCGGCACGGTGCGGCTGAGCTGATCCGAAGCCCAGCTTTGGCGTCGTAGGTTCTGGCCTCAGGC
>NZ_JBNHES010000010.1:0-164480 GCF_050591105.1 Methylobacterium endophyticum
GGGGATCGAGAACCACCTCCACTGGACGCTGGACGTCGTCTTCCACGAGGACGATGCGCGATCGAGAAAGAACTATGGCCCGGAGAATCTCGCCCTGCTCCGCCGCCTCGCGCGCAACATCTTGGCGTCACACCCGTCCGACCTGCCCATCCGCAAGAAGATGAAGCACGCCGCGTGGAGCAAAGACTATCTCTTCAATCTCTTTACTCATGTGCGATAGCCCTGCCCTCTGCGGGGAGGGATCGAGGGTGGGGGTGGCGCAGACGGCACCGCACCGATCTCTCCGGCACCACCCCCACCTCCAGCTCCTCCCCGCAAAGGGGGAGGAGGGCGCCGTCCGCCGCCCGCGCGACCATCGGCAGAAGCGTCTCACCCCCCCGCATGCTCGGCGATGTAGTGACCCAGCGCGCCGGCCGCGTTGAGCATGTGCGCGCGCATCCGCCGGGCCGCCGCCTCTCCGTCGCCTTCCGCCATGGCCGCGAGGATCTGGGCGTGCTCCGCATGCGAGCCGGCGAGCCGGTTGCCGTGGCGGAGTTGCGTCCGCCGGAAGGCCGAGAGCTTGGCGCGCAGCGCCAGCGCCTGCTCGGCCAGGAAGGCGTTGTGGGTGGCGGCGTAGATCACCTCGTGGAAGGCGCGGTTCAGGGCGTCGTAGGAATCGTAGTCCCCCGCCGCCGAGAGCGGCCCGGCCTGCCCGTGCAGGTCGATCAGGCGGCTGCGCTCCAGCGGCGTCATCCGGTAGGTGGCGAGCCGGGCGCAGGTGGCCTCCATCTCGGCGGAGGTCTCGAACATGTCCATGATCCGCTCCGGCGTCAGGCGCGTGACCACGGCCCCCCGGCGCGGACGCAGCTCCACCAGGCCGCCGAAGGCGAGCTGGCGGAGCGCGTCCCGCACCGGCGTACGCGAGGCGCCGAAGCGCGTGGCGATGTCCTGCTCGTCCAGCGCCGTGCCGGCGGCGAGCGCGCCAGAGGCGATGGCGTCGGTGAGCGCGTTGCGGATCTGGTCCGAGAGCAGCCCGCGCCCGTCGCCCTCCTCGGGATCCTGCGGATCTGCGAACCTCGTGCTCGGCATCGCGTTTCGCTTTCCTTTACGTATCCTAATCTCGCACAAAGTGGCTTTTTCGTATACGCAAGATTGACAGAGCGAGCCAATGAATACAAAACTCGCGAGACTGAGCGCCCAGGTATGATGGAGAGGCAGCCGATGGCCGCATCGCGGCAACTTGGGCGCCAACACTGGCGGCAGGAGCGCACCGCCCGCGACGAGCGGATCGCGGCGGCCCGCCCCCTCGCCGACGGCAAGGTCGTATCCGCCAAGGATGCCGTCGCCCTGCTGGAGGCCGTGCTGCGCCCCGGCGACCGGGTCTGCCTGGAGGGCGACAACCAGAAGCAGGCCGATTGCCTCGCCCGCGCGCTCTCGGGCTGCGATCCGGCCCGCGTGCACGACCTGCACATGGTCCAGTCCGGCATCGTGCTGCCCGAGCATCTCGACATCTTCGAGCAGGGCATCGCCAAGCGGCTGGACTATTCCTATTCCGGCCCGCAGGGCGCGCGCATCGCCAGGATGCTGTTCGGCGGCCAGATCGCGCTCGGCGCGGTGCACACCTATCTCGAACTCTTCGCGCGCTACTTCATCGACCTGACGCCGAACGTGGCGCTCATCGCCGGCGTCTCGGCCGACCGCGAGGGCAACCTCTACACGGGGCCCAACACCGAAGACACGCCCACCGTGGTGGAGGCGACCGCCTTCAAGAACGGCGTGGTGATCGCGCAGGTCAACCGGATCGTCGACAAGGTGCCGCGCGTCGACATCCCCGGCGACCGCGTGGATTTCGTGGTCGAGGCCGACACGCCCTTCTATGTCGAGCCGCTCTTCACCCGCGATCCGGCGGCGATGACCGAGACGCAGATCCTGATGGCCATGATGGCGATCAAGGGGATCTACGCCGAATACGGCATCACGCGGCTCAACCACGGCATCGGCTTCGGCACCGCCGCCATCGAGCTGCTGCTCCCGACCTACGCGGAAAAGCTCGGGCTCAAGCAAAAGATCGCGACGCATTGGGCGCTGAACCCGCACCCGACGCTGATCCCGGCTATCGAGTCGGGCTGGGTGAGCCAGGTGCATTGCTTCGGCTCGGAAGTCGGCATGGACCGCTACATCCGCGAGCGGCCGGACGTGTTCTTCACGGGCATCGACGGGTCGCTCCGCTCCAATCGCGCCTTCTGCCAGACGGCCGGGCTCTATGCCTGCGACCTCTTCATCGGCGCGACGCTCCAGATCGACCTCGCCGGGCACTCCTCCACCGTCACCGCCTCTCGGGTGGCGGGCTTCGGCGGCGCGCCGAACATGGGCTCGGACCCGCATGGCCGCCGCCACCCGTCGCAGACCTGGATGAAGGCCGGCCACGAGGCGGCGCAGCGCGAGGGCGGCGCCGGAAACCCGGCCCTGCGGCGCGGCCGCAAGCTCGTGGTGCAGATCGTCGAGACCTTCGGCGACAAGCTCTCCCCCACCTTCGTGGAAAAGCTCGATGCGCTGGAACTCGCGCGCAAGCTCGATCTCGAACTCGCGCCGGTGATGATCTACGGCGACGACGTCACCCACATCGTCACCGAGGAAGGCATCGCCAACCTCCTGCTCTGCCGCGACGCGGACGAGCGCGAGCAGGCGATCCGGGGCGTCGCCGGCTATACCGATGTCGGACGCGGACGCGACCGGGCGATGGTCCAGCGCCTGCGCGAGCGGAAAATCATCCGCCGGCCGGAGGATCTCGGCATCGAGCCCCTCGACGCCGACCGTTCGTTGCTCGCCGCGCGCTCGATCAAGGATCTCGTGCACTGGTCGAGCGGCCTCTACGAGCCGCCGCCCCGCTTCCGCAACTGGTGAGTTACTTCCCCTCCCCCTTGCGGGGAGGGGCAGGGGTGGGGGTGGTGCCGGAACGAGCGCCACGGTTCCTTCTGAACCACCCCCATCTCCAACTCCTCCCCGCAAGGGGGAGGAGAGTCGCATCGAGACGAGTGTTCGGCATGGAAAACCTGACCTTCCGCCACACCACGAAGACGCCGCTGCCCGGCGCGAAGCCCCTCGCCATCATCGGCGTGGTCGCCTCCGGCAATCTCGAGGTGCTCCTAGAGCGCGTGCTGCCGGCGACGGAATGCACGGTGGAGATCGCCACGCCGATTGCCGGCTACGCAGATGTCTGGGAGGCCGTGGTGACCGATTTCGTCGCCCGCGCCGCGCCGGGGGGCCTGCGCATCAGCATCAACGACGGCGGCGCCCGGCCGGACACCGTGTCGCTGCGCCTGCTCCAGGGTGCTCGCCTGATGGAGGACGCCGCGTGATCGCCGCCGATCCGCGCGCCTTGAGCTGGTACGAGGCCAGCGCCCGCCAGCGCGTCGCGGCGCTGCTCGATGCCGGCTCGTTCCGGGAAGTCCTCGGCCCGGCCGAGCGCCGCATGAGCCCGCATCTGCCGCTCTTCGACCTGCCGCGCGCCTTCGACGACGGCATCGTCGTCGGCGGCGGCACGCTCAACGGCAGACGCGTGCTCGTCGCCGCGCAGGAGGGCCGCTTCATGGGCGGCGCCTTCGGCGAGGTCCACGGCGCCAAGCTCGTCGGGCTTTTGCGCGCGGCGCCGGGCGTGAAGCCCGAAGCCGTGCTGATCCTGTTCGACACCGGCGGCGTGCGCTTGCAGGAGGCCAATGCCGGCGAGACCGCCATCGCCGAGACCATGCGCGCCATCGCGGATTGCCGTGCCGCCGGCATCCCGGTGATCGGCCTGATCGGCGGCCGCGCCGGCTGCTACGGCGGCGGCGGCCTCATCGCCGGCACCTGCTCGGGGCTCGCCGTCAGCGAGAGCGGGCGCATCAGCGTCTCGGGCCCCGAGGTGATCGAGACCAACAAGGGCGCCGAGGAATTCGATTCCCGCGACCGGGCATTGGTCTGGCGCACCATGGGCGGCAAGCACCGCTACCTCATCGGCGGCGCCGACGCCTTCGCGGAGGACACCCCGGCAGCCTTCCGCGATGCCGCGCTGGCCCTCATCGGACAGGCCCCTGCCTTCGACCTCGCCGTGATGGAGGCCGAGCAGGCAAGGCTCGAAGCGCGGCTGACCCGCTTCGGCGACGCCAGGGACGGCCACGACGTCTGGGCGAGCCTAGGGATCAACGACCCCGACGCCGTGCCGTCCATGACCACGGACGACTTCCGCGCCGTGGCCGATCCTCGCCGGGAGGCCGCTCGTGACGCTCGCTGAGATCCTCGCCTCGCTGTTTCCCGAGGGCCATTCCGTGACGACGGATGGCGGGCTGGTGCTCGGACACGGGCCGTTCGGGACGGGGCGCCTTCAGGTCGTCGGCATCGACGGCGATACCGCGCTCGGCATCGAGGGCGCGCTGGCGCTCGCGGGCCGTGTCCTCGCGATCCTGCGCGAGCATCCGGGCGAGCCCATCCTGGTGGCGATCGATTCCGACAGTCAGCGCATGAGCCGGCGCGACGAGCTTTTGGGCCTCAACGAGTACCTCGCCCATCTCGCCAAGGCGCTGCTGCTGGCCGACCGGCGCGGCCACCCGACCGTCGGCCTGATCTACGGACATTCGGCGGCCGGCGCCTTCATCGCCACGGCGCTCGCCACCCGCGTGCTCGCGGCCCTTCCGGGAGCCTCGCCCAGCGTCATGGACCTGCCCTCCGTCGCCCGCGTCACCAAGCTGCCGCTGGCGACCCTCGAGGAGATGGCGAAATCCACCGCCGTCTTCGCGCCGGGCCTCGACAACATGGTCGCGGCAGGCGCGGTCCATGCCGTGCTCGACCCTGAGAAGCCGCTGGGTCCGCAGGTGCAGGCGCTCGTCGCCGGCCTGCCGGACGGCGACATCCGCGACCGGCTCGGCGCCGAGCGCGGCGGACGCCCCGTGGCGCGGGAGGTGGCCGAGCGGGTGATGCGCGGAGCGGCCGGTGGCTGAGGCGGCGCTCGCCCGCCACGACCTCGTCGATCCCGACCCCGCCGCCTGGACGGCACTGCTGGCCGGGCGCCCCGATCTCGCGGGCCTGCCGCATCTGTCCGGCTGGGCCGCCGCCGGGCGCCCGCTCGTCGTGCGCCGCCGCCATCCGGGGGAAGCGCCGGACGCGGTGCCCCTCGGCCTGCCGCTGCCGCCTGCCGACGGCAAGCGGCGCATCGGCTTGTCGCTGCCGCGCGGGTCCGTCTCCCGCCGGACGCCACCGTCCCTCGATGCCCTGCGCACCGCCGCGCCAGACTTCTGGCGGCCGACCCTCGATGCGCTCGACGCCCTCGCCCGCTCCCACGGCATCGCTTGCCGGGCGTTCGGCTCGCTGCTCTGGCAGGGGCTGACCGGCCTGCCCTATCTCTCGGCGGCCTCCGATCTCGACCTGCTCTGGTTCGCCGGATCGGTACCCCGCGCCTTCCTCGACGGGATCGCCCGCATCGAGGCCACGGCAGCCATGCGCATCGACGGCGAGCTGGTGCTGCCGGACGGCGCCGGGATCAACTGGCGCGAGCTGCACGGCGCGGCTCCCTGCGCGGAGGTGCTCGCCAAGCATCTCGACCGACTGGAGATGCGGGCCGCCGCTCCCCTTTTCCACGGGGCCGCCGCATGAGCGCCGCCGCCCTTTCCCGCGCGTCCGGTACCGCCGGGACCCACTCGGCCGACGAGATCGCCGGGCTCGCCGCCCTCGCCCTCACCCTCGAACTCGAGACCTATCCGAAACCGGGCCTCGTCAGCACGGTCGACAGCGGCAGCCATGCGGACATGGACGCCGACAGCTTCCGCGCCAGCACGCGGGCGCTGCGGCCGTTCTTCCGGGCGCTCGCGGAGGCCGGGGCGGCGGGCGCGCGGATGGGCGAGCTGCGCCGCATCGGCCTCGACGCGGAGGCCGCCATGCGCGCGGCGACGGGGGGCGTGAACACCCATCGCGGCGCGATCTTCGGTCTCGGCCTGCTGGTCTCGGCGGCGGGCGCGCTGGTCCGGGACGGTCTCTCGCCGGGACCGGGAAGCCTGGGAGGGCTCGTCCGCGACAGGCATGCGCGGGACATCCTCGCCGGGCCGGTGCTGCTGCATGCTCCCGGCGCGACGGCGCGGCGGCGCTACGGAGCCGGGGGGGCTCCCGCCGAGGCGGCGGCAGGCTTTCCGACGCTCTACCGGATCGGGTTGCCGGCGCTGCGCCGGGCGCGGCTCCTGCGGCCGGACGAGCCGGAGGCGGCGCGGGTCGAGACCTGCCTGGCCCTCGTCGCGCATCTCGAGGATACCAACCTCCTGCATCGCGGCGGCGCGGAGGGCCTTTGCTTCGCGCGGAACGCCGCCGCCGTGTTCCTCACCGAGGGCGGCATCGCGCGAGCGGACTGGCGGGCGCGGGCGGAACGGATGCATCGCGATTTCGTCGCTCGGCGCCTGTCGCCCGGAGGCGCCGCCGATCTCCTCGCGATGACGCTGTTCGTCGACGCCGTGGAACGGCCATGAGCCTCGCCGTCCTGCTCTCCGGCCAGGGCGGCCAGCACGCGGGCATGTTCGCGCTCACGCAAGCCCTGGACGCGGCGCAGCCGGTCTTCGCGGCGGCGGCAACGCTCCTCGGGGGCACCGATCCGCGCGACCTCGTCCGGGCGGGAGGCCCCGCCCTCCACGGGAACCGGACCGGGCAGATCCTCTGCTGCGTCGCGGCCCTCTCCGCCTGGGAGATGCTGCGGCCCGTCCTGCCCTCGCGCTCCATCCTGGCCGGCTACAGCATCGGCGACCTCGCCGCCTGGGGCTGCGCCGGCCGGCTCCCCCCCGAGACGGTCCTGCGCCTCGCCGCCGCCCGCGCGGAGGCCATGGACGCGGCCTCCGGGGACGGATTCGGGCTGGCCGGCATTCGCGGGCTCTCCGGGGAGCGGGCGGGCGCGCTCGCCGAGGCCGAGGGCTGCCATGTCGCCATCCGCAACGCGCCCGACAGCGTCGTGGTCGGAGGGCCCGCCGATGCCCTCGGCCGTCTCGTCGCGGCGGCGACGGCGGCAGGCGCGCAGCGGGCCGTCCTGCTGCCGGTGCACACGCCCTCTCACACCCCCGTCCTCGCCGCCGCGACGGACCGCTTTCGCGAGGTGCTGGGCGCGACCGCCTTCCAGCGTCCCCCTCCGGGAGCGCCGCGCCTGCTCTCCGGGCTCGACGGGGCGGCGGTGTTCGACGCCAGGGCCGGGGCGGAAAAACTCGCGCGGCAGATCTCGGAGACGATCGACTGGGCGGCCTGCCTCGGCGCCTGCCGGGAATACGGCGCCACGACCTGCCTCGAACTCGGCCCCGGCCACGCCCTCGCGACCATGGCGCGGACCGCAATGCCGGACGCCCGCGTCCACGCGCTGGAGGATTTCCGCTCCGGCGACGGCCTTCGCGCCTGGATCGGGAGCGCGACCTAAGGCTGCGCGGCGGGGGGGCGGATGTCGAGCGGCGCGGCGCCCTCGGCTTCCGGCGTCGGAGCTGGGGACGTCTCGCGGGCGCGGCGGGCGGCCTCCTCGGCGGCCTGCTGGGCCTTGAGCTTCGCCTGACGGGCGGCCTCCTCGGCGGCGGCCCTGTCGGCGGCGGCCTTGAGGGCGGCGGCGCGGGCCCTGTCCATCTCGATGCGCGCCCGGCGGCGCTGGCGCTCGGCCTGATCGATCTCCAGAAGCTCGATCTTCTCGAGCTCGCGCTGGAGCACCAGGGCGGCGAGCCCGCTCACCAGCGGCGTGGTGTCGAGGCTGCGCTCGGGGGCGGAGAGCGGACCGCTGAAGCCGAGCTGGACGGCTGGCGGGCCGCCGCTCCAGCCCTTCGGCGCGGCGCCGGCGGTGAGCGTGCCGCGCGCATCGAGCCGCCCGTCGCGGAAATCGTAGCCCACGCTGCCGGTCCAGCGCGCCGGGGCGAGGTCGAGATCGAGGGGGCCGGCGCGCATCACCCCGCCGACGAGGGTCGCGGGCGCCTTGGCGGCGGCCTCCGCACCGGCGCCGGCCTTGGCGAACTCCTCGTTCGTCAGCGCCTGGAGCCGCCCCTCGCGCAGGGGATCGTCGTCGGCGAGCGCGCGGGTCAGCGCCCGCTCGATGCCGCCGGGATCGGCCCCCGGCAGGGTGAGATGCGACAGCGCGATCTCGCCGCTGCCGGCGAGGTTGCCGACGAGCGCCGCCGGGCTGTCCCCCGAGGCGCCGAAGCGGACGCTCGCGCCGAGCCGCCCGGCGATCGGGCTGCCGTCTGCGAGCGCCGGGATCGAGGCGTCGCTCACCGCGACGTCCCCCGACAGCGTGGCGCCGCTGCCCTGGCGGGCGATGGACACCGAGCCGGTGAGACGCCCCTCGGCGAATTTGCCGGCAAAATTCGAGAGGCTCATCGCGCCGTCGTCGAGTCCGAGCCTGAAGGCGCTTCCGGTGGCGACGAGGCCCCGGCCGAGATCGAGAGTGGCGACACGCAGGTCGAGATCGAGGCGCGGGCCGGGCTTCGGCGCCGGGCCGAAGCGGGCGGGGGACCAGCCGCCCTTCCCATCCGCCGCGCGCGCCGCGGACGGCACCACCAGCGCAGCGGCGAGCTGCGGCAGCGAGAGCCGCTCCACCGAGGCGCTTCCACCGATGCCGCCATCGCCGCCGCGCGCGAGCCGCGCCTCCACGGCGGCGCCGGCGACGGTTCCGGCGATGTCGGCGCGCGCGGCCCCGCCGTCGCGGGAGAGGATGGCGGTCAGAGCCGCCGGCCATGCGCCGGACGGGAGCGCGGCCGCGCCCGCCAGCCGCAGGAACGGGCCGATATCGGCGCCGGACAGGGTGATCTCGCCGCCGAGCGGGGGCTCGTCATCGGCCCCGAGCAGGATCGGCGCCTTCGTCGCCAGCGCCGTCCCGGCGAGGGTGCCGGAGACCTGGAGGGCCAAGGGAGCGGTCTGGGGCGAAGTCTTGCCGGGATCCGTGGCGCGGGCGCCGCGAAGGCGCAGCTCCGCCGGCCGGTCGAGCCCGGCCATGTCCTCGCGGCCGAACCAGAGGCCGGCGCGCGGGGTCGAGAGGGCGATGTCCGCCGTCTCGACGCGGCCGGCCTTCGTGGTGAGGGCGGCGTCGAGGGGGCCGCCGGCGGCGGTGCCCTTGGCCGAGGTGCGCAAGGTCTCGCCCTGGCGCTCGACCGTGACCGCGAGATCGAGGGCGCCCGCGCGCAGGAAGCCCGGCACGAGGCGCGATTCCGCCACCCAGACCCGGTCGAGCAGCGCCGCCAGGGGCGCGGCCACCGGGGCGGTGAGGCGTCCGGTGATGCGGCCCGAGCCGTCCGGCGCGATGCGGCCGGACAGGCTGGCATTGGCTCCGGCGAGGTTGGCGACCTCCAGGCTGTCGACGGCGAGCGCCGGACCGTCCGACTGCACCCGCGCGGTGATGGTGCCGTTGCCCGAGCGCACGCCCGCCGGGCCGTAGCGCACGTCGCGGGCCTCGACGGTCAACCCGATGTCGCGCCCCTCCAGGCTCGCGAGCGCCGTGCCGAAGGAGGGCAGCGTGGCGATGTCGATGGCGCGCGCGGCGAGCTGCGCGTCGAAGCGGGGGCGGCCGCCTGCCTCGCCCGGCGCGTAGCGCGCGCTGCCGGTGACGCGGGCCTCGCCGAGGGCGAGCCGCAGGGTGCGCAGGGAATAGCTCTCGGGCGCGGCCGAGATCTCCGCGCTCGCCTGGAGGGGGCGCCCGTCCATGAGCGCCAGCACCGGGCCCTCGGCGCCGAGCTTGCGCAGGTAGCGGCCGACCCCGTCGGAGACCGCCGCCTCGATCGACAGGCTGCCGTTGAAGCGCGGGGCGGGTTCGGTATCCACGTCGCCGCTCACCGACAGCGCCGCCGCCCCCGGCGCCGTGGCGCCGAGCCGGCGCAGCAGCAGGCCGCCCGAGCGGTCGAAGGTGCCCGACGCCTTGAGGTTCGACCACTCGTCGAGGCCGAGCGCGACGCTCTCCACCGCGAGGTCGAGATCGAGCATCACCGGCAGGCGGCCCTTCGGCAGCCCGCGCGCGAAGAGTGCCTGGCCGGCGCCCGAGAGCAGGAAGGCGTCGAGATCGACCCGGCGCGCCTCGAGGTTGAGGCCCGCGCGCCAGGCCTGCAGGTCGATCTGGCCGGTGCCGGCGAGCCGGATCGCCTGCCCGCCGGGATCGATCTCGGCGTTCACGCTCTCGAAGCGGGCGAGCGTGCCCTTCGCCTTGAACTTGCCGCCGAGGGAGAACGGGAGATAGGCGCCGGCGGCCTGGGTCGGCGGACCGACCACGAGCCGGGCGGCCCCCTCCGCCTCCGGCATCCGCAGATCGCCGCCGGACGCTCCGGCCTGCGGCTTGACCGGCACGAGGGCGAGGCGCGCATCCGCCTCGAAGCGCGGATGGGCGTCGCCCCCGCCCGAGACCTTCACGAGCAGGCTTCCGTCGGCGCCGGGCTCTCCGGTAGCGAGACGGAACGGCACGCCGCCGCTCGTCCCCTCGATGCGCCAGGGACCGACCAGGGCCGGCGCCTGAACGCGCAGGGCAGCCGCCTGGAACTGGTCGGTGCGGCCCGTGGCCGGCACCAGGGTCGTCAGGAGGAACTGCTGGATCTCCAGATCCTCGATGGCGAGGTCGCGCTGGCGCAAGGCCGCCTCGACGCCGGGCGGCACCGGCACCGCCTCGGATTCGGAGACCGGCAGCCGGACCTCCGCCCGTCCGATCCGGGTCTGGGTGAAGCGGAACTCGCCCTTGAGGAGCGGCGCCAGCGCCAGCTCGGCCTTGATGAAATGGGCGTCGAGGGAGGGCTTTCCCGGTTCGTCGTCGAGATGGAGCCGGTCGATGCGCAGGCGCGGCGAGGGCAGGAGCCGCACCTCGATGCGCCCTTCCGTGCGGGCCTCCAGCGACAGGGAACGGCCGATCGCGCGGTCCACGAGGTCGCGCCGCCCCTCCCAGCCGATGAAGGGCGGCACGGCGAGCGCCGCCAGGAGGATCAGGATGACGGCCCCCGCCAGGGCGGTCAGGATGTCGCGCACCGTGTCGGTTTCCGCCTCAGGCGAGGCGGCCGGTCATGCGCCGGACGCCCCTGACCGCTTCATGCAGGGCGGCACCCGGCTCCACAAGGCGTTTCGGGACACGATCCGAAACGGACTCAGCGCGGCGGGGCGATGATGACGGGCCCGGTGGGCGGGGGCGCGGATTGCTGGGCCCGCTGCTGGTTCATGCGGATGAGGTTGTTATCGGAGGTCTGCTGCTGTTGCAGGCTCCGCATCTCGCCCTGGCGTGCGAGCGATTCGTTGATGCGGTTGAGGTTCGAGGTCGGGCTCTGGGCCAGGGCCGGCAGGCTCGCGCCGAGCATCAGGGCCGGACCGATCAGGAGGAAGGCGGGCTTGCGCATCGCGGGTCTCGTGGATGTGTCGCGCTCGTAATAGCACCGGGACGACGCGCCGACGCGGGCCGGAGTTCCCTCGGGCACCATGCCGACATGGCTTCCACCCTCGACGCCGTTCGCCTTTTGGTCCAGTGAAGGCGCCATGCAGAACCCCTCCGACACGAGGGCGGCGCGCGCGTCCCACGAGGATGGCGCGGGAGCCGCCTCCCCCTCCATCGCCGCCCGCGCCATGGCCTCCCTTCGCGGCCCCGGCGCCGGCTATCTCGACGGGCTGAACCCCGAGCAGCGCCGCGCCGTCGAGACCACGGAAGGGCCGGTGCTGGTGCTGGCCGGGGCCGGCACGGGCAAGACCCGCGTCCTCACGACGCGGATCGCGCATCTCATCGCCACGGGGAAGGCGCGGCCCTTCGACATCCTGGCCGTGACCTTCACCAACAAGGCCGCGCGCGAGATGAAGCTGCGCATCGGCACGCTCGTCGGCCCGGCGGCCGAGGGCATGCCCTGGCTCGGCACCTTCCACGCCATCGGCACCAAGATCCTGCGCCGCCATGCCGAGCTGGTCGGGCTGAAATCCGACTTCACCATCCTCGGCACCGACGACCAGCTCCGGCTGATGAAGCAGGTCATCCTCGACCAGAACATCGACGAGAAGCGCTGGCCCGCCCGCGCGCTGGGCAGCGCCATCGACGGCTGGAAGAACCGCGGCCTCGGTCCCGAGCAGGTGCCGCCGGGCGAGTCAGGCGCCTTCGCCTTCGGCAAGGGCGGCGCGCTCTACACCGCCTACCAGGCCCGGCTCGCGACCCTCAACGCGGTGGATTTCGGCGACCTGCTGCTGCTCTGCCTGAAGCTGTTCCGCGAGCACGCGGACATCCTCGCCAACTACCAGAGCCGCTTCCGCTACATCCTCGTGGACGAGTACCAGGACACCAACGTCGCCCAGTATCTCTGGCTGCGGCTGCTGGCGCAGGGGCACAGGAACGTCGCCTGCGTCGGCGACGACGACCAGTCGATCTACGGCTGGCGCGGCGCCGAGGTCGACAACATCCTGCGCTTCGAGCACGACTTCCCCGGCGCCGTGGTGGTGCGGCTGGAGCGCAACTACCGCTCCACCGGCCATATCCTCGCCGCCGCCTCGGGCCTGATCGCCAAAAACGAGAGCCGGCTCGGCAAGACCCTTCGGACGGAGGACGTGCCGGGCGAGCGCGTCACCGTCTCGGGCGCCTGGGATTCGGAGGAGGAGGCGCGGCTCCTCGGCGAATCCATCGAGTCGCTCCAGGCGAAGCAGCATCCGCTCTCCGAGATCGCCGTGCTGGTGCGCATCTCGGCCCAGATGCGCGAGATCGAGGACCGCTTCGTCCAGCTCGGATTGCCCTACCGGGTCATCGGCGGCCCGCGCTTCTACGAGCGGGCCGAGATCCGAGACGCGCTGGCCTACCTGCGCGTCACCGCCAACCCCGCCCACGACCTCGCCTTCGAGCGCATCGTCAACGTGCCCAAGCGCGGCCTGGGCGACGCGACGCTCCAGACGCTGCACGGCTACGCCCGCTCCATGCAGGTGCCGCTGCTCGCCGCCGCGCGAAAACTGATCGAGACCGACGAGTTGAAGCCGAAGGTCCGCTCGACCCTGCGCGGGCTGGTCGAGAGCTTCTCCCGCTGGGCCAAGGCCATCGAGACGACGAACCATTCCGAGCTGGCCCAGACCATCCTGGAGGAATCCGGCTACACCGACATGTGGCAGAAGGACCGCTCGGCGGACGCGGCCGGGCGGCTCGAGAACCTCAAGGAGTTCGTGCGCTCCATGGAGGAGTTCCCGGACCTCGCCGCCTTCCTCGAGCACGTCTCCCTGGTCATGGAGGCGAGCGAGACGGAAGGGGCCGAGCGCGTCTCGCTGATGACGCTGCATGCGGCCAAGGGGCTCGAATTCGACACCGTGTTCCTGCCCGGCTGGGAGGACGGCCTGTTTCCCAACCAGCGCGCCCTGGACGAGAGCGGCCGCGCCGGCCTGGAGGAGGAGCGCCGCCTCGCCCATGTCGGCCTGACGCGGGCGAGGAAGCGCGCCAAGCTGTCCTTCGCCGTCAACCGGCGCATCCACGGGATGTGGTCCTCCACGATCCCCTCGCGCTTCATCGACGAGTTGCCGCCGGAGAGCGTCGACGTGATCGAGGCGCCGGCGCATTTCTCGGCGGGCGCCTCGCGCTTCGACCGCAACCCGGCCCCCTTCGGCTCCTCCTACGGCACCCCCGGCTGGCAGCGGGCGCAGGCCAATAGCGGCGGCCGTCCGGCCTCGTCGCCCTCGCGCTCCGCCGGCCCGCGCCAGATCGAGGGCGAGCTCGTGGCCCGCTCGTCGGGGGCCCCGTCCGCCTTCTCGGACGGGATGCGCGTGTTCCACACCAAGTTCGGGCCGGGCACGGTGTCGGGAATCGACGGCAACAAGCTCACCGTTGACTTCGACAAGGCCGGCCGCAAGATGGTGCTCGACAGCTTCGTCCAGCAGGCGTGAGCTGTCCCGCCGGCCGAGCCCCGACCTTCCAGGGCAATAGGCCGGCCGGCATCGCCCTTGCCGGCGAGACGGGATCGAGGTCGTGCCGGATGCGCCGTCATCCAGACTGCCCCGAGCGCCGCTGAGGCGCGCAACAGCCTTCCTTTTCCCCGCCGAAACCGTTGCCGAAATGCAACGCCACGAGCGTTTTCTCGTGGGATGGCGCGTGCGTTGCGTCCGTCATTCCCGCGTCGCATCCGCGGAGTCCAACGGGTGGCGACGCGGGATTCGGCCGGCACCTGTCCACAGGCGCGGCGGAACCGGGATCGGACGGCGAACATTCGCTGTCTAACGAGAGGAGCGCGGAGACCTCGAGAGGAACCGTCGAACACAAGATCAGACGCACGTATCGGATCGGCCCGGCAGGGTGACCGGCACCGATCGATCAAGTCCCAGGTTGGCTTTCAGTCCAGGTGGAGTGTTGATCGATGAAAAGACGACGCGCACGACTTGAACTCGTCGAAGACCGGCCCGTCCGGCCTCACAAGACCCGTTTCGACGAGGAACGGCACCTCGCTCCCATCCAGCCCCTCACCGACGCGCAAGCGCGGTATCTCGACGCCCTCGCCAACAGCGCCCAGGTCATCGTGCTCGGCCCCGCCGGCACCGGAAAGACCTACATCGCCGGCACCCGCGCCGCCGACCAGCTGCGCCAGCGCCGCATCTCCAAGGTGGTCATCACCCGGCCGAACGTCCCCTCGGGCCGCTCGCTCGGCTACTTTCCCGGATCGCTCGAGGAGAAGATCGCCCCCTGGGTCGCCCCGCTCACCGAGGCGATGAAGGAACGCATGGGGCCGGCCGCCTTCGAGATCGCCCTCAAGACCGGCGACATCGAGATCGTGCCCTTCGAGGTGATGCGCGGGCGCACCTTCAAGGACTGCATGGTGATCCTCGACGAGGCGCAGAACACCACCACGCCCGAGATCAAGATGTTCCTGACCCGCATCGGCGACGACTGCCAGGTCATCATCAACGGCGACGTCAGCCAGACGGACCTGCGCGAGGTCTCGGGGCTTCGCACCGTCATCCATCTCGTGAAGAGCCGGATGATGCAGATCCCGGTGGTGGAGTTCACCCGCGACGACATCGTCCGCTCCGGCATCTGCGCGGAATGGGTGAAGGCGTTCGAGGAATCCAATCTCTGAGAGAGGGCGCTTTCGCGGCGGCGGCCCGCCCGCCGCCGCGACGGTGTGAAACTCTTCTCCTCCGGCGGTCGTTAGGAGGAGGATCGGGTCGTCGGCCCGGTATCGGAGAGAACGGAGAAACGACCCGTGAGGAAACTTCAGCTCGCCATCGCCGTCGTCGCCGCCACACTCGGCGGCGCAAGCCTCGCCGCCGCCACGCCGGCGATGCCGGCCGCCGGCATCGTCGCCCCGGATTCGGGCGTCACCGCCGTCCGCCATCACGGCGGCATGCACCATCACCACCATCACGGCATGCGCGGGCATATGGGGCACAAGCGCATGATGATGCGCCATGACCGCATGCACCGTCACCACCGGATGCATCACCGCCACCATCACATGCACCGCATGTGATCGGGCGCGCAGCGCGTCGTTGTTGAATGACGGAAAGGGGTCCCTCGGGGCCCCTTTTTCATGTCGCGACGAGGAAGCCGCCGGTGCGGTTCAGTCCTTGCGGGACACGGCCTTCTCGGGCGTCTTCTCGGCAGCCTTGGCGGCCGGCTTCTCGGACGCGGCCGGCTTGGCCTCGACCTTGGCCAGCTTCTTCGGCGCAGCGGCATGGGCCGGATGCGCGGACGCCCTGGCCTCCGGCTCCGGCGCGGCGGCGACGGGAACGATCGCGGCATCGGCCGCCGGGGTGGGGGAGGCCGAGGCGTCCTTGCCGAAGAGGCGGCCGAGAAGCTGCTTGTAGGCGGCCGGATCGCCCTCGGCGTCGGCCACCGTCACCCGCGCCGATTTCGGCGAGACCGCCGCCGTCTCCTTCGGATCGGGGAGCGCGTCCTTGGCGGGGGCGGCAGCCATCAGCGTCGCCGGTGCGGCGGCCTTGGCATCCTCCTTGGCCTTGCCCTTGTGGGCGAGCGCGGCAGCGGCGGCCTTGGTCGGGATCGGCGGGGCGGTCTCGGCCAGCAGGGTCGGCTTCACGACCGGCTTGCCCTTGGCATCCACCTCGATCTCGTTCGGCCCGGCCGCGAGGCTCTCGGGCCGGCTGACATCGCCGAGATTATGCCGGGCGTAGTCCTTGGGCGTGTAGGGCTGCTCCGGCTCCGGGGTGCCGAGGCTGGCGAAGGCGGTGGCGTTCTGCGGCGGCTGCGGACGGAACACCGGGTTCTGGCCGCCATCCTCGTAGACGACGCGCATGGCGGGCGTGCCCTTGGCGACGAGCTCGGCGATCTCGTGGTTGTCGCGCTCGCGCTTCTCGGCCACCAGGGTGTCGACCTTGGGCGAGCAGGAGCCCGCCGCCGCGTCCTGGCCGCCGAAGACGTATTTCGTGCCGCAGACGCCCACCCGAGGCTCCTCGCGCAGGGCCTCGAAATAGTCCGAGCCCTCCTTGAGGTTCTTCCAGAACGGGGCGTTTGGGTCGTTGCGGAAACGGGCCATGTTCTGGGCCGTCATCCGGAACGGGTAGGACTGGAACTGGAAGGCGCGCTGACCGCCGGAGAACGAGTCGCGGGCGATGGAATAGATCTCGGCGATGGACTCGTCGGTCATGGCGAAGCACCCCGCCGACGAGCAGGTGCCGTGGACCATGAGATAGTTGCCGGTACGCCCGTTGGCGCGATCATAGGCGTTCGGGTAGCCGGTATCGAACGACAGATAGTACGAAGAATTCGGGTTCATCTGCCCCGGCGTGATCGTGTAGAAGCCCTCGGGCGCCTGCCGGTCGCCCTCCTTCTTCTTCGGCCCGAGCTGGCCCGACCAGCGGCAGATCGGGAAGGTCTTGAGCAGCGCGTACTGGCCGTTCGAGCCGCGCTTCCAGATCTCCATCTCCGCTTCCTTCTTGTAGGCGCGGATCAGGATCGGGTCGCTCGGCGACATGCCCTTCGTCTGCATGAGCGCGAGGGTCTTGGCCGGGATGGGCGCGAGGTGGCGGGTCGAGCCGCCGCCGCCGAAGGTGCCGTCCTGGCAGGCGGCGAGAGCGAGGGACAGGGCCAGAAGACCCGCAGCCGCGAGCGGACGCACTCTCATGGGGGAACCCAAGTCCTCAGCATTCACGTCCGCGGACGGTCCCGCCCGTCGGACGCCACTCCCCAACCCTTTAGCGTCGTTAAACTTACCCCCGGCTTACCGCAAGAATATGGCCGGGCGCCTTGTGAATTGCGGTCACGACCGGGCGGCGCGCGCGGACTCTTCCGTCACCAGCCGCGCCAGGAAATCGTCGGCCTGCGTATCCGAGAAGCGCAGGCCCACGGATTCCGAATGCGATTCCAGCGTGATCCAGCGCAGGTTCGGGTGAATCCCCTCGCGCTCGACGGTGCGCAGGCCCGGATGGCCGGGCCGGATATGGAGGAAGGTCAGCCGGTTCGCGGGCCCGGATCGCGTCAGAATGTCGCAGATGTCGGCGATCGTCTCATCATGCGTGCCGAGCGCGGTCATCATCCAGAAGTGATTCCGGGCGCCCGGCCGCGCCAGCGCCGCGCGGAATCGGCGCACGCCCTCGCAGAGGAAGGCGTAGTCGGCCTCGCTCGTCGCCGGATCGTGATGGTTGAACACCGCCGGCAGGTCGTGGCGCTCGCGGTAGATGCGGTGCCGGCAGCGGCCGATCTCGGGCGCGGGGCGCTCCGATAGCGGCACGCTCTCCAATTGCGAGCGGTCGAGCAGCGAGGCGAAATTGTCGGCGAGGCAGTCGCGCACCATGCCGGGGGTCGAGAAGATCCAGTCGAACGGACCGGACCAGGTGCGCAGGTTCAGCGTCTTCAGCACCTGCGCCATGTGGCAGTGGCAGCCGAGCGAGACGTGGTTGACGGGGCCCGGCTCGCGGGAGGCTCGGCCGAGGAGCCGCCGGCGCAGGGAGCGCAGGAGGTCCACGCCGAAAAGGGAGGACGGAGCCAAGGGCGCCCGCGCGCTCAGAGCTTCCGGCCGATGTCGAGGAACTTCGCCGCGCGCCGGTCGCGGATCTCGTCGGGCGTGAGGCCGTCGAACTCGGCGAGCGCGGCGGCGAGCGCCTTGCCGGCCGCCTCGATGGCGGCGTCCTTGTCGCGATGGGCGCCCCCCATGGCCTCGGGCACGACGACGTCGACGATGCCGAGGCGCAGCAGGTCCTGCGCGGTGATCTTCATGGCGGTGGCCGCGTCGTGCGCCCGGCCCTGGTCGCGCCACAGGATCGAGGCGGCGCCCTCCGGCGAGATCACGCCGTAGATGGCGTGCTCCATCATCAAGACCTTGTTGGCGGTGGCGAGCGCGATGGCGCCGCCCGAGCCGCCCTCGCCGATCACCAGGGCAACGTTCGGCGTCCCCAGCGCCAGGCAGGCCTCCGTCGAGCGGGCGATGGCCTCCGCCTGCCCGCGCTCCTCCGCCTCGATGCCGGGAAAGGCCCCCGCCGTGTCGACGAAGGCGAGCACGGGCAGGCCGAAGCGGTCGGCGAGCTCCATCAGGCGCACGGCCTTGCGGTAGCCCTCGGGCCGGGCCATGCCGAAATTGTGCCGGATGCGCGCCTCGGTGGTGGCGCCCTTCTCCTGGCCGAGCACGCAGACGGGCCGCCCCTGGAAGCGCCCGAACCCGGCGACCACCGCCTCGTCCTCGCCGAAGCTGCGGTCGCCGGCGAGCGGCGTGAACTCGGTGACGAGCCCCGCGCAGTAATCGACGAAATGCGGGCGCTGCGGATGGCGGGCGACCTGCGTCTTCTGCCAGGGCGTCAGCGCGGCGTAGATGTCGGCGAGCGCCTGGACGGCCTTCGCCTCGAGCCGCCCGACCTCCTCGCTGATCGATACGGCGCCGTTGCGGGCGCCCATCGCCTTCAGCTCCTCGACCTTGGCCTCGAGCTCCGCGACCGGCTTCTCGAAGTCGAGATAGGAGCGCATCACCGTCATCGATCGTCGGTCCAATCCGTTTCGCGGCTCGGGGGCGGCCCGCGGGCCGTCCTCTCCCGCCACGGGCGGTTGATGTCGGGAATGAGGGGCCGGGTGTCAACCGCGGGGAGACACCGCCAGCAGAAACCGCGAAGGAAGCGGGCCACAGCGGCCGCCGGCCGTATTGGCCCGATTCCTGTCTGTAATCCCACCGTCACGCTCGCCCACCTATGTGAGCGCGGCCGGCACACGGGGATTCGCGACACAGTGAACGACACTCTTTATCCGTCGGGCGAGGAAAGCGTTCTCGTCCTCCAGGGCGGGGGCGCGCTGGGCTCCTATCAGGCGGGCGTCTACGAGGCGCTGACCGAGGGCGGCATCGGCATCGACTGGGTCGCCGGCATCTCCATCGGCGCGATCAACGCGGCCCTGATCGCCGGCAACCCGCCCGAGCGCCGGGTCGAGCGGATGCGCCTGTTCTGGGAGCGCGTCTCGTCCGATCTCACCGCCGCGCCCTGGTGGCCGGGGGAGCAGGCGCGCACCGCCTTCAACGAGATGTCCGCCAACTTCATCGCGGGGGTGGGCGTGCCGGGGTTCTTCACCCCCCGGATGCCGCCGGCGATGCTCTACCCGCCGGGCTCCCCCCAGGCGCTGAGCCTCTACGACACCTCCCCCCTCAAGGGCACGCTTCTGGAGTTCGTCGATTTCGAGCTGCTCAACCGGGGCCCGATCCGCTTCAGCGTCGGCGCGGTGAACGTGCGCTCGGGCAACTTCGTCTATTTCGACAACCGCTGCGACGAGATCATCCCTGAGCACATCATGGCGTCCGGCGCCCTGCCGCCGGGCTTCCCGCCCGTCGAGATCGACGGCGAGATGTACTGGGACGGCGGCCTCGTCTCGAACACGCCCCTCGACTACGTGCTCGACACCGAGCGCCAGCGCGACCTCGTGATCTTCCAGGTCGACCTCTTCGCCGCGCACGGGCCGATGCCGCGCAGCCTGGTCGAGGCGGCCGAGCGCGAGAAGGACATCCGCTTCTCCAGCCGCACCCGGCTCAACACCGACAAGAACATCGAGATCCGCAAGGCGAAGCGCGCCTTCCGCGCCCTCGTCGACAGGCTGCCGCCCGAGCTCGCCAACGACGAGGACGTCGCCTTCCTGCGCCGCATCAGCCACGGCAACGAGATCACGGTGATGCAGCTCATCTACCGGCGCAGGAGCTACGAGGGGAACTCGAAGGACTACGAGTTCTCGCGCATGACCATGCTGGAGCACTGGGCCTCCGGCGGCCACGACGTGCGCCGGTCGCTGCGCCACCGCACCTGGCGCGAGCGCCCCCATGCCGAGGGCGGCATCTCCGTCTTCGACCTCACCCGCGACGCCCGCGACTGACCTCCCCGCCACCCGGCGACCCGAGCGGAGACCAAGCCATGACCCGCGACGACATCCTCGGCACCGCCTCGATGCCGGCCTTCAGCCCGAGCTATCCGCGCGGGCCCTACCGGTTCGTCCACCGCGAGTATCTCATCATCACCTACGAGACCGACCGGGATGCGCTCCGCCGGGCGCTGCCCGAGCCGCTGGAGCCGCATCCCGACAACCTCGTCTTCTACGAGTGGATGAAGATGCCCGATTCCTCCGGCTTCGGCGATTACGAGGAGAGCGGCACCGGCGCCCATGCCTTCTACAACGGCGAGCCCTGCAACTTCTCGGTCCAGATGTATCTCGACGACGAGCCGCCGATCACCGCCGGCCGCGAGATCTGGGGCTTTCCGAAGAAGTGGGGCGTGCCGCGCCTCAAGCTGTTGAAGGACACCCTCACCGGCACCCTGCGCTACGACGAGGAGCGCGTGGCGATGGGCACCATGACCTACAAGCACAAGAGCCTCAACGGCGACCTCCCCAAGGTGAAGGAGGGCCTCGGCAAGCTCAACGTCAACCTCAAGCTGCTGCCCGACGTCGACGGCTCGCCCAAGGTCGCCCAGCTCGTCGGCTACCGGCTGGAGGACATCACCGTCCACGGCGCCTGGGACGGCGAGGCCCGCCTCGACCTGATCCCGCATGTGAACTGCCGCGTCGCCGACCTGCCGGTTCGCCGCATCGTCGGCGGACGCCATATGATCGTCGACTTCACGCTGCCCTTCGGGCAGGTGCTGCACGACTACCTCGCCTGATCCCGCCGGAGGAAAGACCATGACCCTCAAGGACAAGACCGCCGTCGTCACCGGCTCCACCAGCGGCATCGGGCTCGCCATCGCCCGCGGCTTCGCGGCCGAGGGCGCCAACATCGTCATCAACGGCTTCGGCAAGCCCGAGGACATCGAGCGCGAGCGCGCCGCCATCGAGAGCGAGTTCGGGGTGAAGGCGGTGCATTCCCCCGCCGACATGTCGAAGGGCGCCGAGATCGGCGGCATGATCGAGCTGGCCGAGAAGACCTTCGGCTCCGTCGACGTGCTGGTGAACAACGCCGGCATCCAGTTCGTCTCGCCGATCGAGGAGTTCCCGCCGGAGAAGTGGGAGCAGATCATCGCGATCAACCTCTCCTCGGCCTTCTACGCCATGCACCATGCGATCCCCCTGATGAAGGCGAGGAAGTGGGGCCGGATCATCAACACGGCCTCCGCGCACTCGCTCGTCGCCTCGCCGTTCAAGTCGGCCTACGTCTCGGCCAAGCACGGCATCGCGGGCCTGACCAAGACCGCCGCCCTCGAGGTCGCGACTTTCGGCGTCACCGTGAACTGCATCTCGCCGGGCTATGTCTGGACGCCGCTGGTCGAGAACCAGATCCCCGACACCATGAAGGCGCGCGGGCTGACCAAGGAGCAGGTCATCAACGACGTGCTGCTCCACGCCCAGCCGACGAAGCAGTTCGTCACCGTGGATCAGGTCGCCGCGCTCGCGGTGTTCCTGTGCTCGGACGCCGCCAGCCAGATCACCGGCACCAACATCTCCATGGACGGCGGCTGGACGGCGCAGTAGCGCCGGCCTCCTCTCCCTCCCTCGCAAGGGGTAGGCGCAAAAAAGCCCCGCCGGATCGCTCCGGCGGGGCCTTTTCGTTCGTGAGCGTCCGTCAGCGGCGCGAATGCAGCAGCAGCGCGAGACCGTAGCCGACGGCGCCCGCGATCAGCAGCGCCACCAGCGGATTCTCCTCGACCCGCGCGCTCACCGCCCTGCGGCCGTCGCGCAGGTATTCGCCGCCGCGCTCATAGGCGTCGCCCGCATAGTCGGACACGTCGTCGGCGTAGTCGCCGAAGCGGTCGCGGGCCTGGTCCAGCGCGTCCTGCGCCCGGCCCTGGGCCTGCCCGAGCGCGTCCTGCGCCTTGTCCTTCACCTGGCCGAAGGCGTCCTGCGCCCGGCCTTGCGCCTCGCGGAAGCGTCCCTCGACCGAGTCGCGGCTGGAGCCGGCGATGTCGCCCACCGCCGCCTGGGCCTTGCCGCCGAGCTCGCGGGCGGTGCCGGCGATGCGATCGGTATCAACCATGGCTGTCTCCTCGATTGTCGTTGCGCCGGGCGCGAGCCCGCTCCGGGGCCGATGGAGCGCGCCCGGCTCCCGTCGCACTGCCAACGCCCGAGGCCGCGATTGTTCACCGCGCGCAAGACGGTTTTTTTGACGCGGCCACGCTGTGCCGGCTCAGGATCGGCGCGCGCGCATGACGAGCCCGACCGCGACCTCCGCCAGCGCCCGCGCCAGCAGCGGGGCGGCGGCCCTCGCCGGACGCGCGCCGAGCGGACGCCGCGTACGCGGCACCGGCGGGACATGCACGAAGAGCGCGTCCGGATTCGCGCGGAGGGCGCGATGATAGGCCGCGTCGCAGAGGTAGCGGCCGGCATCGTGAGAGGCGCGGACGGCGATGCCGTGCCGGCGCAGGCACGCCAAAGCCCTCGCGGCACCGCGGCTGCGCAGGAGGGGCGGCATCGCTGCCGGCTCCGGCAGGCCGACCCGGCCCGATACGTCGGGACGGAGCCGGCTCGCCCGGCCCCGCGCGCAATCCTCGACACGCAGGCGCCGCGAGCGGACGGCCACGCCGATCATCAGCACGGCGGCCGGCTCCTGTGCGAGGGCCGGCGCCAGCATCTCCGGCAAGGCGGAATAGGCGGTGCGCAGCACCAGAACCCGCGCCGGACGGCCGAGCACGGCGCGCAGCCGGGGCGACGCCGCGATGCGCCGGGCGAGCACCGCGCTGGGATTGTCCGGCATGCCGGGAAACGGGCCGAATCCGGTGACGAGGAGCCGCGCCCCGCTCACAGGCCGACGAGATCCGCGATCGCCACCGCGCCCGCCGCCGGAGAGCTCTCGCCCCGCGCCACGGCCGCTTCCGCCTCGGCTGTGGCCCTGCGCACCTCGGCCGAGCCGACGAGGCGCTGGTGCAGGCGCTCGTGGACCAGCGCCCACATCCATTTCACGTCCTGCTCGCGGCGCTTCTTCGCGATCTCGCCGGTCGCCGTCAGCTTTTCGCGGTGGTCCACGACCTTGCCCCACATCGCGTCGAGGCGAAGGCCGTAGAAGCCCGAGATCGTCACCACCGGCGGCGTCCAGGTGGCGGAGGCCGGGGTGAGGATGTGGAGCGCCGCGCGGTACTCGGAGGCCGCCGCGTTGGCGCGCCGCTCGCCCTCGCCGTCGTCGGCCTTGTTGACCGCGATCATGTCGGCGAGTTCCAGGATGCCCTTCTTGATGCCTTGCAGCTCGTCCCCGGCGCCGGGCAGCATCAGCACGAGGAAGAAATCGGTGAGATCGGCCACCGCCGTCTCCGACTGGCCGACGCCCACCGTCTCCACCAGGATCACGTCGAAACCCGCCGCCTCGCAGAGCAGCATGGTCTCGCGGGTCTTGGCGGCGACGCCGCCGAGCGTCCCCGAGGAGGGCGAGGGCCGAATGAAGGCGTTCGGGTCGACCGCGAGCCGCGCCATGCGGGTCTTGTCGCCGAGGATGGAGCCGCCGGTGCGGCTCGAGGACGGATCGACCGCCAGCACCGCGACCTTGTGGCCCTCCCCCGTCAGATAGGCGCCCAGCGCGTCGATGGTGGTCGACTTGCCCACCCCCGGCACCCCGGTGATGCCGACCCGGATCGCCTTGCCCGTCTGCGGCAGCACGGCGTCGATGAGATCCCGCGCCGCCGCGCGATGGTCGGCGCGCTTCGACTCGGCCAGCGTGATGGCGCGGGCGAGCGCCGCGCGGTCGCCCGCGAGCAGGCGCTCGCGAAGGCGGTCGATGTCGAGGGCGGGCGTGGGAGCGGAGGCGGCGGCCATGGCCCCTTCATGCCGGTGCGGGGGCCGGCCGTCGAGGGGGCTTTGACGATAGGAACGGTTGCCCCGGCAACTGATCGACGCTCGTCAACTCGACTTGTAGCCCGCCAAAAAGTGTGTATTTTTGCGCAAAATCTGGAGGTAACCATGCTCGAGTTGGGATATCGAACCCATGCCTCCAAAGCATCGAGACCGCAAAACGCGCGCGGTGATCGCCGCGCTTCACGCAGACGGATGGGCGGTCTTCAGAAAGGGACCTGGGGATCACGTTCAGTTCAAGCATCCGTCGAAGCCGGGCAAAATGACCGTCGACACGGGTGAAGCGGAAATTCCCACCGGGACCCTCCGCAGCGTCTACCGGCAGGCGGGGTGGGACTGGTGACATCGTTCGAACAGCCGCGATCGTGCGGCGTACCGAAAGGCGAGGCGCATGGCTCGGATCGTCATGCTGATCCATGAGGAGGATGAACGTTTCGGCGCATCCTTTCCCGACTTCCCCGGCGCGACCACGGTCGCCGGCGATCTCGACACGCTCTACCGCAAGGCGTCCGAGATGCTGGCCTTCCATATCGACGGGCTCGTGGAAGACGAAGAGCCGATCCCGGCGATGCGGAGCATCGACGAGTGGCGACGCGATCCCGCTTTCCGCGCGGAGGCCGAGACCGCGATGATCGGGCTGATCGAGGTCGATCTGCCGGGCAGGGCCGTGCGCGTGAACGTCTCCCTCGAAGAGGCTCTTCTTCGCCGGATCGACAGGGCGGCGGAGGCGGCGGGCGAGAGCCGGTCGGGCTTCCTCGCACGGGCGGCGAAGGCGCGGCTGACCGCCTGAGACGAAGCGTGGCCTTCGTGCCACGCTGACAACCCCGCCGTCATCCCTGCACGCCCCTGCCCTGCCAAGGTCACGATCGTGGTCAAGGTCGCGCCGGACGGCGGGACCGACGGGGCCCGCCTCGCGCAGCGGGACGGCGGACCGGATCATGACGAGCGATATCCAACACCCCACGCGACGCGCGCTCGTCCGGTTCGGAGCGGTGCTCGGCACGGCGGCGCTGGCGCCTTCGCTGGGCGCCTGCGTGGCGGACGGGCTCGTCACCGGCACGGCCGCGGGGCCCGAGCGCCAGTCGGCGCTCGACGTCAGCCCGGTGCTGCTGGTGGCGACCACGCGCAAGCCCGTCGGCAACCCGCCGAAGTCGCCCTATTTCAGTTCGGAGCGCGGCAGGGGCCTGAGCTTCGCCGAGGTCCGCGTGAGCCCGCCCGACCGCTCGCTCATCGGCAAGGTCTCCTCCGTCGTCACCGGGGACTGGGGCATCGGCGCGGTGCCGAAGGTCGAGAGCGGGGCCGGCGCGGCCGATGCCTTCGCGCAGGCCGCCTTCGGCCGCGACGTGCTCATCTACGTGCACGGCTACCGCGAATCCTTCGAATCGGCGGCGGTGTCGGCGGCCAGGCTGTCGGACGGCATCCGCTTCCGTGGCGCCTCGGCGCTGTTCACCTGGCCCTCGGCGGCGGCGACCTTCGACTACGGCTACGACCGCGAGAGCGCGCTGTGGTCGCGCGACGCCTTCGAGGACCTGCTCAAGGCGCTGACCTCCTCGCCGAGCGGCGGACGTGTCAATATCGTCGCGCATTCCATGGGCACGCTGCTGACGCTCGAGACCCTGCGCATGCTGCGCGCCGAGGCCGGCGAGGCGGCGATGGCGCGCATCGGCGCCGTGGTGCTCGCCGCCCCCGACATCGACATCGACCTCTTCACCACCAGCGTCTCGCGCCTGGGGCCGGACGTCTCGAAGCTGACCGTGATCTCCTCGACCAACGACCGGGCGCTCGAACTGTCGAGCACCATCGCCGGCGGCGTGGTCCGCGCGGGCGCCGCCGACCGCGAGCGCCTGGAGGCGCTGGGCGTGCGCGTGGCCGATGCCTCCGACTACGGCGGCGGCCTCATCAACCACGACCTCTTCCTCTCGAACCCGGAGGTGCAGGCGGTGGTCAAGCGGGCGATCTCGCGCGGCACGGGCGCCTGAGCGGGCAAACCCGCCGCGTTCTGCGCGGGAGGCGGTTGGCGGGGGCGCGCGAAGCGCCTAAACCCGCCCCGCCAGCCAGGCAGGCGACGGGGATTCTGCGATCATGTTCACCCTCGAGATCGACGGCACCGCCGTGGCGGTCATCAACGGGACCGAGGAGGTCGCCAAGGACCTCTTCACCTGCGACGGCTTCAAGGACGACATCCGCGCCATGACGAGCGAGGGCCGCCCGCTCTGGAACGGCACGTCCGCCCTCAAGGTCCGCGCGGCCACGGAAGAGGAGATCGAGATCTTCGAGGACGCCGTCGCCGAGGATGACGGGGACGAGGATTTCGAGACCGATCCGCGCCATCTCGCCGCGACCGGCGAGGAGCAGGACGACACCGAAGAGGACGGCGAGGACGAGGCCGACATCGTCTTCCTCGTCGACATCGACGAGGAAGAGGCCCGCAAGCCCTCCTGAACCGCTTTCAGCGAAAAATCCGGCGCCGGGACCACCGGCGCCGGAGACGTCCTTTAGTTCAGCACAACGACCTTGGTGCCGACATTGACGCGGCCGAAGAGGTCGATGGCGTCCTGGTTGATCATGCGGATGCAGCCGGACGACACGCTGTGTCCGATGGATTCCGGCTCCGTGGTGCCGTGGATGCGGAACAGCGTGTCCTTGTTGTCCTGCCACAGGTACATCGCGCGCGCGCCGAGGGGGTTGCGCGAGCCGCCGGCCACGCCGACGCCGCTCTGGAGCTTGTCCACCTGCCGGGCGAGGTCGGGCCGGCGGGCGATCATCTCCTTCGGGGGATACCAGTCGGGCCAGGCCTGCTTCGAGTTGATGGTGGCGCTGCCCGACCAGGCGAAGCCCTGCTTGCCGACGCCGACGCCGTAGCGGCGCGCGCGGCCGTTGCCCTGCACCAGGAAGAGCTGGTGGGCCTTCGGGTCGACGACGATGGTGCCGGGCTCGTAGCGGCCGTTATAGGCGACCTCCTGGCGCAGCACGTTGGGGTTGGCCTTCTTCCAGTTGAAAGCCGGCACCGGGAAGGCGTCGTCGGGAATGGCGGCATAGGCCTTGGCGTAGTCGATCGGGCCGTCGTCGAGCGGGCGGGCGAGGGCGGCCTTGGTCGCGTCGGAGACCACGCGGGTGCCGGTGCGGGCCGAGATCGCGGCCTGATCGGCGTCGGTCTCCTCCGGCAGCGCGGCGCGGCGCGGCTGGGCCGGCGGCGGCGGGGCGGCGGCCGTGTCGGGACCGACCGGACGGCCGCCCTCGACCCTGCCGGAATAGGGCACGTACTGGCCGGCGCGCTTGCGGTAGATCGCGCCGTTCTGGTCCTGATACAGGCGGTCGTCGTCATAGCCGCCGAAGGCGCCCTGCGCCGCCGCGGGAGCGGGGGCGGCAACGGCGGCGAGGCCGGCGGCGAGCGCCGCCGCGGAGCAGGCGAGGACGAGGAACCGCCTGGAGGCGGCGATCCGCCGGGTGACGGACATCTGGCTCAACATGGTAGCGTCTCGATCGTTGGACGTCGGGCGGGCGTCTCATGCCTGCGCCGTCGCGGAAACGACGCTGCCCTGCGAGAGCCCCCTCTGCACGCGATGTGGTAGCAAAAAGGCGACGGCATCGTCACGCATTCGAAGGCCGCAGGCCGTGTCTTCACGGTCACGCGCCGGCTCAATCGCCCCGCGCGCCGGAGCCGCCGGGACGGGTGCGGCATCGCGGCCGTGCGGGTTTCGGTGAAGAGCGGGAAAAGCCTGCGGACGGACAAGCTCGGCCGCTTGCGGAGGCTCCGCCGCCCGGCGATGGAAAGGCGCGCGATTCGCGCCTCCTCTTCTCGTCGGATTCCCCGTGCCCGTGCTCCCCGTCCGGTGCCTGTCCGCGCTCGGCCTCGCCCTGGCCCTCGCCGCCGGCCTGACTCCGCTCCCTGCGGAGGCGCGCCGTTCCACCACGCGGGAGGCCGCCACCGCGGCCGCCCAACCGGGCGAGCCGGAGGTCGCCTGGACGGCGGGCCGGGAGCCGGCCGATTGCCAGCGGACCCGCCGCAAGTTCTGGCAGGCGGGGGACGGCTGGATGGTGAAGACCGTCACCACCTGCCGATAGTCTGTCGGGCGCTTTCGGAAGCGCCCGACAGACTCTCAGTTCCTTGTTCTGCCGTATGTCCGGACGGAGAACCGGAAGCCACTTCTCCTGGACATACTATAGGCCGGAGCCGGCCGCTGCCGCCCGCCGAGGCCGGCCGCCGCATCCCTGGGCAGAGATGCCTCGCGGCGCGGCATTCCGGCGCCGGCGAATGCCCCTTCCCCGGCGGCCCGCGCAGATGCGCCGCCGTCTTCGAGGGCAGCCGATCTTCTGGCACGGTTGCTGCTTTGCAATCCTCAGCCCCTGCGCGAGAGCGCGGTCGGGCGCGCGGGGCAACGAGGCGCCGCATGCGGACGGTGTGAGTCCGGCTCCCTCCGGCAGGGCGGCCCTTCGACGGGTCGCCGTTGATAAAGACGAGCCCCCCATGGCCAGTTTCAAGACCGTGATGAAGTCGGGTCATCCCCCGACCCTGTTCGCCGCGTTCCTCTATTTCGATTTCTGCTTCGCGATCTGGGTGCTCAACGGCGCCATGGGTCCGTTCATCACCGAGACCTACAAGCTCACCCCGGCCCAGACCGGGTTCATGATCTCGCTGCCGATCCTGGCGGGCGCGATCATGCGCTTCCCGCTCGGGGTGCTGGCCCAGTATATCGGCCGCAAGAACGCCGCCATCACCGAGATGAGCGTCATCATGCTCGCGATGGCCTACGGGTTCTTCGCAGTGAGCAGCTACAACGACGTGCTCGCCATGGGCGTGCTGCTCGGCATCGCCGGCGCCTCCTTCGGCGTGGCGCTGTCGCTGGGCTCGGGCTGGTTCCCGCCGGAGCACAAGGGGCTCGCCATGGGCATCGCGGGGGCCGGCAACTCCGGCACCGTGCTCGCCGTGCTGTTCGCGCCGCCGCTCGCCCAGGCCTATGGCTGGCAGACGGTCTACGGCTTCGCCGGGTGCGTGATGGCGATCCCGCTCGTCGTGATGATCGTGCTCGCCAAGGAGCCGCCGGACCTCGAGCACCAGTCCTTCAAGGAGCACGTCTCCTGCCTGTTCACCAAGGACGGCTGGGCCTTCTCGCTGATCTACATCATCACCTTCGGCGGCTTCATCGGCCTGTCGAACTTCCTGCCGACCTTCTTCTACGAGCAGTTCGCCGTCACCAAGGTCGAGGCCGGGCGGCTGACCATGCTGGCGGCGCTGATGGGCTCCGGCATCCGCATCCTCGGCGGCTACTTCGCCGACCGCATGGGCGGCATCCTGGTGCTGTCGATCGTGCTGCTCGCGGCAGTGGGCTCGTTCCTGCTGCTCACCGCGACGCCCTCGCTCGCCCTCACGACGCTGCTGTTCATGCTCTGCTTCGCGGCGCTCGGCGCCGGCAACGGCGCGCTGTTCCAGCTCGTGCCGCTGCGCTGGCCCACCAACACGGCGGTGGCCGGCTCGATGATCGGCGAGATCGGGGCGCTCGGCGGCGCCATCCTGCCCAACGTCATGGGCTTCTCGAAGCAGTATACCGGCTCCTTCGCCACGGGCTTCGTGGTCTACGCGGCCTTCGCCGGCATCGTGCTCGGCTGCCTGTTCCTGTTCCAGCGCAAATGGGTCGGCACCTGGGTCGGACCGCGCGGCAAGGTGCTGACGCCGGCCTCCGCTTCAACGGCGCCCGCCGAGGGCCGGATGGAGCCCGCCACGGCCTGACACCGGCACCACAGCGCCGAAACGGAGAACGGGGGCCGCGCGCCCCCGTTTTCGCGTCCGCTCAATAGCGCACCGAGATCCGAGCGGGCGCGGGCGGAAGCGGGCAGGACAGGCCCGAGGGGCCCATAGCGATATCGCCCTGCCGCGGGGTGTTGACCGCCAGCGGCCTTGTATCGTCCGTCCCGGCGAAGCCCTTGCCGAGTTGCGGCTCGAAGAAGCCGTCGCCGATCTCGACATAGCAGCGGTCGAGCACCGCCGTGGTGCCGTAGCTCTCCCGGAAGGCCGGAGCGACCGCCCCCGGACAGAAGGCCGACACCTCGATCCGCCCGGAGGCGAGGTAGCGGATGGTCCGGCTGCGATGGGGCGGCACCGCCACCGCCGGGCCGCCGTCGAGGGCGACGGTCACGAGGAACGGCGAGCGGTTGGTCACGCGCCGCAGGCAGCCGGCCTCCGCCGGGACGGCGGCGGTCAGGAAGGTGGCCGCCGCGAAGGCGAGGATCGTCGGGCCGCGCATCGTCCGCTCCGTGTCAGGCGGGCCCGTGTCGGGCATTCCGCCTCGGGAAGGTCTGTCACCGCCGCGGGCGGAGCCGCTTCTCAACCGGGGATCGTGGGCGGGCGTTCCCTCGCGCGAGAGGGAGAATGCGCGAAGACGAATTGCGCGGACGGCGGAAAGATGGGAGGCCGGGGCGGATCGCCGTTCGGGGCCGGCCGCCGGGCCGCCGCTCGACATTGAATTCAAAATGCGGAATCAGTTCCGGGCTTCGGCCGCCCGGCATCCGCATGGGCAGGCGGAGCGGGACCCTCGCAGAAGGGCCCGGCATGCGAAAAGAGAACCGGAGGAACCGCCGATGCTGAAGCGGATGAGCGCGACGAACAGCGTGCTGTTCCTGCTCTGCCTGATGTACTTCATCACCTATCTCGACCGCGTGAACATCGCCACGGCGGGCGGGGAGATCATGAAGGATCTCGGCATGTCGAAGACCGAGTTCGGGGTGATCCTCTCGGCCTTCGCCTACCCCTACGCGATCTTCCAGGTGATCGGCGGCTCCGTCGGCGACAAGTTCGGGGCGCGGCGCACGCTGCTCGTCTGCGGCATGATCTGGGCCATGGCGACGATCCTCACCGGCTTCGTCGGCGGGCTCGTCAGCCTCTTCCTGGCCCGCGTGCTGCTGGGCTTCGGTGAGGGCGCCACCTTCCCGACCGCCACCCGCGCCATGCAGAACTGGACGGCGCCGGGCAAGCGCGGCTTCGCGCAAGGCATCACCCACGCCTTCGCGCGGCTCGGCAACGCGGTCGCCCCGCCGATCGTCGCCTTCCTGATCTACCATGTGGGCTGGCGCTACGGCTTCGTGATCCTGGGGCTGGCGAGCTTCGTCTGGGTCGCGGTCTGGTACCTCTATTTCCGCGACGACCCGCGCGACCATCACGCCATCACGCAGGAAGAGCTCGACATGCTGCCGCCGGCCCGCGCGCCCGGCACGAAACAGGCCGTGCCGTGGTGGGCGCTGACGAAGCGCATCGCGCCGGTGACGCTGACCTATTTCTGCTACGGCTGGACCCTGTGGCTGTTCCTCGGCTGGATCCCGGTGTTCTTCAAGGAGAGCTACGGGCTCGACCTGAAGAACTCGGCGCTCTTCGCCTCGGGCGTGTTCTTCGCCGGCGTCGTCGGCGACACGCTCGGCGGCGTGCTCAGCGACCGCATCCTCAAGAGCACGGGAAACATCACCCTCGCCCGGCTCTCGATCATCGTGATCGGCTTCCTCGGCGCGGCGGCGAGCCTCGCGGGCGTGTTCTTCACCCGCGACCTCACCTACGTGGCGCTGCTGCTCTCCTCGGGCTTCTTCTTCGCGGAGCTGGTGATCGGCCCGATCTGGTCGGTGCCCATGGACGTCGCGCCGAAATACGCCGGCACCGCGAGCGGCCTGATGAACACCGGCTCGGCGGTGGCGGCCATCGTCTCGCCGATCGTGTTCGGCTTCGTGGTGGACAAGACCGGGAGCTGGACGCTGCCCTTCGCCGGCTCCATCGGCCTGTGCCTGCTCGGCGCGGTGCTCGCCTTCACCATGCGGCCGGCGAAACCCTTCGAGGAGGCGGCCGAGCCGGCCCCGCCGCCGCCGGCCAAGCCCGCCGTCTCCGGCCTGCGCTGAGGCGCCCCATGGCGGACGCGAAGGCGGGGACGGCGCGCTCGGGGCCGCTGGCGGGGATGCGGGTGGTCGAGCTCGCGCATATCATGGCGGGCCCGGTCTGCGGGCTGATGCTCGGCGACATGGGCGCCGAGATCGTCAAGGTCGAGAAGATCGAGGGCGGCGACGACACCCGCCGCTCGGTCCCTCCGGCGCTCGAAGGCGAGAGCGCCGCCTACATGATGATGAACCGGGGCAAGCGCGGCATCGCGCTGGACCTCAAGGCCGAGGACGGCAAGGCCGTGCTGCGCCGGCTGCTGGCCGACGCGGACGTACTGATCGAGAACTATCGCGGCGGCACCATGGAGCGGCTCGGGCTCGGCTACGAGACGCTCCGGCGGGAGTTTCCCGGCCTGATCTACTGCGCGCTCTCGGGCTTCGGCCGCACCGGGCCCTATGCCGACCGGGCCGGCTTCGATCTCGTGGCGCAGGGCATGAGCGGGCTCATGAGCATCACCGGCGAGGGGCCGGGCCGGCCGCCGATGAAATGCGGGCCGCCCGTCACCGACATCACCGCCGGCATCCTCGCCGCCATGGGGGTGCTCGCGGCCTACGCGCACAAGCAGAGGACCGGCGAGGGGCAGGCCGTCGACACTTCGCTGTTCGAGGCCGGCATCACGCTGACCTATTGGCAGTCGGCCATCGCCATGGCGACGGGGATCGCCCCCGGCCCCATGGGCTCGGCCCATCCCCTGAACGCGCCCTACGAGGCGTTTCAGACCGCCGACGGCTGGATCACCATCGGCGCGGCCAACCAGACCAACTGGCTGCGGCTGCTCGCGGCACTCGGCGCCGACGACCTCGCCGCCGATCCGCGCTTTTCGCAGAACCGCGACCGCATGGCCCATCGCGAGGCGCTGGCCGAGGCGCTGGCGCCGCATTTCCGCGGCGCCACCTCCGCCGAATGGCTGGCGCGGCTGGAGGCAGGCGGCGTGCCGGCGGGGCCGGTGCTCGATGTCGATGCCATGCACCGCGACCCGCAGACGCTGCACCGGGAGATGGTGGTCGAGGTCGCGCATCCGCGCGTCGGGCCGATGCGCACCCTCGGCCTGCCGGTGAAGTTCTCCGCCACCCCCGGCCGCGTGCACGGTCCGGCACCGCTGCTCGGCGAGCACAGCCGCGCCATCCTCAGCGAGGCCGGCTACGACGCGGGAGAGATCGACGGGCTTTTTGCGCGCGGGATCGTGCGGGAGACGGCGGGGTAACTGCCGGCTGATGTAGTGGGCTCGACAGGGCGCGGGATATCCCCTCTCCCCGCCACGCGGGGAGAGGACCGCACGCACCTCGCCGTGCGTGCGGTGAGCGGGAGGCGTAGCCGGACGCGAGGGTGAGGGGGCGGCTCCGGGCGAGCCTCATCCGTCGAGACCCCCTCACCTTCGCCCTTCGGGCTCGCCGCGCCGACGACGGGGTCGTCGCGGCCCTCTCCCCGCAAGCGAGGAGAGGGGGAAAAGCGCGGGTTGCCGACCGGCGCCTTATGCCGGCACCCGCACCGTGGCGCGCAGGCCCCCGAGCGGGCTGTCGTGGAGGGTGACGTCGCCGCCATGGGCGCGGGCGATGTCGCGGGCGATGGAGAGGCCGAGGCCCGAGCCGCCGGCATCCTGGCGGGCGTCGTCGAGGCGCACGAAGGGCTTAAACACCTCCTCGCGGCTCTCCGGCGGGATGCCCGGCCCGTCGTCGTCGATGGAGACCAGGAAGGAGCGCACCTCGATGCGGCCGGAGATCGCCACCGTCTCGCCGTAGCGGGCGGCGTTGGCGGCGAGGTTGAACAGGCAGCGCCGGAAGGCGTCCGGCCGCACGGTGACGAGCGGAGAGCCGGCGAGATCCACGTCCGTCACCTGGGCGCCGAGACGTTCGGCGTCGGTGCGCAGGTCCTCCAGCAGCGCGCGCATGTCGGTGGGAGCGGCGAGTTCGGCGGAATCGCCGCGCGCGAAGGCGAGATAGGCTTCCAGCATGCGGCTCATCTCGTCCACGTCGCGGGCGAGGTCCTCCACCTCCGGCGTCTGCTCGACCAGCGCCAGGGACAGCCGGAAGCGGGTGATGATGGTGCGCAGGTCGTGGCTGACGCCGTTGAGCATCGTCGTGCGCTGCTCCATGGCCCGCTCGATGCGCCGCTTCATCTCGATGAAGGCATGCCCCGCCTGCCGGACCTCGCGGGCGCCGCGCGGGCGGAACTCGATCTCGCGGCCCTTGCCGAACCCCTCCGCCACGGCGGCGAGCCGCAGGATCGGCTTGATCTGGTTTCTCAGGAACAGGATGGCGACGCCGAGCAGCACCATCGAGGAGCCGATCATCCAGACGAGGAAGATGTGCGAGTTCGAGGCGTAGGCCTGGGAGCGGCGCGCGGTGATGCGCATCACCCCGTCGGGGATGGCGACGCGGATCTCGATGAGGTTCGAGCGCCCCACCGTGTCGATCCAGAACGGGCGCCCGATCTGGCGCTTGATCTCGTCGGAGAGCGCCTCGTCGAGGATCGAGAAGAACGGGCGCGGCCCCGGTGGCGGCAGCTTGGCGCCTTTCAGGATGTCGAGGTCGAGGTTGAGCCGGTCGCCCGCGATGCGGGTCAGCGTCTCGGCGTCCTTGTCCTGCGGATAGCGCTCGTAGATGTCGATCAGCGCGGCGACGTCCGCCGTGACGGCCGAGGAGAGGCGCTTCGTCACGAGCTGCCAGTGCCGCTCCATGAAGGTGTAGGCGATCACCGACTGGAGCAGGACGACCGGCGCGATGATGATGATGAGCGAGCGGGCGTAGAGGCCCTTGGGCAGGGCGTCGCCGATGACGCGCGAGATCCGGCGGACGATCTTGTTCGGGCGGGACTTCCGGGGAGGCGCGGCCGGCTCGGCGACGGGCTCGGCCCGCGCGATCCGGGCGGCATCGGGCTCGGGCGCGTTCACGAGGCGGCCCGCGCGCGCATCAGTCGACGGCGAGGCGGTAGCCGACGCCGCGCACCGTCTGCAAGAAGGTGGGGTTGGCCGGGTCGACCTCGGTCTTGCGGCGCAGGCGGTTGATCTGCACGTCGATGGTGCGCTCGGCCGCGGCGCCGCCTGCGCCCGCCAGCACCTCGCGCTCGACATTGGCCCCGGCGGCGGCGGCGAGGATGGTGAGGATCTCGCGCTCGCGCTCGGTGATGCGGATCATCTCGTCGTCGCGGCGCAGCTCCCCCCGGTCGATCCGGTAGGAGAACGGCCCGAAGGTGACGACGTCGCCCTCGGAGCTGCGGCGCGGGCCGCCGGCCCGGTTGATGATGTTGGTGAGCCGCAGGATCAGCTCGCGCGGCTCGAAGGGTTTCGGCAGGTAGTCGTCGGCGCCGATCTCGAGCCCCATCACCCGGTCGTTGGGGTTGGAGCGCGCGGTGAGCATCAGGATCGGCACCCGCGAGGTCTCGCGCACCTTGCGGGCGTAGTCGAAGCCGTTCTCGCCCGGCATCATCACGTCGAGCACCATGGCGTCGAAGACGAAGCTCTGGGCCTTGGCCCTGGCCTCCGTCGTGTTCGCGGCCGAGGTCACGCGGAACCCCTGCTCGAACAGGTAGCGGGTGAGCAGCTCGCGCAGGCGGCGGTCGTCGTCCACCACGAGGACATGCGGCGCTTCGGCGGGCAGCTCGGCCCGGATGGCGGACAGGGACATCAGGCGGCGCCCCGCGTGCGGCGGGCCATGAGGCGGCGCACGGTGGCGCGCTCGTCGGGCTCGATCATCGCCAGCAGGAATCCGTGCGCGGGGGGATGGGCGGAGTTCGGCTCCGCGACCGGGTCGGCGAGCGCGCGGGCGACGCGGCGCGCCTGCACGTCGATGAGGTCGGAGGCCAGCCCCGCCCCGGCCTCGGTGCAGTAGAGCAGCCGCTGGCGGCGGTCGGCGGTGCCGGTCTTCTGCGCGATGTAGCCCTGCTCGATCAAGTCCTTCAGCACCCGGTTGAGGCTCTGCTTGGTGATGCGCAGGATATCGAGCAATTCGGCGATCGTGAGACCGGGATAGCGGTCGACGAAATGCAGCACCCGGTGATGGGCGCGCCCGAAGCCGTATTGCGCCAGGATGCGGTCCGGGTCGCCGACGAAGTCGCGATAGGCGAAGAACAACAGCTCGATGAGGTCGTCGCTCGCGGGAGCCACGGCCGGAAGCTCCCGCGCGCCCTCGTCCGCCGCCCGCCTCGTCGCGTCGCCTGCCACCTGTCGTCCGCCCTCGATATAAGTCAGCGTTGTTGACATATCTCAGGCCGGTTGGTACCCGTCAAGCCATCCCATGGGGCCTGCCAGGGGCGTCCCTGGCCCATTTCCTGCGCCCCGGCGGTTGCACGCTCCGGCGTCCGACGCCAAAGAAGCCTTTCGCGGCCGCTCCCGAAACGGCCGCGCGACGAGGAACTGTCCATGTCCGTGATCCCGTTCGACCAGCGCGATGGCACCATCTGGTTCGACGGCGCCATGGTGCCGTGGCGGGAGGCCAAGATCCATGTGCTGAGCCACGGTCTCCACTACGGATCGACGGTGTTCGAGGGCGAGCGCGCCTATGGCGGGCGCATCTTCAAGAGCCTGGAGCACACGAAGCGCCTGCTGCGCTCGGCCGAGCTCCTCGACTACAGGATCCCCTACAGCGTCGACGAGATCGTCGCGGCCAAGGAGCTGGTGCTGCGCACGAGCGGATTGCAGGACGCCTATCTCCGCCCCGTCGCCTGGCGCGGCTCGGAGATGATGGGCGTGGCCGCGCAAGGCAACACCATCCATCTCGCCATCGCCGCCTGGGAATGGCCGAGCTATTTCGACCCGGCCACCAAGATGAAGGGCATCCGCCTCGACATCGCCGACTATCGCCGGCCGGACCCGCGCACCATCCCCTCGGCCTCCAAGGCGGCGGGCCTGTACATGATCTGCACCATCTCCAAGCACCGGGCCGAGAACAAGGGCTATGCCGACGCCCTGATGCTCGACTGGGAGGACTACGTCGCCGAGTGCACCGGCGCGAACGTGTTCTTCATCAAGGACGGCGTCATCCATACGCCGCAGGCCGACCGCTTCCTCAACGGCATCACCCGCCAGACCGTGATCGAGCTGGCGCGCCGGCGCGGCTTCGAGGTGGTCGAGCGCCGCATCCGCCCCGAGGAGATGGAGGGCTTCTCGGAGTGCTTCATCACGGGCTCGGCGGCGGAGGTGACGCCGGTCTCCGAGATCGGCCCCTATAAGTTCGTGCCTGGCGCCATGACCAAGACGCTCATGGACGACTATACCGCCGAGGTTCAGCCCAAGGCCCACGCCGCCTGACAGGCGCGGGAGGCGCGGCTCCCCGCCGCGCCTCGGAACCCGGCCTCCGGCTCCGGGTTGATCGGAACGTTTCAAGAACGAAAGGTTCCCCATGAGCAAGACCGCCCCCGGCACGGCGAAAGTCCCCAAGAGCGATCCGAACGGCGATCCGGCGGACGCCTCGAACCGGATCAAGGATCCCGACGACTGGACCACCGGCGGCGAGCCGATGACCGGCGCGCAGGCCTCCTACCTCAAGACGCTGTCCGAGCAGGCCAAGGACCCGGACGCCTTCGACCCGGACCTCGACAAGGCCGACGCCTCCAAGCGCATCGACGCTCTGCGGAGGGAGACGGGCAAGGGCTGACCGCCCGCCTCGCACACGGGTTCGCGAGTCCGCGTTCTCCTTAAGCCCCTGGCAAGGGCTGTGCGCTATCATCGCCGCCTGCGCCGGTTTCGGACGCGGGGGCGGACCTGATGGCGCGAGCCGGACAGCACGAGGAGCGAGGGATCGCCACGCGGGACGGGGCGCGGGCCCTGCTGCGCGCCTTCCGCAGGGATGCCCGAGGCGCCACGGCCATCGAATACGGGATGATCGGGTTCCTGGTCTTCGCCGTCGCCGCCGGGGCGATCAAGCTCTACGGAACCCAGCTCAACAACGTCTACAACACCATCGGCACGACGATCTCGCAGGCCCAGTAGCCCGGCGGAGGCGCCCCGCTCAGTCGCGCTTGACGGTCCTCGGCCGGGCGGTGCGCGGGCCGGCGCGCGGCGGTTTCACGGGCGCGGCCACCGGGGCGGGGGGCGCCGCCTTTTCCGGCTCCGGCGCTCCGTCCGTCCAGAAGGCGTCGAAGATGCCCCTCATCGCCCGGACATTCTCCTCCTGAACCTCGGCCCCGGTCAGCAGCATCTGCTGGAAGATGTCGACCTGCTTGGCCACCGCCGCGCCGGACGGCTCCCCCTCTGGCCTGCCGGTGTCAGGCTTGCTGGGCTCGGACTTGCCGGGGCTCGCCTTGCCGGGCTCCGGCTTTCCCGCCTCGGGCTTGCCGGCGGATTTGGGTTCGGGGGGCGCCGGCTCGGAACGGGAGGCGCCGGGCGGGCTGCCCGCGGGCGACAGGAAGCCCTTCATCATGTCCGTCCAGAACGCCTGCCCCGCGAGGAAGGGGTTGGCCGGCTCGGGTTCCGGCGCGGGCTGAGGCGCCTGCTGGTTGAGGAGCATGTGGACGATGCTCGCCACCACCATGCCCGCCATCATCGGCAGCATCTGGCGCAGGGCCTGGCCGCCGACCCCGCTCGCGGAGGCCGCCTGACGGATCACCGCCTGGCTCAGTATCGGCGAGGCGAACAGCTTCAGAAGGCCCGTGGGCTCCTCGGGATCGTGGCGCTGGAGGCCGAAGGCGAAGGCCGGCAGCAGGGCCTCCATGGCCCGGCGCGTCTGGTCGGGGGTGAGGCCGAACTGCTGGCCGATGCCCTGCATGCCGGCGGCGTTCTGGCCTTGCAGCATGTCGAACGGGTTGAACATGACCTGAGGCCCCGCAGCGGCCGGCGCCGACGCGCCGCAGGCACAGTCCGCGTGCCTGCGCGAGACTTTATCCTCAATCCCGCCCGGCTGACCAGCGACGCGGTGCCGCCGTCCCCTCCGCCGGAATCAGACCGGGGCGCCGGCCCGAGCGGGTTCCACGGCGGGCTCCGCGTCCGGCTCCTCCGGCAGCGGAAGCGAGGCGGCGTCGAGGGCCCGCGCGCGCCGCTCCAGGCGCCCGACGGTGCCGAAGGCGAGCCCGATCCCCAGCGCCCCGAACAGCACCGAGCCGACCCCCACCCCGGCGATGACGCCCCTCGGGCCGTAGAGCGCCGCCCCGGCCAGCGCCGGCGGCATGGTGCCGAGGGTGGCGCGGCCCCAGTTCAGCACGGTAGAGAGGAAGGGGAAGCCGAGATTGTTGAAGGAGGCGTTGGCGAGGAACAGCAGGCCGTTGAAGAACCAGACCGCGCCGCTGACGAGGCAGAAGAAGGCGAACAGGTCGCCCGAGGCATCGTGCAGCTCGAACAATCGCATCAGCGGCTCGCGCACCAGCACGAGGGCGAGCCAGACCACGCCGACATAGGAGGCGGTGACCAGGGCGCCGTCGCGCAGCACCCCGCGCATGCGGTCGAAGCGGCGGGCGCCCCAGTTCTGCCCGAGGATCGGCCCGATCGAGCCGGACATGGCGAAGAGGCCGCCGAAGGCCACCGGCGTCAGCCGGTCGATGACGACATTGGCCGCCATCGCCTCCGGCCCGAAGCCCGAGAGCGCATGCGCGATGAAGCCGCTCGCCACGGAGGGCGCGAGGTTGGTCAGCACGGCGGGGAGCGCGATGCGGAACACGACGGGCGCGTCGGCGGCGAGGCAGGCGAGGCTCGGGCGGCCGAGCATCCGGCGGCGGCGCACGTAGTGCCAGCCGATCAGCGCGAAGGTCAGGCGGGCGATGCAGGTGGCGTAGGCCGCCCCGTCGACGCCGAGACCGGCGCCGAAGATGAGGAGCGGGTCGACGAAGGCGGTCACGAGGCCGCCGCCGAGCGTCACCGACATGGCCTGCCGGGCCTCCCCCGCCGCGCGCAGCAGGCCGGAGAACATCATCCCCGGCCCCATCAGCAGGTTCGAGGGCAGCGCGATCCAGAGGAAGCGCTTGGCGACGGTGAGCGTCTCCCCCTCCGCTCCGATCAGCCGCAGCAGCGGATCGAGCAGCGGCAGCATCAACGCGACGAGCAGGCCGGAGACCATCAGCCCGAGGAGGCTGGCCGAGGTCGCGAGCCGCCGTCCTCCCGCCTCGTCCCCCGCGCCGATGGAGCGCGAGACGAGGGCGCCGGCCGCGATCATCAGGCCGATATTGATGGCGATGGCGAAGAACTGGACGATGGTGGCGAAGCCCACCGCCGCCGTGAGCTTCGGATCGCCGAGCTTCGAAACGTAGAGCAGCGAGAGCAGGTCGACGACGAAGATCGCCATCAGGCCGACGGAGCCGGTGGCGCTCATCACCACGACATGCCGCAGGATCGAGCCCTCGACGAAGCGCGCCCCGGCCGGTCCCCGCGTCGGCGCCTCAGGCATCGGAGGCGTCGGTTTCCGGCTCCAGCGTGCGCTGGGCCGCCTCGCGGCGGGCGGTGCCGATGATGTCGCGGGTCTCGGCGTTGAGCGCGCGGGCCGGGCGCTGCGGCGCGGTCAGCGGCTCGGGCTTCAACTCGCCCTGGACGCTTCCGCGCATCCAGCCGGCGACGCCCTCGGGGAGCGCGCCGGCCTGCTGGAGCACGAGGCGGGCGACGTCGCGCTTCCTGACGTCGGCGGTGGTGCGCGCCGCCGTCTCGGGGGGGATGCCGAGCCCCTCCAGGGCGGCGCGGCCGAAGGCGAGGGCCGATTCGGCGGTCTCGCGCAGGACGAAATCCACGTCCCGGTTCATCAGCTCGACGGCATGCGAGCGGTCGAAGGCCCGCACATAGGTGCGCACGCTCGAAAACTCCTCATGGACCATGTCCACGATCTTCAGCGCCGCCTCGCGGTCGTCGATGCAGATGCAGACGAGCTCCACCCGGCCGATGCCGGCGGCGCGCAGCACGTCGAGGCGGGTGCCGTCGCCGTAATAGATGCGGAAGCCGAAGCGCGAGGCGGAGCGGATCTGCTCCACGTCCTTGTCGATGACGGTGACGCCGATCCCCTCCGCCAGCAGCACCTGCGTCAGGATCTGCCCGAAGCGGCCGAATCCGATGACGAGGACCCGCGCCTCGGCGTTCTCGACCACGTCCGAGGCGGGGCCGTCGCCGGGCATCTCGGGCTGCCGGCGGGCGAGGACGGCGTCGAGCGCCTTGGCCGCCACCGGCCCGACCAGCATGGTCAGCGCCGCGAGCGCCACGGCGAAACGCGTCGCGTTGGCGTCGAGGAGGCCGAGACCGGCGGCCACCGGCAGCAGCACGAAGGCGAACTCGCCCGCCGGCGCCAGGATCGCGGCGCCGCGCACCGCGTCGAGCCAGGGCGAGCCGAACACCCGGAACAGCCCCGCGACCAGGGCGACCTTGAGCAGGATGGCCCCCACGGTGGCCCCGAAGAGCAGCGGCCAGGACGCCTTCACCAGCCCGCCGTCGATGGACATGCCGACGCTCATGAAGAACAGGCCGAGCAGCATGCCGCGGAAGGGCTCGATATCCGCCTCGAGCTGGTGGCGGAAATTCGATTCGGCGAGGAGGATGCCGGCGAGGAAGGCGCCCATGGCCATGGAGAGCCCGACCTCCTGCATCAGGAGCGCGGTGCCGAGCACCACGAGCAGGGCCGCCGCCGTCATCACCTCGCGCGCGCCGCTCGCCGCCAGCATGCGGAAGAACGGGTTGAGGCCGTAGCGCCCGACCAGCACCACGGCGAGGATCGCGGCGAGCGCCTTGCCGGTGGAGCCCACCGCCTCGCTGAACCAGGGCCCCTCGGCGGTGCCGTGCCCCGCCCCGTGCCCTGCCTGGGCCAGCAGCGGCATCAGCGCCAGGATCGCCACCACCGACAGGTCCTGGAACAGCAGCACCGCGAAGGAGCGCCCGCCATAGGGCGTGCCGAGATCGCCGCGCTCCTCCAGGAGTTGCAGCGCCACGGCGGTGGCCGAGAGCGCGAGCGCGATGCCCACCACCACGGCGGCCGAGGGCGCCAGCCCGAAGAGCGAGCCCGCCGCGCCGAGCGCCGCCGAGCAGACGAGGAGCTGCGCCGTCCCGAGCCCGAAGATGTCGCGCCGCATGGAGACGAGCTGCGACAGATGCAGCTCGAGCCCCACGATGAAGAGCAGCAGCACCACCCCGATCTCGGCGACGCTCGCCGCCGTCTCCGGCTCGGCGATGAGCGAGAGGCCGAAGGGCCCGATCAGCACGCCGGCCACGAGATAGCCGAGCACCGCGCTCTGCCCGGCGAGCCGGAAGATCGGCACGCCGATCACGGCCGCCGACAGGAAGGTGAGGACCGGCGGCAGAAAGCTCGCGTGTTCGGAGGGACTCGCCATCTGAGTTGCGATCTTGGCCTTGCGGAGCCGGCAGCGGGCGCGGCCCGCGCCCCGGCAACGGGCGTCGGGTCACGGTCGTCGGGGCCTCTCGCGAAAGGGGGCTTGCGCGAGGAAAGGGCCTGTCCCCTTAGCCCGCCGGGCGGGCCCGCGCGAGCGGGCGCAGGTGCCTTTCCTCACATCCGGGCCTTCATGCGTCATGCGTCCGTGCAGGCGTCCGTGACAGCGCGGACGCACCCGCGCGGCTTTGCGCGCGGAAGGCTCACCCCGGCCGCCAAATGTGCTATGGAGCCCCTGCGAACGGGGGTTTTGCCCTCCGACAGGTTGACACGGCGCCCCGCGCCTCTCCACATCCGCTGGATCATGACCGCCGAACCCGCGACGCTCTCCCCCGCCCCGGCTTCCACGAAGCCCCCCCTCGAGATTCTGCTCTGCGCGCCGCGCGGCTTCTGCGCCGGCGTGGTGCGGGCCATCGACGTGGTGGAGCGGGCGCTCGCCATCTACGGGCCGCCGGTCTACGTGCGCCACGAGATCGTCCACAACAAGTACGTGGTCGAGAGCCTGAAGCGTAAAGGCGCCGTCTTCGTGCGCGAGCTCGACGAGGTGCCGGACGGCAACGCCCCGGTGATCTTTTCCGCCCACGGCGTGGCGAAGACCGTGCCGGCGAACGCCGACAGCCGCGGCCTCGTCACCATCGACGCCACCTGCCCGCTGGTGACGAAGGTCCACCGCGAGGCCGAGATCCACCACAAGCGCGGGCGCCACGTCCTCCTCGTCGGCCATTCCGGCCACCCGGAGGTGGTCGGCACCATGGGCCAGCTCCCGAAGGGCTCGATCACGCTGGTCGAGGACATCGACCAGATCGAGGCGCTGACGCCCGAGAACCCGAACAACCTCGCCTGGGTCACGCAGACGACCCTCTCGGTGGACGACACCCACCACATCGTCGAGGCCCTGAAGAAGAAGTTCCCGACCATCACCGGGCCGCACAAGGACGACATCTGCTACGCCACCACCAACCGTCAGGAGGCGGTGAAGCAGGTGGCGCCGCTGGTGGACGCGCTGATCGTCGTCGGCTCCTCCAACTCCTCGAACTCGCAGCGCCTGCGCGAGGTGGCCGAGCGCGTCGGCGTGCCTATCACCCGCCTCGTGCTGCGCGCCGAGGAGATCGACTGGGACGCCTTCACCAACATCCGCAAGCTCGGGCTCACGGCGGGCGCCTCCGCCCCCGAGGTGCTGGTGGAGGAGATCATCGACGCCTTCGCCGCCCGTTACGACGTCACCGTCGACACGGTCTCGACGGTGGTCGAGGACATGTCCTTCCCGCTGCCGCGCGAGCTGCGCAGCGAAGCGGCCGAGTAGATTTTTCCAGACGCGCCCTCACCGGGCCGGCGGACTGCAAGGGCGCCATCACGGCGCCCTTTGCTTTAGCGTATGTCCAGGCACTCGCCCTGGATCGTCCCAAGGAAGAGCGCGAACGACGTGGCCGTCTACACCGAGGTTTCCGACGCGGCGCTCACCGCCTTCCTCTCGGCCTACGAGATCGGCGGGCTGCTCTCCTACAAGGGCATCGCCGAGGGCGTCGAGAACACCAACTTCTTCCTGCACACCACGGCCGGCTCCTACATCCTCACCCTCTACGAGAAGCGGGTGCGCGAGGACGACCTGCCCTTCTTCCTCAACCTGATGGAGCATCTCGCCACGCGCGGGCTCGCCTGCCCGCAGCCGGTGAGGAACCGCGACGGCGCGGCGCTCGGGCGCCTCTGCGGACGGCCGGCGGTGATCGTCACCTTCCTCGAAGGCGTCTCGGTGAAGCAGCCAAACGCCGACCATTGCCGCGCGCTGGGCAAGGCGCTGGCCGAGCTCCACGCCGCCGGCGCCGATTTCGGCATGCGCCGCGAGAACAACCTCTCGGTCGCCTCCTGGCGGCCGCTCTTCGAGCAGGCGGAGGCCCAGGCCGACAGCGTCTCGCCGGGGCTGGCCGAGCGCACCCGCGCCGACCTCGCCGTGCTGGAGGCATCCTGGCCGACGGGGCTGCCGGGGGGCGTGGTCCATGCCGACCTCTTCACCGACAACGTGTTCTTCATCGGCGACGACCTCTCGGGGCTGATCGACTTCTACTTCGCCTGCACGGACGCCTTCGCCTACGACCTCGCCATCTGCCTCAACGCCTGGTGCTTCACGCCGGAGGGCGCCTATCGCCGCGACATGGGCGAGGCGCTCATCGCCGGCTACGAGGCGGTGCGTCCGCTCGACACCGCCGAGGTCGCAGCACTCCCGGTGCTGGCGCGCGGGGCGGCCCTGCGCTTCATGCTGACCCGCCTCGTCGACTGGCTGAACGTGCCGCCGGGGGCCCTCGTCCAGCCGAAGGACCCGCGCGAGTACGACCGCCGGCTGACCTTCCACCGCGCCGCCGCCGACGCGCGCGACTACGGGCTCGTCCGGTGAGCGAGGAGCAACGGGTCCGCATCTACACGGACGGCGCCTGCTCGGGGAATCCCGGCCCCGGCGGCTGGGGCGCGATCCTGATCTACGGCGAGAGCGAGCGCGAGATCTCCGGCGGCGAGGCGCACACCACCAACAACCGCATGGAGCTGCTCGCCGCCATCGAGGCGCTGGAGGCGTTGAAGCGCCCCTGCCGCGTCGACCTGTTCACGGACAGCCAGTACCTGCGCCAGGGCGTGACCGAGTGGATCCACGGCTGGAAGCGCCGCGACTGGCGCACCGCCGACAAGAAGCCCGTGAAGAACGAGGACCTCTGGCGCCGCGTCGACGCCGCGCGCGAGCGCCACGACGTCTCCTGGCACTGGGTCAAGGGCCACGCCAGCGATCCGCTGAACAACCGCGTCGACGCGCTCGCCGTCGCCGCCATGGCACCGTTCAAGGGGCGGCGCTGAGACAGCGGATCGGCGGCGCGAGCCCTCCGTCAGCCGGTCCCGAGAGTCTTCCCATGCCGCTGCATAGCTACTATTTGTAGTTACATAAAATGGGATTTCAGTGGGACCAGCGAAAGGATGCCGCCAATCAGGCCAAGCATCTCGTCGGCTTCCGACAGGCGGCCGAGATCTTTCGGGACTTCCATCTGACGCGCGAGGACAATCGGCGCGATTATGGCGAACGCCGCTTCATGGCCTTGGGGCTCTACGACGGTGTCGTCCTGCGCGTCGTCTACACCCTGCGAGACGCCGATATCCGCATCATCTCAGCCTGGAAGGCGAGCCGACATGACCGGGAAATCTACGCGGCGGCCCGAGCGGCTCGTCAGGTTCGATAGCCTGGACGACATGCCGCCCGCCCCTCCCGCGAGCGACGCCTTGAAGTCGCTCCGCGACGACGAGAGCGACGCCCGAGCCGCGAGCGATCCCGACGCGGGCGTCGTACCGCCGGGCTTCTGGGACACGGCCGAGCCCGTCGCGCCCGAGACCAAGGAGCAGATCACCCTGCGGCTCGACCCGGACGTGCTGCGGCATTTCCGCAGCACGGGAAAGGGCTATCAGTCCCGCATCAACGCGGTGCTGAAAAGCTACGTGCAGGCCCAGAAGCGGGCCGGCTGAGCCCCCCTCAGATCACCTTCAGCAGCGCCTCGGCGCCGGAGGCTTCCGCCTTGGAGGGGTTCTCCTCGATGTTGAGGACGCGCACGACGCCGTCGTCGATCAGGGCGGCGTAGCGCTTGGAGCGGATGCCGAGGCCGAAGCCGGTGCCGTCCATCTCCAGCCCCGCCGCCTTGGCGAAGTCGGCGTTGCCGTCGGCCAGGAACTCGATGCCCTCGGCGCCGCTCGCCTTCGACCAGGCGTCGAGCACGAACACGTCGTTGACGCAGGTCACGGCGACGGCGTCGACGCCGCGCGCCTTGATCTCGGCGAGGTGCTGGACGAAGCCCGGCAGGTGGTTGCGGTGGCAGCTCGGCGTGAAGGCGCCCGGAACCCCGACCAGCACCACGCGGCGGCCCTTGAACACGTCGTCCGTGGTCTTGGCCATGGGGCCGTCGGGGCCGTTCACCCGGAAGGTCGCCTGGGGAAGGTGGTCGCCGACCTGGATCGTCATGAGCGCTCTCCGCATGCGCGGCCCTCGCCGGGTCCGCCGAAGCTGGTGCGTCCGTCTAGCCCGGCGCCCGGAGAGTGTCGACCCGAGGCCACGCTTCGGAGGTCACGCTTCGGGGAGGGGCGCGCCCGGCGCGCTTTGCCCGCTGGACAAGACGGGGGCGGAGCGTAGCATGGCCCCATGCAGACAACCCGGCCGCGCGGACCCTCCGACTTTCTCGACGGCCAGTTCCTCGTGGCGATGCCGGGGATGTCGGACGAGCGATTCGTCCGCTCGGTGATCTATGTCTGCGCCCACTCGGCCGATGGGGCCATGGGCATCATCGTCAACAAGCCCGTCACCGACATCAACATGCCCGACCTCCTGGTCCAGCTCGACGTGGCGCCGGAGACCGACGCCATCCGGCTGCGCGAGCGGGTCGGGCACATGCCGGTGCTGATGGGCGGCCCCGTCGAGGGCAAGCGCGGCTTCGTGCTGCACACGGACGACTTCCACATCGCCCAGTCGACGCTCATCATCGACGACGGCATCTGCCTGACGGCGACGGTGGAGATCCTGCGCGCCATCGCCACCGGCGACGGCCCGGCGAGCGCCGTGCTGGCGCTGGGCTATGCCGGCTGGCAGGCGGGCCAGCTCGAGAGCGAGATCCTGGCGAATGGCTGGCTGAACTGCCCGGCCGACCCGGAGCTGATCTTCAACGCGGCGCTCGACACCAAATACGAGCGCACCCTGCGCATGAACGGCATCGACCCGGCGATGCTCTCGGCGAGCGCCGGCCGGGCCTGAGGCCTATTCCGCCACCGGCGGCGGCAGGCCGGCGGCATCCGGGTTCATGCCTTCCACCGGAGGCTTGCGCCGGGGCCGCGGGGTCGCGGCGGCGGTGGGCGCGGCGGTGGAGACGCCGAGCCGCGTGGCGAGCGCCAGCGCGCGCCCTTCCGTGAAGCGCAGGTGGCAGAAGCCGTGGGCGCCCTCGCGGGCATAGGTGCGGCAGACCTGCTCGCGATCGGAGGAGAACGCCGCCTGCTCGGTGACGATGGCGCGCACGTCCTCGCGCCGCGCCCGCTGGGTCATGACCTTGTAGTTGTCGCGCACCGCCTTGTCGGCGACGCCGCGCGCGCTGTCGAATTCGCCCGCGCGCCCGACGAGGGCGGCGGCGGGCGGTCCCCACAGGCCCGCCGGCGTGGTGGCGCAGTCGGCGGCGGAAAAGGTGCAGACCGGGTTGCCGCCGAGCGGCGTCACCAGAACGGCGCCCTCCATCACCTCGAAGCGCAGGGGGCATTCGGCCCCGGCCGCGTCGAAGCGGGCGATGCCGTCCGGGCGCCCCTCGGCGGTGAGGGTGAGCGGCTTGCCCTCGGCGAGGGGCACCTTGCAGGTCTCGGTGGGCTGCGAGACCTTGGTGCCGGGCAGCGTCACCCGCGCGGTCATGGCGGCGCCCGCCCGCTCCAGCTTCAGGCCGCCGTTGAGCCCGTTGAGGAGCAGGTCCTGGCCGTTCACGTTGTCGTCGCCGGGGGCCTTGAGCACCACCGGGCGCGGCGGCGTGGGGGCGGCCGGCTTCGCCTCGGCATTCGGATCGACCGGGGCGCCGGGCTGGCCGGGGGCCGCGCCAGGGGGCTGCGTGCCGGGCACGTCGCGCGGCGGAACCGGGGGCCTGGCCGCCCGGCCGATCCCGAAGAGTTCCTCGAAGAAGTTCTGCGCCGGGGCCGCGACCGTCAGGCCGGCGAGGATCGCGGCGGCGGCGAGCGGAACGGGGATCACGCGGCTGATACGCATCGGATCTTTCGGGCGCGGCCCTTTACGGCGGGCTCGTTCTGTGCGGTCGAGAGTTCTGTCTAGCACGCCATCGGTGGCGCGGACGTGGCAACAAGACAACAAATTCCGCCGCCGCCCGAGGGACATCGTCCCGCTTCCCGCCCCGAGCCCGCCGAGGGCCCGTGATCGGCACGGTGCCGGGCTTCGCCTTGCGAGCCCGGACGGACCTTCTTATATGCGACGAGGCGCGGGATTATGCGTCGGATCCGGCCGTTTCGGCCCCCGATCAGGCCCTTCTCCCGTATTCCAGATTCGCAACCGCACCACCATTTCGGCACCGCCATGGGCCGAGCCGCTTCGGGGCTCGGCGGTCTGCTTGAAGAGACACATCAGAGGGATCCCGCCATGGGTAAAGTCATCGGCATCGACTTGGGCACCACCAATTCCTGCGTGGCCGTCATGGAAGGCACGCAGCCCAAGGTCATCGAGAACGCGGAAGGCGCCCGCACCACCCCGTCCATCGTCGCGTTCACCGACGACGGGGAGCGCCTCGTCGGCCAGCCCGCCAAGCGGCAGGCCGTGACCAACCCGGAACGCACCTTCTTCGCCATCAAGCGTCTCGTGGGCCGCACCTACGACGACCCGATGACCCAGAAGGACAAGGGCCTCGTGCCCTACAAGATCGTCAAGGGCGACAACGGCGACGCCTGGGTCGAGGCGGACGGCAAGAAGTACTCGCCCTCGCAGATCTCGGCCTTCACGCTCCAGAAGATGAAGGAGACCGCCGAGTCGCATCTCGGCCAGCCGGTGACGCAGGCCGTCATCACGGTCCCCGCCTACTTCAACGACGCCCAGCGCCAGGCCACCAAGGACGCCGGCAGGATCGCCGGCCTCGAGGTGCTGCGCATCATCAACGAGCCGACCGCCGCGGCCCTCGCCTACGGCCTCGACAAGAAGAAGTCCGGCACCATCGCGGTCTACGACCTCGGCGGCGGCACCTTCGACGTCTCGATCCTCGAGATCGGCGACGGCGTGTTCGAGGTGAAGTCCACGAACGGCGACACCTTCCTCGGCGGCGAGGACTTCGACAACCGCGTGGTCGAGTACCTCGCGGCGGAGTTCAAGCGCGAGCAGGGCATCGACCTGACCAAGGACAAGCTCGCCCTCCAGCGCCTCAAGGAGGCCGCCGAGAAGGCCAAGATCGAGCTGTCCTCGGCGACCCAGACCGAGATCAACCTGCCCTACATCACCGCCGACGCCTCCGGGCCGAAGCACCTCGCCCTCAAGCTCTCGCGCGCCAAGTTCGAGAGCCTCGTGGACGATCTCGTCCAGCGCACCATCGAGCCCTGCAAGAAGGCGCTCAAGGATGCCGGCGTGACGGCCGCCGAGATCGACGAGGTGGTGCTCGTCGGCGGCATGATCCGCATGCCGAAGATCCAGGAGGTGGTGAAGTCCTTCTTCGGCAAGGAGCCCCACAAGGGCGTCAACCCGGACGAGGTCGTCGCCATCGGCGCCGCCGTCCAGGCCGGCGTGCTCCAGGGCGACGTCAAGGACGTGCTGCTCCTCGACGTGACCCCGCTCTCGCTCGGCATCGAGACGCTGGGCGGCGTGTTCACGCGCCTCATCGACCGCAACACCACGATCCCGACCAAGAAGTCCCAGGTCTTCTCGACGGCCGAGGACAACCAGAACGCCGTCACCATCCGCGTCTTCCAGGGCGAGCGCGAGATGGCGGCCGACAACAAGCTGCTCGGCCAGTTCGACCTGATGGGCATTCCGCCGGCCCCGCGCGGCCTGCCGCAGATCGAGGTGACCTTCGACATCGACGCCAACGGCATCGTCAACGTGACGGCCAAGGACAAGGCGACGAACAAGGAGCACCAGATCCGCATCCAGGCCTCCGGCGGCCTCTCGGACGCGGATATCGAGAAGATGGTCAAGGATGCCGAGGCCAATGCCGAGGCCGACAAGAAGCGCCGCGAGCTCGTCGAGGTGAAGAACCAGGGCGAGAGCCTGATCCACGCCACCGAGAAGTCGGTGAAGGAGTATGGCGACAAGGTCTCGGCCGACGACAAGGCCGGCATCGAGACCGCCATGACGGCGCTGCGCACGGCGCTCGAGGGCGAGGACGTCGAGGTCATCAAGTCCCGCACCACGGACCTGATGCAGGCCTCGATGAAGCTCGGCGAGGCAATGTACGCGGCCAGCCAGTCGGCCGAGGGCGCCCCTGAGGGCGCCGCCGGAGAGCCGAAGAAGGACGACGTCATCGACGCCGACTTCCAGGAAGTCGACGACAAGGACCACAAGAAGCGGGCGTGAAAGCCCCGCCAGCGGGTCTTCCCTCCCCCCTTCGCGGGGGAGGGTGGCCCGCGAAGCGGGTCGGGAGAGGGGAGCGCCGCGTCCGGAAACGGCGCTCCCCTCTCCCGACCCTCGCCGAGGCGAGGCCCACCCTCTCCCGCGGAGGGGAGAGGGACGAGGCTCAGGCGTGAAAGTTGCTCGGCGGCAGAGGCGACGGCCATGCTAGAGCAGGGACCGGCATTCGAGAGAATGGACCGGTCATCGACCGTCCCGCCTGGGGGCGATGCGGACGAGGTTTGAAGGCAGGGCATGTCGAAGCGGGATTACTACGAGGTCCTGAGCGTCTCGAAGACCGTGACGGACGGCGAGCTGAAGGTGGCCTTCCGCAAGCTCGCCATGGTCCATCACCCGGACCGGAATCCCGGCGACAAGGAAGCCGAGATCAAGTTCAAGGAGATCAACGAGGCCTATCAGTGCCTCTCCGACAGCCAGAAGCGCGCCGCCTACGACCGCTTCGGCCACGCCGCCTTCAGTCAAGGCGCGGGCGGCCCCGGAGGCCCCGGATTCGGCAACGAGTTCGGCGACTTCATGTCGGACATCTTCGACAATTTCTTCGGCGACGGGCGCGGCGCGCAGCGCGGGCGCGGCCAGCCCGGCCGCGAGCGCGGCTCGGACCTGCGCTACAACCTCGAGATCACCCTGGAGGAGGCGTTCTCCGGCAAGACCGAGACCATCAAGATCCCCACCACCATCACCTGCGACGCCTGCGCGGGGTCGGGCGCCAAGCCCGGCTCCAAGCCGCGCCAGTGCCCGACCTGCGGCGGCTACGGACGGGTGCGGGCGGCGCAAGGCTTCTTCGCCATCGAGCGGACCTGCCCGAACTGCCACGGACGCGGCGAGGTCATCGACGATCCCTGCGGCGCCTGCTCGGGGGCCGGACGCCTCAGCCGCGAGCGCACGCTCTCCATCAACGTGCCGGCGGGCGTCGACGACGGCCTGCGCATCCGTCTCGCCGGCGAGGGCGAGAGCGGGCTGCGCGGCGGCCCGGCGGGGGATCTCTACGTCTTCCTCTCGATCAAGCCGCACGAGTTCTTCCAGCGCGACGGCGCCGACCTGTTCTGCCGGGTGCCGATCTCCATGGTGACGGCGGCGCTGTCCGGCGAGATCACCGTGCCGGTGATCGACGGCTCGCAGACCCAGGTGCGCATCCCCGCCGGCACGCAGACGGCCAAGCAGTTCCGCATCAAGGGCAAGGGCATGCCGGTGCTGCGCGCCCGCGATGTCGGCGACCTCTACATCCAGGTCTTCGTGGAGACGCCGCAGAACCTGACCAAGCGCCAGCGCGAGCTGCTCCAGGAGTTCGACCAGACCGCCTCGGACGAGAACCACCCGGAAAGCGCCGGCTTCTTCTCCAAGGTGCGCGACTTCTTCGACGGCTTCGGCGGCTCGGCCCGCCAGTGAGCGGATCGGCCCCCGCATCTCCCCCTCGGGGATGTGGCGGTGCCGCCGCGCCCCGGCGCCTTACGCCGCCGGCAGACAGTCCCGTGCCGTCCGCGCCTTGACGCGGACGGGGGTTTCGTCGTCTAGCCTAAAGCCTCTCCCGTAGTACGAGGACACTCGTCTTGCCGCCGCTACGCCGTCCCAGCGCGAAGGTCATGGCCGCCGATTCCATCGTGCGGGAGCGGCGAGAGGTTCTGGAGGACGACGCGCGGTTCCTGCGTTCGTGGTTCGAGCGGCCTCTCGTCACCGGCTCGGTGACACCCTCCGGCCGCATGCTGGCGCGGACCATGGCCTCCTATGTCGATCCGCGCAGCGAAGGGCCGATCGTCGAGCTCGGCCCCGGCACCGGCCCGGTGACGGAGGCGCTGATCCGGCGCGGCATCGACGAGGACCGTCTCGTCCTCGTCGAGTTCAACCCGGATTTCTGCCGGCTCCTGCGCAGCCGCTTCCCGCGCGCCACCGTGGTGCCGGGGGACGCCTACGACATCCGCCGTACCCTCGGGACCATGCTCGAGGCGCCGGGCGCGGCCACCATCTCCAGCCTGCCGCTCTTCACCAAGCCCCTGGAGCAGCGCCTCGACCTGCTGAACGCCGCCCACGACCTGATGCATCCGGGCGCGCCTTTCGTGCAGTTCACCTATGCCGTGGTGCCGCCGATCCCGGCCCGCTGCGAGGCCGGGAGCTACACCGCGAGCCCCTCGAACCGGGTCTGGCTCAACCTGCCGCCGGCGCGGGTCTGGGTGTACCGCCGGCCCTGATTTAATCCCTTCTCCGAGCGGAAAGTTTTGTCAGCGGATGTGACTCCCTGGCTCAGCGGGGGTTCAGGCGCCCGGCGATAACCCTTTCGTGATGATCCGGCAGCGTTCCCGCCGCCGGGCATGATGAGAACGGGAGATCGCCCACGATGTCGTCGCGCATCCAACGTCCCCTCGCCGGCCTCGCCCTGGCCGCCGCGCTCGCCGCCGGCCTGTTCGCCGCCGCGCCCCGCGCGGAAGCCGCGCCGCTCGCCCCGTCCCCGGCAATCGCCGGAGAGGCCGATGCCGGCCTGACGCAGGTGCAGTACGGCTACCATCGCCATCATCACCACGGCTGGGGCCATCGCCGTCATCACGGCTGGGGACATCATCACCATGGCTGGGGCCACCGCCATCACGGCTGGGGCCATCGTCACCATGGGGGGCACCGTCATCACGGCTGGGGCCACGGCCACCATCGCTGGTGATCCGGCATGAACGGGGCCGGGAGCGCGTACGCTCCCGGTCCTTCCCTCACGCGTCGATGCGCTCCAGAACAGCAGGCCCTTCGGGCGCGGCCTCACCCATCGCGTAGGCCGCGCGCAGAGCAGCCTCCGCCGCGTCGGCGCTTGCCTCGTCGCGGGCATGCACCACCCCGAGCAGCCCGGCCGCGTCGCCCGGCCGAGCGAGGTCCGTGAGCCCGACGCTCGGATCGATGCCGTCCTGCGGCCGCGTGCGGCCTCCCCCGAGGCCGATCACGGCGAGCCCGAGCGCCCGCGTGTCCACGCGCGCCACGCTCCCCCCGGCCTCCACCCGGCGCCGCACGGGCGCCTCCGGCAGATACGAACCCGCCCGGTCGAGACAATCCGCCGGGCCGCCGAGCGCCGCCACCATGCGCGCGAAGATCTCCGCCGCCTTGCCGGACGCAAGCGCGGCGTCGAGCCTCCGCGTCGCCTCCCCGGTATCGGCCGCGAGCCGCCCGGCCACCAGCATCTCGGCGGCGAGCGCCGTCGTCACCGCGTGGAAGCGCGGCTCCCGGCGGCGCCCGGTGAGATGATCCACCGCATAGGCGACTTCGAGGGCGTTGCCGGCGGCGCTCGCCAAGGGCGCGTCCATATCCGTGATGAGCGCGGTGGTGCGCAGCCCCGCGCCGTTGGCCACCGCGACGATGCTGCGGGCGAGCGCCCTCGCCTGCTCCGTCTCTGCCATGAAGGCGCCCGAGCCCGTCTTCACGTCCATGACGAGGCCCTGGAGCCCGGCCGCGAGCTTCTTCGACAGGATCGATGCGGTGATGAGATCGAGCGATTCCACCGTGCCGGTGACGTCGCGGATGGCGTAGAGGCGCCGGTCGGCCGGAGCGAGGTCGTCGGTCTGGCCGATGATGGCGCAGCCGACCGCGCGCACCACCGCGCGCAGCCGCTCCAGCCCCGGCGTCGCGTCGTAGCCGGGGATGCTCGCGAGCTTGTCGAGGGTGCCCCCCGTATGCCCGAGCCCGCGCCCCGAGATCATCGGCACGTAGCCGCCGCAGGCCGCCACCAGCGGCGCCAGCACCAGGCTCACGGTGTCGCCGATGCCGCCGGTGGAGTGCTTGTCGAGGACGGGGCCGGGCAGGTCCCAGGCGAGCACCGTGCCGGAGGCCGTCATCGCCCGCGTCAGCGCCACGCGCTCGGGGAGGGAGAGCCCCCGGAAGAACACCGCCATGGCGAAGGCCGCCGCCTGCCCCTCGGTGACGCGCCCGTCCGTGAGCCCGGCGACGAAGGCGGCGATCTCGGCCTCGGGCAGCGCGGCGCCGTCGCGCTTCGAGCGGATGGTCTCCTGGGGCGGCCTCACGCGCCTGCCCCCGCCGCGTCGCGCAGGACGGAAAACAGGCTGCTGGCGCCGAGCCGGAAGGTTTTCGGGCCCACCCAGCCCGGCCCCATGAGTTTATCGGCGAGGTCGAGATAGGTCGCGGCGTCGGCGAGCGTGCGCAGGCCCCCGGAGACCTTGAGCCCCGCCGGGCGCCCCTCATGCCCGCGCAGAACGCCGAGCAGCGCCTCGGCGGCCTGGGGCGTCGCCGAGACCGGGCTCTTGCCGGTGGAGGTCTTCAGGAAATCCGCCCCGGCGGAGAGCGCCAGACGGCCGGCGGCGGCGATCCGCTCGGGGGATTCCAGCGCGCCGGTCTCCAGGATGACCTTCAGCACCGTCCTCGCGCAGATGTCGCGGACGGCCTCGACCATGTCGCGGGCCACGCCTTCGTCCCCGCGCAGGAAGGCGCGATAGGGCAGCACGAGGTCGATCTCGTGGGCGCCGTCGGCGACGGCCTCGCGGGCGTCGTCCAGGGTGCGCTCGACATCCTCGCCCCCGGCCGGGAAATTGACCACGGTGGCGATCCGCACCGGGCTGCCGGCGAGACCCCGGCCGCATTGCGAGACGTATTGCGGCCAGACGCAGACCGCCGCGACGCCGCTCTCCCGCGCATCCCGGCAGAGGGCGTCGACGGCGCTCGCCGTGCAGGCGTCCGACAGGTCCGTCAGGTCGAGGAGCGAGAGGGCGCGCCGCGCCGTCGCTGCGGGATCGGAGAGGGCTGCGCTCATGCGGGGCTCCCGGAGGACGGGGTGTCGAGACGGGCGACGAAGGCCGCCGCGAGGCGGACGAGATCGGCGGCGGCGGCACCCGCCACCGCCTTGGTCTCGGCATGGTGCGGATCGCCGCCGCCGATGCCGGCGGCCCGGTTCGTGACCACGGAGAGCGCGGCGACGCGCAGGCCGAAGAAGCGGGCGAGGATCGTCTCGGGCACCGTCGACATGCCGACGAGATCGGCGCCGAGCCGGCCGGCCATGCGCACCTCGGCGGGAGTCTCGAAGCTCGGACCGCAGAACCAGGCATAGACGCCCTCGTGCAGGGCGATGCCGCATTCCGCAGCCGCATCCGCCAGATGCGCGCGCAGACGCGCATCGTAGGCGTCGGTCATCGGCACGAAGCGGGCGTCGGAGGGCTCGCCGACGAGGGGGTGGAGGCCGGAGAGGTTGATGTGGTCGATGAGCGCCACCAGGCTGCCGGGGCCGGCCCGCGGCATCAGCGAGCCGCTGGAATTGGTGAGCAGCAGCGCGCCCGCGCCGAGCGCGGCGAGCGTTCCCACCGGCACCCGCATGGCCGCCGCGTCGCCCCGCTCGTAGGCATGCGCCCGCCCCTCCAGCACCAGCACCGGCCGCCCGGAGAGAACCCCGCGATGCAGCCGGCCGCCATGGCCGCTGACGCCGGGCCGGGGAAAGCCGGGAATCGCGTCGTAGGGCAGCGATACGCGCTCGCCGAGGGCGTCCGCGAGCGTCCCGAGGCCCGTGCCGGTGACGACGGCGCAGGCGAAGGGGCCGCCGAACCCGGCCCCGCGCAGATGCGCGGCGGCCTCGGCGACCCGTGGGTCGGCGAGGCGTGGGTCGGGGACGGGCTCAGGCATCGCCGGCCAGCGTCTCGGGGCCGAAGGAGGCGGGCAGGAGCTGCTCCAGGGTGAAGCTCGCCAGCACCCGGCGCGGATCGGCGGCATGGATCGGCGTGGCGGGATCGGCGAACTCGCGGATGCGCTGGCGGCAGGCGCCGCAGGGCGTCACCGGGCCGTCGCCCTCCGCCAGCACCAGGATCTCGCGGATGCGCCGCCCGCCGGCCGCGACCATGGCCGAGATCGCCCCGCCCTCGGCGCAGGTGCCGACCGGATAGGCCGCGTTCTCGACGTTGCAGCCGGCATGCACGGCGCCGGTCTCGTCGCGCAGCGCCGCCCCGACCCGGAAGCGCGAATAGGGCGCATGCGCACGCTCGCGGACGGTCCGCGCGGCCTGGAAGAGGGCGTCGAGTTCGGGGCTCACCGGGCCGGCCCGGTGCTGGCATGGTCGCGCATGCCCGATCTTTGGCACCCGCCCGGCGGGGCTGTCGAGGGCCCGCATCGACAAGCGTGCCTCCGGCCCATAAACCGGCTCGGACGACGAGACGGAGAAGCGCGATGCTGGGGCGTTACGAGCGCGGCGCAAGCGGCGAGGCGATGGTGGAATACGGCGACGGCACCATGCGCGTCGTCAAGCCGGGCAGCTTCGTGCGCTGCGCCGTCACCGGCGAGGCGATCCCCCTCGACGACCTGCGCTACTGGAGCGTCGAGCGCCAGGAGGCCTACGCCTCCCCCGACGCGATCATGAGCCGGCTCAAGCCCGCGCAACCCTGAGCGCGACGGCCGCCGCGAGCGCGGCGCGCATCGCCGCCTCGTCGGCGAAGCGCAGGGCCACGGGCAGGGTGCGCACCCGCGCCGCGAAGTCGGGAGCCAGACGCACCGCGTCCTTCTGCGTGGTGACGAGCTCGGCGCCGAGCCGGTCCGCCGCCTCGGCCAGCGCCGCGAGATCGTGCGGCCGGTAGGCGTGGTGGTCGGGAAAGGCGCGCGTCTCGGCGAGATCGGCGCCGATCCCGCGCAGGGTCGCGAAGAACTTCTCCGGCCGGCCGATGCCGGCGAAGGCGAGCAGCCGGCGGCCGCCGAGATCGTGGGCGCCGGGCAGCAGCCGCGCCCGGTGGACGGGGAGCCCGCGCCGTCCGGCCTCCTCCGCCAGGGTCTCGCCCGCCGCGCCCTCGCCGACGAGGAGCAGGCCACCCACATGGGGCCATTGCCGGGCGAGCGGCGCCCGCAAGGGCCCGGCGGGAAAGGGCAGGCCGTTGCCGATGCCGGCCTCCGCGTCGACCACGGCGAGCGCGAGGTCCTTCGCCAGGCCCGGATTCTGGAGGCCGTCATCCATCACCACCACGTCGGCGCCGAGCGCCGCGCAGAGCCGGGCCCCGGCGGCCCGGTCGCGCGATACGACGGTGGGGGCGCAGGCCGCGAGCAGCAGCGGCTCGTCGCCGACATCCCCCGCGCCATGCGCGGCGGGATCGACCGCCGCCGGCCCGGCGATGCGGCCGCCGTACCCCCGGCTGAGGAAGGCGGGCTTGCGGCCGAGATCGCGCAGCAGCGCCGCCACGGCGAGGGCGGCCGGGGTCTTGCCGGCGCCGCCGAGGGTGAAGTTGCCGAGGCAGACCACCGGCAGCGCCGCCCGCGCGCCGGGGCGCTCCATGCGCGCGGCGGCGCGGCCTCCATAGGCGGCGCCCAGCGGCGACAGCAGCCGCGCCAGGGGATGGGCGGGCGTGGCGGCCCAGAAGCGCGGCGGCCTCAAGCGGGGCTCACGCGACGGGCTTCATGGCCGCGAGCTTCATCTGCGCGATGAAGGGATCGAGCACCGAGAGCGTGCGCTGCACCGCCCCCTCGAACGGATGGAGCGCGCGCTGGCCGGCCTCGGCCATGCCGGCGACGCGGCGGGGGTCCGAGAGCAGCGTGCCGATGGCCGCCGTGAGCCCGGCGCCGTCCGTCACCGCCAGCGCCCCGCCGGCGGCGTCGAGCGCCGGATAGACCTGCGCGAAGTTGTGGGTATGGGGCCCGTGTACCACCGCCGAGACCAGCCGGATCGGTTCGATCGGGTTCTGGCCCCCGCGCGGCACCATGGAGCCGCCGAGGAAGACGAGCGGGCTCAAGCGGTAGAACAGGCCGAGCTCGCCCAGCGTATCGGCGACATAGACCTCGACGGAGGGGTGCGGGCGGCCCCCGGCGGACCGGCGCGCGGTGCGCAGGCCGGCGGCGGCGGCGATGCCGGCCACGTCGGCCCCGCGCGGCGGGTGGCGGGGCACCACGATGGTGAGGAGGCGGGGCAGCCGCTCCCTCAGCGCCGCGTGGACCTGCATGACGAGCTCGTCCTCGCCCGGATGCGTGCTCGCCGCCACCCAGACCGGGCGGTCGCCGATCATGTCGCGCAGATGGTCGAGCTGCTGCCCGTCCGCCGGGGGGATGGCCGCGTCGTATTTCAGGTTGCCGACGACGCTCACCCTCGGCGCGCCGAGCCGGGCGAAGCGCTCGGCGTCCTCCTTGGTCTGCGTCAGGCAGACGGCGATGCGCGCGAGCAGCGCCTGGGCCGTGCGCGGCGAGCGCTCCCAGCCCCGGAAGGAGCGCTGCGACATCCGTCCGTTGACGAGGAGCAGCGGGATGCCGCGCGCATGCAGCGCCATGATCGTGTTGGGCCAGATCTCGGATTCGGCCACCAGCGCGAGATCGGGCTGCCAGTGGTCGAGGAAGCGCTCGACCCAGCGCGGCGCGTCGAGAGGCACGTATTGATGGACCGCGCCGGCCGGCAGGCGCGCGCCCACCAGCTCGGCCGCGCTGCGGGTGCCGGTGGTGACGAGCACGGAGAAGCCGCGCGCGATCATGCCCTCCACGAGGCCGATCAGCGAGAGCGCCTCGCCGATGCTGGCGCCGTGCATCCAGGCGAGGGAGCCCACCGGGCGGGCGCGCCCCGCCAGCCCCCGGCGCTCGGCGATCCGCCCCGGATCCTCCTTGCCGTTCCGCGCCCTCCAGGCGAGGAGCCCCGCCACCGCCGGCTCGCCGAGATAGAGCCCGGTGCGGTAGGCCTTGAGCGCGAGGGTCAGCGGAGGCGCCCTCATGCCGCCGCCTCGCCGAGCCTGCCCGTCACCCGGTCGGGGCGCCCGACGAGGGTGTAGGCGTGGTCATGGACCCGGTTCATCTCGGCCTCCACCCGGCGGCGCAGCCCCTCGAAGGTCTCGTCGTCGACCTCGCGGGGCACGAAGATCGCCTCGCCGAAGACGATGGCGCCGCGCCCGAAGGGCAGCCCGAGGCAGGCCCGGTCCCAGGAGTTGAAGCGGATGTGCCGGCTCGTCACCACGGCGGTGGGGACGATCGGCCGCCCAGAGAAACGCGCCAGCGTCAGGATGCCGGCGTCGCAGACCCGCGAGACCTTGGGCACGTCGGCGCTGAAGGCGACGATCTCGCCGTTCTTCAGGGCGCGCAGCATGGCGCGCAGGCCCTCGGCCCCGCCCTTCGCCCTCGCGTCGCGCACCACCCGGCCCCGCGCGCCGGAGGCCCGGATCACCCGCACGCCGAGGGTCGTGAGGGCGATGGTATTGATGTTGCCGTCCGGGTTCCTCGAGATGATCGTCGAGACCCTGTCCTGCCGGCGCCGGGCGAAGGAGACCATGATGTGCTGGCCGTGCCACATGCCGGCGATGAAGGGCGACTGCGCGTCGAGCCACGGGTCGGCATCGCCCGGCACCACCGTGAAGCGGTTCGTGCGGCGCACCAGCGCGAGATAGCCCGCCGCCACGCGGCCGAGAGCCTGCTGGACGAGCGGATGACGGAGGAGGCGCTTGCCGAGGCTCATGTCTCGCTTCTGACACCCCGGATGGGCCGGCATGGCCGCGACGGGGCCGGATGTCGGAATCGGCGGATACGCGGGACGCCGGCCGGCGGCGGAAAGGCCCGCGCCGGTCGCCGGCTCTCTAGCTCCGAACCGGCCGTCCGCGCAACCGCGCCGCAGCGAAAGCCCTCCCCGTCCTTCTCGGAAAACCGCTATTGATTAGAATTATTATAATCTGTAGATTGGAACGAATCTAAACAGGAACGGCGCGATGGCGGCTGAGTTTGCGGAGGCGGATGCGGAGGCGCGAAAAACCTTCGTGCTGCGATATGTCCAGCCGGGCCTGGCCGGGCTCATCGACGGCTCGGTCTCGACGCTGGCGCCGATCTTCGCCGCCGCCTTCGCGACGCACAGCAACGCGGCGACCCTGCTCGTGGGGCTCGCGGCATCGGTGGGGGCCGGCATCAGCATGGGCTTCACCGAGGCGCTCTCGGACGACGGCAGCATCACCGGGCGCGGCGCGCCGCTGACGCGCGGGCTCGTCTGCGGGGCGATGACGGCGCTCGGCGGCCTCGGCCACACGCTGCCCTTCGCCATCCCCGATGCCTGGCCGCACGCCTTCGGCCTGGCGACGCTCGTCGCCGTGGCCGTGGTGGCGGTGGAGCTCGCCGCCATCGCGACGATCCGCGCGCGCTACATGGCCACGCCCTTCTGGCGCGCGACCCTGCAAGTGGTGGCGGGCGGCGTGCTGGTGCTGCTGGCGGGCATGGCCATCGGCAGCGCCTGAGACGCCGTGCGCGCGCTTGACCTCGGCGCCCGGAGCCGCGATTGCGGCGCCAGCGATGACGACAGCGCCCGGACCGATCCCGATCTTCCGCCTCGCCCATCTCACCGACCCGCATGTCGGGCCGCTGGCGCGCCCGCGCCTGAGCCAGCTCCTCGGCAAGCGGGCGACGGGCTATGCCAACTGGCGCCGGGGGCGCTCGCGCAGCCACGACATGGCCGTGCTCGCCGCCCTGGTGGCCGACCTCCGGCGGGAGGCGCCCGACCACGTCGCCTGCACGGGGGATCTCTGCAATATCGGCCTGCCGAGCGAGTGGGAGACCGCCCGCCAGTTCCTGAGCGAGCTCGGGGCGCCGGAGACGGTCAGCTTCGTGCCCGGCAACCACGACGCCTATGTGCGCGGCTCCCTCGAGGGGCTGCTGGCCGCCTGCGGCCCCTGGACGGCGGGGGATTCCGGCGGCGAGGGCCGCTTCCCGTATCTGCGCCGGCGCGGCCGGGTGGCGCTGGTCGGCCTCTCCTCGGCGATCCCGACGAAGCCCTTCGTGGCGAGCGGCCGCCTCGGACCGGCGCAGATCGAGGCGGCGGAGACCCTGCTGAAGGACCTCGCGCGCACACCGGAGCGGCCCGTCCGGGTGGTGATGATCCATCATCCGCCCCATCCGGGCGGCGCCACGCCGGGGCGCGAGCTGAAGGACGCCGCCGCCTTCACGGCGATGATCGGCCGGGCCGGCGCGGAGCTGGTCCTGCACGGGCACAACCATATCGGCAGCGTCGCGCACATGCCCGGACCGGACGGGCGCGCGGTACCCGTGGTCGGCGGCCCCTCCGCCTCGGCGCGGCCGGGCAACCACCACGGCCTGCCCGCGCGGCGCGCCGCCTATTTCCTCTACGCCATCGACACGGCAGGCGAGCGCCCGGTCATCAGCGCGCGCCAGCGCGGCCTCGGGCCGGACGGCGCCGTGGTGGATTTCGGCCCGCTGCTTCTGGGGGATTTCGGGGAGGGTGCGGCCCTTCGCGAGGCGCCGGCCGCACTCCTGTGAGCGACGCCCGGCGCCGCCGTCGGGAAAGGTCCGCTCAGGCTTCCGGGGGCAGGGCCGCGCGGCTCTGGCGGGCGATGCTGGCTTCGTAGCGCTCGGCCTGGAGCCGGGTCAGGCCCGAGATCAGCGCCACGGGGCCGCGATAGATGGTGTAGGTGCCGTCATGGGTCGGCTTCACACGAATCGTCTCGGACATGGGAGCATCCTTGTCGTTGAGGAGAATCGTCGAACGCTGTCACGCGAGCGGCACCGTACCCCGCCCGGCGGCCGGCGCAAGACCGTGCGAGGACCGTCTACGTAGGTATTTTTCGCCGTGCCGCAGCAGGGTGCGCAGGCCCCGTCCGCTGCCCGTTCCGACCAAGTCTCGCCGGGGACTGGGAAACACCGTCGCGCCGCCGGCGGCCACCGCGGCGCGGCAAGTCCCGGCGCCCCGGCGGGGATCGTGGCGGCCAGGTCGGGGCGCTCCGCCGCCTCCATGTCCGGCGCCGTTCGACGAGAACGGAGCCGAATCGGCGCCGCAGGCTTGCGCCGGGCGGCAGCGGCGGCTACAGCACCGCGCCCGACAGCAGACAGATCGCCGGCCGCCCCGCGCGCGCCGCCCGGTTTCCTGTCCGGGCCCGGAGGGGTGGCCGAGTGGTTGAAGGCGCACGCCTGGAAAGTGTGTATACGGGAAACCGTATCGCGGGTTCGAATCCCGCTCCCTCCGCCAGATCGACCGCCGCCGCTCTGCGCACGCCACCGACAGCCACCTGATCGCATCGAGCCTCCCCGTGTTCGGGTGGAGGCGAGCGCCCCGTGGGGATGCCGACGACGCTTTACGGTGTTCAGGGCGAGGCCGTCCAATTCATCGGCGCGCCGGCAGAATGATGCCATCGGGGTGAGCGGGCGCAGGCGAGCATTCGAGCGCAGGCCATCGGCCAAGTGTCGGATTAGGCTCGGGCACGAGCCTGTGGCATGCTGGCGAATGATAGCAAACAGCCGAGCTTATACCGTCACGGTGGTTGCGAACACGCGGCCTGACGGGACTTATCGGTGGCTCATTCACTCGGCCGGCGGCGAGGTCGTCGCTCGATCTCCCTATGCGTTTGCGACGAAAGTCGGGGCCGCGACCTCGGGAGCATGCTGGCTGCGGGAGATCGCCGCCCCAGGCTAGGCGAAATGCCGGCGAGGGCCGACCGAACATCATCTCGATGCGGATGCCGGTCCCCCGGCGCGTTGGGCTAGGAGTAGGAGCGGCTCATGCGGGCTCCGGGGTCTCCGCGGAGCTCAGGCGATGGGCCTCGAGGCAGCCGATCCTGCCGGCTCTCCCCCATGTCCTTCGCGATTCCGCAAGCGCATGAAGGACGTCGCCGAGCCGTCCGCGCGATCAGCTTCCGCTCACGCGCGCTCTGTAGTGCTCCAGGACCGGCCCCGCTCCTTCGGACGAGAACGCGCCGTCGAGGCCCTGGGCGGCTCCCGCGGCGGCGATGGCGGCCCGCGCCGCCATGGCTTCCTCGTAGTCCGTGACGGCCCGCCAGCCGCTCCCCGAGGTCAGCGCCTCGGCGAGATCGACCGCATCGGCGAGGGCGAGATTCACGCCTTCGCCGGAGAACGGGGACATCAGGTGCGCCGCATCGCCCAGCAGGGTGAGGCCCGGCCGGCTGGCCCAGCGGTGCCCGATGGGAAGCGCGTAGAGCGGACGGACCGCGATGAACGTCCCGGTCTCGAAGATGGCCTTCAACGCGGGCGCCCATCCGGCGAAGACCTCACGCAAGGCCGCGCGCAGCGCCTCCGGCGACAGCGCCTGCCAGCGCCGCGCGTCCGCCTCGCCCAGGCGCAGGCCGGCATATCCGCGAATATGGCCGAGCCCGTTCCGCTGGGTGATCAGGACACGGTTGTCGCCCACCGCGAACAGCTTGCCGCTGCCCGTCAGCGCATCGATGGCGGGATGCCGCTCGACCTCGAAGCCCAATTCGACCAGCGTGACGCCCTCATAGGCCGGGGCGGCATCGCCGAGCAGCGGCCGAACGCGCGACCACGCGCCATCGGCACCGACCACCACGTCGAATCGCTCGCGCCACCCCTCGCCGATCACCTCATGGCCGCCGCCGGTGGGCGCGATCGCGACGACGCGATGCCCCCAGCGCACCGTGCCGGGCGTCAGCGCGTCCAGAAGGATCTGGCGCAGGAGCGTCCGGTCGATTTCGGGCCGGTCGTCGCCGGGCTCGTCGCGGTCGAACAGCAAGCTGCCGTCGACATCGTAGAGCCGGTCCCCCTGGTCCTCGGGGCGGGCCGCGGCCGCGAACTCCGCCTCCAGGCCCGCGAGCCGCATGGCGCGCTGGCCGGTCTCCCCATGCAGGTCGAGCGATCCGCCCTGCGGCCGCTCCCCGGCATGCGCATCGCGCTCCAGCACGACGGGCGAGACACCGCGCAGTTGCAGCAGCCGCGCCAGCATCAGGCCGCCGGGGCCGCCGCCGACGATCGCTATCCGATCCATTGCCACGTCATCGAGCTCCATCTACATAGGTTCCTATCTACATGAACATAGGAGCCTATGCAATGGCCGGCGACGATGACGTCTGGGAGCCCCTTCGCCAGCCGGGCCATTACGTCGCCCGGATCGCGCGGGGGCTCGGCCGGATCGGCGACGCGCGGCTGCGCCCCCTCGGCTTCGCCACGGCGCAGTTGCCGGTGCTGGCGGCGCTGAAGGACGGGCAACGGCTGTCGCAGACGGAGCTCGCGCGCCTGTCGAAGGTCGAGCAGCCGACCATGGCGCAGATGCTGGCCCGGATGCAGCGCGACGGCTTGGTCAAGCGCGAGCCCGACCCCCGCGACAAGCGATCGAGCTTCATATCGCTGACGGACGACGCGCTCGGACGGTTGCCGGCCGGCCGCGCGGTGCTGCGGCAGGGCAATGCCGACATCACGAAAGGCTTGTCGCCCGAGGAGGTCGACACCCTCGTGTCCCTGCTCGCGCGCGTCCTGGCGAATATCGAGGCGCTCGAACGGTGAGCCCGGCGTGACGACCGGGTGGAGACGCCGGGATGTCTGTTCTCCCCCAGGGGGCCGCACAGGCCCCCGCGACGGTCGCCGGCTACCGGGCGTGCGCCTTGAAGAAGGTCCAGATGGTGTCCGTGGCGTCGATCGGCGCGGTGCCGGCGGCGCCTCCGGCGAGGCGGCCTCCCGATCCCGGCCAGCCGTGGCCGCCCTGCGGCAAGTCGAGGAACACGACGTCGGCATTGCCCCGGCAGCCGGTGCCGGTCTCCGTCGTCAGGCCGGGCTGGCGGGTGACGGAAGCCGGGCGCGCACAGCCGTTCGCCGCGCGCCAGAAATCCACCGCGTGGCGGACGGGCTCGAACCGGAGCGTCTGGGCCCTGGCGACGAATCCGGTCCCGCTCATCCCGCCTTCGAAACCGACCACGGGATCCTGCTCGCCATGCATGATGAGCATCGGGACGGGGGCGCGCGGCGCGGGCTCGTTGCCGAACAGGGCGCCGGAGACGACCGCCGCCGCCGCGATGCGGTCGCCGAGCGCGATGGCGACACGGTGTGTGAGCATGCCGCCGTTGGAGAAGCCCGCGACGTAGACGCGCCGCCCGTCGATGGGCACCTGCCGGGCCACGTCGTCGATGACCGCCGCGACGAAGCCGACGTCGTCCACTCCGCGCGCCACCGCCTCGCCGCAGCAGCCGCCGGCGTTCCAGGTGCCCATCCGGTCGTTGCGGCCGATTCCCTTCGGCGCGGCGACCACCAGCCCCGAGGCGCGCGCCCGTGCCTCCCAGCGGGGGATCATCGTTTCGGGGCTGCCGCCGCCGCCGTGCAGAACGATCACCAGCGGCGCCGGCCCGGTGCCGCGGCGGTGGTCGAGCAACAGGTAGCTGCGCTCCAGTCCGCCGACGGACAGGGTCTTCGCCACCGCGCCGCCAGTGGTCTCGGATTGTTCGGCGGGCGCGCCCAGCAGCCGGTCCAGCAACCGGGGCCGCGCCTGCGCCGCCGTGAGAGTCGCCGCGATCATGCCGCAGGCCGCCAGAAACCTCATCCCGTTCATGCCGCGCCGCTCCCTTCCTCATGCCCGGCTTGAGGGCCGTTACTGTCTGGTAACAGCTTGTAACTATATGGTCCATGAACCACTGTCACGCCATGGCCGGCACCTACGCGGACATGCTCGACGACCATCGCAGCCACCGGCGCGCGCTGCTGCTCGCGCAGGCGGCGGAGGCGCTCGACGCGCATGGCCTGCGCAGCGTCACCATCGACGCCATCGCCGAGCGGGCCGGCGTCGCGAAGGTCGTGCTCTATCGCTATTTCGGATCGAAGGACGCGCTGATCGACGCGGTTCTCGACGACATGGTCGAGGCCCTGCTCGGGGTCGACGCCATGCCGGCGCGCTGGTGGACCGAGCGCCTGCCGCACACCCTGGCGCTGGCGCGGCGCAAGCGCGCCGCCCTCCGGGTCCTGCTGCGCCAGGCACCGCACGATCCCCGCTTCGGCCGGCATGTGGAGCATCTGCACGCGGTCCTCGCCGAGCGCACGATCGAGCGCATCCGCGAGGCGCTGGGCGAGCCGGGGGCGATGCCGGGGGAGCCGGCGATGCTGGCGCGGATGGTGTCGAGCCTCCTGCTCGACGCCTATCTCGGCTGGGTGGATGGCGGCGATCCGGCGCGCGAGGCGGAGTTCCTCGACTGGCTGGCGGCCAGCGTGCGGTTCCTGGTCCGCCGCTGGTGGACCGGGACGACGGGCTGACCCCTCGGCGGCGCCTTGGCACTGGCAGCACTCTTGGCGCGGGCGCCGCGCGCTGCGATACGGGCATCTCCTGCGGCCGAGGCGCGGGCGCCCTCCCGCGCTCCGCCGCCGAGGCCCTTCGTCCGGACAGACGGGCCGGATCGCGTCGACCTTCGCGCAACGCGGACGGGCCGGCCCGATCCGGTCCACGAGACCCCCGCAGCCATGCTCGCGTCGCTTCCCTCCCTGCGCACCATCCTGTTCCGCCTGCACTGGCTGCTGGGCCTCACCGCCGGGCTGGTCCTGGCGCTGGTCGGCGTCACGGGGGCTCTCCTCAGCTACGAGGAGGCGCTCACCGATCTCGCGGATCGCGACCGCATGACGGTGACCGCCCGCGAGACGCCGCTTCTGTCGCCGGAGGCGCTGGTGGCGCGCGTCGAGGCGCAAGGCCCCGGACGGACGGTCGGCGCGATCGTCCTCTCGGACGCTCCGAGCGCGAGCATCCGGGTCCGCTTCGCCCGCGATCCCAAGGGCGGCGCCCGTGCGGCCTCGGTCTATGCCGACCCCTATGACGGCACCGTGCTCGGCCCGGTGAGGCTCGAGGGGACCTTCGCGACGATCCGGGCGCTGCACCGCTGGCTGCTCATCCCCGGCGACGGCAAGGGCTGGGGGCGCAGCATCACCGGCGCCTGCACGCTCGCCCTGCTCGCCTTCCTGGCGAGCGGCCTCTACCTGCGCTGGCCGCAGATCCACCGCTGGCGGATCTGGCTCAAGCCGAGCCTCTCGCGCCCCGGACGCCCGCGCTGGTGGTCGCTGCACGCGGTGGTCGGAACCTGGGTGCTGCCGGTCTATCTGGTGATCGCGCTCACGGGCCTCACCTGGTCCTACGACTGGTTCAAGGACGGCGCCAACCGCCTGCTGACCGGCAAGCCGACCGAGACGGCGGGAGAGGCGCCGCGCATGCGGGAGGGCGGCCGCAAGGCGGGCGCGGGCGAGCCGTCCCCGAAGCGGCCGGCCGGGGCCCTCGACCGCGCGCTCGCCGCCTTCCAGTCCGGCGAGGGACACGAGGCGGCGCTCTCCGTCGTCACGCTGCCGGGGCCCGAGGGCAAGGCGATCCGCATCCGCTGGATCGCGAAGGGCGACGCGCCGGGCGCCCGCAACGAAGCGCGGTTCGACGCAGCGACCGGCGCGCCGCTCGCCGCCTCCCGCGACGCGGACCTGACGCTCGGCGAGCGCATCGCCGGCAACATGCTCGAAGTCCATCGCGGGCGCTTCTTCGGAGAGGCCTTCGCGCTCGTGTTCTGCCTCGCCGCGCTGCTGATGCCGGGATTCGCGGCCACCGGCCTGACGCTCTACGTGCTGCGGCGGCGCGCCCGCAGCCGGCGCAACGCGGCGGCACGCGCGCCCGTCGCCACGGGCGGCGCGCGGACGGTCTCCTGAAGGGAGGAGCCCGCCCGCGCGGCCGGAGGCCGCCTACATCCGCGCCGTCAGCGTGGCCAGCACCGAGAAGGGCGCGCCGGGCATGTTGTTGAACTGGTTGAAGGGCTGCTCGATGTAGCGCGCGTTGGTCAGGTTGCGCATGTTGACGGCGAAGCGATAGTTCTGGTCGATGTCGTAGTAGATCGCCGCGTCGAGGCGGGTATAGGCGCCGACCGTGTAGCTGTTGTTCAGGTCGCCGACCCGCTTGCCGACATGGGTGGCGCCGAAGCCGAGGCCGAGGCCGCGCAGCGGTCCTTCCGAGAACTCGTAGGTGGTCCAGAGGCTACCGCTGAAGGCCGGCACGGCGGTCAGCTTGTTGCCGACGATGGCCGTGTTGACGTCCTTGGTGATGCTTGCGTCGAGATAACCGACGCCGCCGATGATCTTCCAGCCGGGGAGGATCTGGCCGGCGATGTCCGCCTCGACGCCCTCCGAGCGCTGCTGGCCGGTGATGATCGAGTAGCCGGTATTGGCCGGATCGGAGACGGCGACGTTGTTGCGCGTGATGCGGAAGGCCGCCGCGCTCAGCGTCAGCGCGGGGTTCAGGTCGAGGCGCGCGCCGGCCTCGTACTGGTCGCCCGTCTCCGGGGCCGGGTTCGAGACGTTGAGGACGTTGGCCGTCTGCGGCTTGAAGGAGGTCGAGTAGCTCGCATAGAGCGTCAGCGGGTCCACCGGCCGGTAGACGAGGCCGACGCGCGGCGAGGTCCCCGACAGGTCCTGATCCGGCGGGATGGTGCGCGAGCTCGGCGTGCGGCTGAAGTAGAACTGCGTTCCCGTGTCGTAGCGCACGCCGACGAGCAGTTGCAGGCCGAGACCGAGATCGATCTGGTCCTGCACGTAGAGGCCGTTCAGCTCGTTCTTCTGCTTGAGATCCGACTGGAGCGACTGCGCGCCCGGCAGGGCCCCGAAGGTCGGGTTGAGGAAGCTCACCGAGGCGACGCTGCCCTGGTTCGTGATGGAGCGCCGGTAGCCGTTGGTGTACTCGAAGCCGACGAGCACGGTGTGATGCAAGCCCAGCAAGTCGAACTTGCCGACGAGCTCGGTCTGGCTGTCGACCGAGGCGTAGCTGGAGGTGACCGTGGTGCTGCGCCGCATCACCAGGGTGTTGTTGTTGTTGAAGCCGGTGGCGCGGGTGGCGAGCAGGTCGAACCCGCCGCCCTGCGCGCTGATCACCTGCCGCAGCATCAGGTTCTCGTTGAAATCGTGCTCGACGCGCAGCAGGCCGAAATTGGCTGCGGCGTTGTAGCGGGAATAGGGCTCGCCGTAGAAGCGCGCGACGTTGTCCAGCGGGACGCGTCCGTTCCGGGCGATCAGGCCCTCGTCGTACTGGCTGTCCTGCTTGGTGAACTCGCCGACGAAATAGACCCGCGTGTCGGGGGTCGGGTTCCAGGTGAAGGCGGGGGCGATGAACTGGCGGATGTTCTCGCGGTCGCCGTAGTTGCGGAAGGTCGGGTCGGTCTGTGCGGAGAAGCTCAGCCGGCCGGCCAGCCCCTCGACGCCCGCGACGGGGGCCGAGACCGAACCCTGGACCCGCCGGAAGCCGAAGCTGCCGCCCTGCACGCTGGCATCGGCCGAGGGCACCAGGCTCGGCCGGCGGGTGACGACGTTGATGAGGCCGCCGGGCTCGCCGCGCCCGTAGAGCACGGAGGCCGGCCCCTTCAGCACCTCGATGCGCTCCACGTCGGCGAGGTCGCGCTGCACCGTGTAGAAGTTGCTCGCCTGGTTCAGCAGGACGCCGTCGATGGCGTAGGTCTGCGTGTTGAAGCCGCGGATGACGAAGGTGTCCGTCCGCCCCTGGAGGGTGCCGGCCGGCTGGACGTTGCTGACCGTGGTCACGCTGTCGGTGAGACGCTGGTCCTGCCGGTCGGCGATGACCTCGCGCGGAACCACCTGGACCGATTGGGGCACGTCGCGCAGCGGCGTGTCCGTGCGCGTGGCGGTGGCCGAGCGCGACGCGCGGTAGCCGACGACGGGGCTCGACGCCGTCTCGTTCCCGGTCCCGATTCCCGTCACGCTCAATTCGCGCAGGGCGGTCTCGGCCTCCTGCGCCAGCGCCGGGGCCCCGGATCCGGCCGCCAACCCGATCGCCGCCGCGAGCGCGATGCGGTGATGCCGGTTTCGCGCCGAGCGCGCCTCCACGTGAGTCAAGGTCGTCGTCCGTCCATGGTCTCGGGCGATCCGCCTCGGATGCCCTGTCGCGCTTTTAGGAAGCGGAGGCCGGCGCCCGCAACGATCCGCCGGGGATAAATCACGCCCACCGCCGCGATCTTCCGGCCCTGTCTCCGAAACGGCACCAATTACATTGGAATAACTCGAATCTACTTCGTCCGAGTACTGGGGATCGGGGGCGATGCACCGTATCCGCCGGCGGGACAGCTTGCGTTCCACGGCACGGCCTCCGGGATCGGCGGCGCGCGGGACGGACGGGAAAGCCCGGAGCGCTTGATCGACATCAAGGCAGCCTCGCCGCCCGCCCGCGAGGATCGCGGCACCATGTTCCAGCACCCCCTCGCCCGAGAGGTCGCCGTCGCGGTCGCGGTCAAGACGCTGATCGTCCTGGCCGCCGGCCTGCTGATCTTCGGCCCCGCCCGCCCGCGGATCACGGAGACCGGCGTCGCGGAACGGCTTCTCGCGGCGCCCCCACCGATGCCCGACCGGAGACCCCTGCCATGACCGCCGCAGCCATGGACGTCGTGCAGCTCTCACGGCTCCAATTCGGCCTCACCGCCCTGTACCACTTCCTGTTCGTGCCCCTGACGCTCGGCCTCGCGCTGCTGCTCGGGATCATGGAGAGCGTCTACGTCATGACAGGCCGCGAGATCTGGCGGCGGATGACGCAGTTCTGGGGAACGCTGTTCGGGATCAACTTCGCCATGGGGGTGGCCACCGGCATCACCATGGAGTTCCAGTTCGGCACGAACTGGGCCTATTACAGCCACTACGTCGGCGACGTCTTCGGCGCGCCGCTGGCCATCGAAGGGCTGATGGCCTTCTTCCTGGAAGCGACCTTCATCGGGCTGTTCTTCTTCGGCTGGGACAAGCTCTCCAAGGTCGCCCATCTGTGCGTGACCTGGCTCGTGGCCCTCGGCTCGAACCTCTCCGCGCTCTGGATCCTCATCGCCAACGGCTGGATGCAGCATCCGGTCGGCGCCCGCTTCAACCCCGACACCATGCGCATGGAGGTGACGGACTTCGCCGCCGTGCTGTTCAATCCCGTCGCCCAGGCGAAGTTCGTGCACACCGTCAGCGCCGGCTACGTGACGGGATCGATGTTCGTGCTCTCGGTGAGCGCGCTCTACCTGCTGCTCGGCCGGCATGTCGACCTCGCCAAGCGCTCGATGACGGTGGCCGCGAGCTTCGGGCTCGCCGCCGCGCTCTCCGTCGTCGTGCTCGGCGACGAGAGCGGCTACACCGCCGGCGAGAACCAGAGGATGAAGATCGCCGCCATCGAGGCGATGTGGGAGACCGAACCCGCGCCCGCCTCCTTCACGCTCTTCGGCCTGCCGAACCTGGAGGAGCGGCGCACCGCCTACGAGGTGAAGGTGCCCTGGATGCTGGGGCTCATCGCGACGCGCTCCCTCGACAAGGAGGTGCCCGGCATCGGCGAGCTCGTGGCCCGTGCCGAGACCCGCATCCGCACGGGCCTGCGCGCCTACGAGGGGCTGGAAGCGTTCAAGCGCGACCGCACCGACGCGGCCGCCCGCGCCCGCCTCGAAGCGGGCGCCGCTGATCTCGGCCACGCCCTGCTCCTGAAGAAGATCCGGCCCGACATCCTGGCCGCCACCGACGCCGAGATCGCGCAGGCCGCGTGGTCGACGGTGCCGCCGGTCTCGCCGCTGTTCTGGAGCTTCCGCATCATGGTGGGCCTGGGCTTCCTGTTCATCGCCCTGTTCGGCTTGGCCTTCTGGCTCGCCTGCCGGCGCCGGCTCGACACGCACCGGGCCTTCCTGTGGGCGGCGCTGCTCGCCCTGCCGCTGCCCTGGGTCGCGGCCGAGCTCGGCTGGTACGTGGCCGAGGTCGGGCGCCAGCCCTGGGTGATCGAGGGCGTGCTGCCGACCTTCCTCGCGGTGTCGAGCATCTCGGCGGCCAATGTCTGGACGACGCTCGTCGGCTTCGTCGCCTTCTATTCGGTGCTCCTCGTCGTCGACCTCTACCTGATGACGAAGACCATCCGCCTCGGACCGGACGCGATCCTCGGAACGACGCCCGGCGCACGCGTCGTGCCGCTGCCGGCCGCCGCCGAATAGCCCCTCCCGGAGACGCGCGATGACCCTCGACTACGAGACCCTGCGGCTGATCTGGTGGGCGCTGCTCGGCGCCCTGCTCATCGGCTTCGCCGTCATGGACGGCTTCGACCTCGGGGTCGGCATGCTGCTGCCCTTCGTCGCCCGCACCGACCTCGAGCGGCGCGTCGCCATCAACACGGTGGGCCCGGTCTGGGAGGGCAACCAGGTCTGGCTCATCCTCGGCGCCGGGGCGATCTTCGCCGCATGGCCGCCGCTCTACGCGGTCGCCTTCTCCGGCTTCTATCTCGCGATGTTCCTGGTGCTGTGCGCGCTGATCCTGCGCCCGGTCGGCTTCAAGTTCCGCTCGAAGCTCGCCTCCCCGCGCTGGCGCGCGGTCTGGGATGGGGCGCTCTTCGTCGGCGGTCTGGTGCCGGCGCTGATCTTCGGGGTCGCCGTCGGCAACGCCTTCGTCGGCGCGCCCTTCCGCTTCGACGCCGACCTGCGCCTGACCTACGAGGGCACGCTCCTGGGATTGCTGAACCCCTTCGCCCTGCTCTGCGGGCTGGTGAGCGTCGCCATGCTGACCCTCCACGGCGGCACCTATCTGGCGCTCAAGGCGGACGGGCCGGTGGCCGCCCGCGCGGCCCGCATCGCCCGGAAGGCCGGGCTCGCGCTCGGCCTGCTGTTCACCATCGCCGGCTTCTACGTGGCCTTCGGCGTCGCGGGCCATGCCGTCCTGCACGGGGCCGGGGGGAACGCGCCCTCCAACCCGCTCGCGAAGCAGGTCGCGACGCAGACCGGCGCCTGGCTGGCGAACTACGTCCTGCATCCCTGGACCCTCGCGGCGCCCGCCCTCGCCTACGCCGCCACCGCGCTGGCGGCCCTGCTCGTCGTCCGCGGCCGGCCGGGGCTCGCCTTCGTGGCGAGCGGGACCGCCGTCGCCGGGGTGGTGGCGACCGCCGGCCTCAGCCTGTTCCCGTTCCTGCTGCCCTCCTCGCTCGATCCGAACGCGGGGCTGACGGTGTTCGACGCCTCGTCGAGCCGGACCACGCTGCTGATCATGCTCGTGGCGACGCTGATCTTCCTGCCGCTGATCCTCGCCTACACCGCCTGGGTCTACCGGGTGCTGCGCGGGCGCGTCACCGAAACCTGGGTCGAGGCCCAGGGCAAGGCCGTTTACTGAGACCGCTGAAGGAGCGCACGATGTGGTATTTCGCCTGGGTCCTCGGCGTGGGCTTCGCCTGCTCCTTCGCGATCCTCAACGCCCTCTGGCTCGAGGCCCAGCCCGTGAGGGCCCTCGCGCCCGCGCCCAGGACCGGCGATGGCGACCGCACCCGCGTCTAGGGCCGCCTCCCTCGCCGCCGCCCTCTCGCTGTCGGCGGTGCTGCTGCTCCATCCGCGCATCCTCGGGAGCCGGCTGGGGCCGGTGGAGCACGCGCTGCTGCCGGTCCTGCTGCTCGGCGTCTCCGGCGCCTTCGTGGTCGGGCTGGGCTACCGGCCGGACAACCGGCTCGCCCGCGCCGTGCTCTCGCCGGCCGTGTCCTGGAGCCTGATGAGCCTGGGGCTCGCCGTGCTGGTCCTGCGCCGGCTGGCGGCTTGAGGGCCGTTCCGGCGGATCGCGGCGTCCTAGACCCGCATCTCGCACAGATCCTCGGCGATCCGCAGCGGCGTGGCCGTCGCGGCGAGCACCGCGTCGACGGAGAGGCCCGGCGCGATCTCGCGCAGCACCAGCCCCTCGGGGGTCGGCTCGATCACCGCCATGTCCGTGACGACGAGCGTCACCGGGCGCAGCGCCGTGGGCGGCAGGGTGAGCGTGTCGACGATCTTCGGGTCGCCTTTCTGGGTGTGGTTCATGGCCACGACGACGCGGCGCGCGCCGCTGACCAGATCCATGGCGCCGCCCATGCCCGGCACGATCCGGCCCGGCACCATCCAGTTGGCGAGGCACCCGTGGCGGTCGACCTGAAGGCCGCCGAGCACGGTCATGTCGAGATGCCCGCCCCGGATCAAGGCGAAGGACATGGCGGAATCGAAGGCCGCCGCCCCCGGCAGGGCCGAGACGAAGGCGCCCCCGGCGTCGGTCAGGTGCACGTCCTCCATGCCTTCGGGCGGGCGGGCGCCGAAGCCGATGATGCCGTTCTCGGACTGGAAATAGACCCGCAGGCCCTCGGGCACGTAACAGGCGACCTGCGTCGGCAGGCCGATGCCGAGATTGACCAGGGTGTTGTCGTGCAGTTCCCGCGCGACGCGCCGGGCGATGAGTTCTCTGGCGTCCATGTGGCGCCTCCTCACACGAGCTGCGGGCGCTCGACCAGATGGTCGATGAGGACGCCGGGGGTATGGATCACGTCGGGGGCGAGGACGCCGAGCGGAACGATTTCGTTGGCCTCCGCCACCACCACGTCGGCGGCCATGGCCATCAGCGGGTTGAAGTTCCGCGCGGTCAGCGAATAGACGAGGTTGCCCGCGTAATCGGCGCTGCGCGCCGCCACCAGCGCGATATCGGCCCGCAGCGCCGGCTCGACCAGATAATCCACGCCCGCCACCTGCACGATCTGGCGTCCCTCCCCCGCCGCCGTGCCGATGCCGGTGGCGGTGAGCACGCCGCCGAGCCCCGCTCCCCCGGCCCGGATGCGCTCGGCCAGCGTCCCCTGCGGCACCAGCTCGACCTCGAGCGCGCCGGCCAGCATCAGCTTCTGCGTCTCGGGATTGGTGCCGATATGCGAGGCGACCACCCGGCGCACGCAGCCGGCGGAGATCAGCCGCCCGATGCCGACGCCCGGCCGCGCCGTGTCGTTGGCGATGACCGTGAGGTCGCGGGCCCCGCGCGCGACGAGGGCCGCGATCACCCGGTGGGGCGAGCCGACCCCCATGAAGCCGCCGATCATGACGGCGGCGCCGTCCGGGACGCGGGCGGCGGCGGCATCCGGCGAGAGAGCGGTCCTCATGCGTCCTGTCCCACGCGTGTCGTTCTCCGCATCCCGATGCCCGGAGGATGCTCCGGGGATCGGCCAGTGTCGTGCGCGGCGGCCCCTCTCCGCAAGAGCGCGCGCGGGCCCGCGCGGCGCGTGTCCCCGGCTTCCATGCTATCCGCGCGGCCGGCGCAGGGGTCCGGCGCAAGGGTCGGCGAGGGCTTGCGGGAGCGTGCGATCCCCGTCATCCCCGCCGCGAGCAGCGAGGACGCGCATGATCCCCTGGGTCGATGTCGACGAGGGCCCGGTTCCGGGCGAAGGCGAGACCCTGCGCCTGCGGCGGCGGGGCGACGAGTTCTCCATCCTCGCCGGCGCCACCGAGCTGATGAACAGCCGGCTCAGCGGCTCGGAGAAGGCGCTGGCCGATATCGCCTGCGAGCGGCTGAAGGACCGGCCGGCGGCGCGGATGCTCATCGGCGGGCTCGGCATGGGCTTCACCCTGCGCGCCGCCCTCGGCGGGCTCGGGCCGCGGGCGCGGGTGGTGGTGGCCGAGCTGGTCCCGGCCGTCGCGGCCTGGGCGCGCGGCCCGCTGGCGCATCTCTTCGCGGGATGCCTGGACGATCCCAGAACCGACCTGCGCGTGGCCGATGTCGGCGCCGTGATCCGCGCCGAAACCGGCCGCCTCGACGCCATCCTGCTCGACGTGGACAACGGCCCCGAGGGGCTGACCCGGCGGGAGAACGACCGCCTCTACGAGGCCGGCGGCCTCGCCGAGGCGCGGGCGGCGCTGCGGCCGGGGGGCCTGCTCGGGGTCTGGTCGCAGGGGCCGGACGCCGCCTTCGCCGGACGCCTGCGGCGCGCGGGCTTCGCCGTCGAGGAGATGCGCGCGCGGGCCGACGGACGGGGCGGAGGCCGCCGCCACGTCATCTGGATCGCCACCCGCGCTGAAGCGGGAGCACGGCCCGCCGGCCCCCGCAGGCCGGCGCGGCGCCCCTGACGCGAAACGGCGCGGCCCTCCGAGAGGACCGCGCCGCTTCGTTCACCGATCGATGCCTACACTCAAGCGGCGGCCGAGACGCTCGCCGAGGTGGGGACGGAGGCGATGGTCTTCAGGATCTGCGAGGCGATCTGGTAGGGGTCCCCCTGGCTGTTGGGACGGCGATCCTCAAGATAGCCCTTGTACTCGTTGTTGACGAAGCTGTGGGGCACGCGGATCGAGGCGCCGCGATCGGCAACGCCGTAGCTGAACTGGTTGATCGCGGCGGTCTCGTGCTTGCCGGTCAGGCGCATGTGGTTGTCGGGGCCGTAGACCGCGATGTGCTCTTCGAGGTTGTCCTTGAAGGCGGCCATGAGCTTCTCGAAATATTCCTTGCCGCCGGTCTGGCGCAGGTAGTCCGTCGAGAAGTTGGCATGCATGCCGGAGCCGTTCCAGTCGGTGTCGCCGAGCGGCTTGCAGTGGTACTCGACGTCGATGCCGTAGCCCTCGCAGAGGCGCTGGAGCAGGTAGCGGGCGGCCCACATCTCGTCGGCGGCCTTCTTCGAGCCCTTCCCGAAGATCTGGAACTCCCACTGGCCCTTGGCTACCTCGGCGTTGATGCCCTCGTGGTTGATGCCGGCGTCGAGGCAGAGGTCGAGATGCTCCTCGACGATCTTGCGGGCGATGCTGCCGACTTCCTTGTAGCCGACGCCGCAGTAGTAGGGGCCCTGCGGGGCCGGGTAGCCGGAGGCGGGGAAGCCGAGCGGGCGGCCGTCCTTGTAGAAGAAGTATTCCTGCTCGAAGCCGAACCAGGCGCCGTCGTCGTCGAGGATGGTGGCGCGCTTGTTGGACGGGTGCGGGGTCTTGCCGTCCGGCATCATCACTTCGCAGAGCACGAGCACGCCGTTCTTGCGGGTGCTGTCGGGGAAGTGGCGCACGGGCTTGAGCATGCAGTCGGAGCTGCCGCCCTCGGCCTGCTGCGTGGAGGAACCGTCGAAGCCCCAGAGCGGAAGCTGCTCGAGGGTCGGGAAGCTCTCGAATTCCTTGATCTGCGTTTTTCCGCGCAGGTTCGGCACGGGCGTGTAGCCGTCCAACCATATGTACTCGAGTTTGTACTTCGTCATCGCGAGTCTCTCGTCAGTAAAATGAAGCGAAGTGTGCGCACGCCCCGTCAGCTTCGTGACGCCTCCGTCGAAGCCGCCAAAGCATTTCATATGCCAACGCCTCGCGAGCCGCTGCCGAGGGCGCGGCCGCGTATCCGGCGCCTGCCCGCCGTCGCTGCACAAAAATTCACCGCCACCGAAACGGGCAGCGATTATCGTGATCGATAAAACGCCAGCGAATGAACTAATTTCCCGCATGCCGCGCAAAGCGCGTGCAAACCGCGCAATCGATACCTATCGTTAGCGTCTCAGGCACAATGCTTGGAAAGGAGAGACCATTCGATGACTACGAGCGTCGGGCGGGAAACTGCCAAAATCTACGTCTTCCCCGTCAAGGCCCGCATGAGCGGCGCCGGCGGCACCTCGGATAGCCCGCCGGCAGCGGTGAAAGCCGAGCGCACGCCCATGATGGATTTCGGCGGCTGGTATCACGGCGACGCCATCCGCGAGACCGCAAGACCCGGCGACCGCCAGGGCTGACTCCGGGCGACCCACGAGAGGCGACCGACGAGAGAAAGCGGACGACGCGTCGGCGGCCCCCCCGATGGCCGCGCGCGTCACGGGACGAGGTCAGTGGCCGAAGATCGACCAGCCGAGCCGCTTGGTGAGGGCTTCCAGGGCGATCCGGCCGAGATGCGAGTTGCCCGAGGCATCGAGGCCCGGCGACCACACTGCGATGGATGCCTTGCCGGGGGCGACCGCCAGGATACCGCCTCCGACCCCGCTCTTGCCGGGCAGGCCGACCCGGTAGGCGAACTCCCCCGAGCCGTCGTAATGCCCGCAGGTCAGCATCACCGCGTTGATGCGGCGCGCCCGCTCGGCCGAGACGACGGAATGGCCCGTCGAGGGGTTGCGGCCGGAATGCGCGAGGAAGCGCCCGGCCATGGCGAGCTGCCGGCACGACATGGCGATGGCGCAGTGGTGGAAATACACCCCCAGGGTGAAGTCCACCGGGTTCTCGATCACGCCGAAGGACTTCATGTAGTTGGCGAGCGCGCTGTTGCGGAAGCCGGTGCGCGCCTCGGACGCCGCCACCGCCTCGTCGATGGCGATGGAGGGGTCCTGCGCCAGGAACTGCATGAAGCGCAGGATCTCGCCCAGCGCCTCGCGGGGCTGGTGGCCCGAGAGGATCACGTCGGTGACGGCGATGGCGCCGGCATTGATGAAGGGGTTTCGCGGGATGCCGCGCTCGCGCTCGAGCTGCACGATGGAGTTGAAGGGGCTGCCCGAGGGCTCGCGCCCGACCTTGCGCCAGAGCCGGTCGCCGACCATGCCGAGCGCCAGCGTCAGGGTGAAGACCTTCGAGATGCTCTGGATCGAGAACGGCACGTCGGCGTCTCCCGCCGCCGCGACCGCGCCGTCCGCGTCGATGACCACGAGGCCGAAGGCGTTCGCATCGGCCCGCGCCAGCTCCGGGATGTAGCTCGCGACCTCGCCGCGATCCAGGCGCCCGCGCATCTCCTCGGCGATCTCCCGGACGGCGGCTTCCAGCTCTGACACGATGGGGCTCTTCCAGGGTTCGGAGGCGACAGCGGCGGCGCCGTAGCAACAATCGTTCTCGGGCCGCCCGCGCATCCCGCCGCGCGGAGCGCCGATCACCGGGAACGTGAGCGGTGGATCCCGGATTTAGGCTATAAGGGAACGGGTTCGCCCCGCCGCGTCCAAGCCCTCAGGCCCATCGACATTCCCGAGCTCAGCCCCCCGCCGTCCGATCCGCAGACCGACCGCCCGGAGCAGGCGCGGCCGGAGGCGCTCGCCCCCTGCGCCGTCCTCACCCTGGATCTCGACGGGCGCGTGACCGGCTGGAACGCCGGGGCGGAGCAGATCTTCGGCTGGAGCGAGGAGGAGATGCGCGGCAAGCCGGCCGACATCGTCCTGGCCCCCATGGACGAGGCTGCGGGCATCCTCCGCCGCGCCCCGGAGTGGGGCCGCGGCGCCGACGAGCGCTGGTATCGCCGCAAGGACGGCGCGCGCATCCTCGCCGCCGGGGAGACGTTGCCGCTCGCCGGCGCGGACGGCGCGCCGGTCGGCTCCGTCAGGATCCTGCGCGACCGTACGGTCCAGCGCGGCAGCGACGAGCGCAGCGCCCGCGCCGAGCAGGCCCTGGCGGTCTCCGAGGAGCGCCAGCGCCTCGCGGTCGAGGCGACGGGGATCGGCATCTTCGACTTCATCCCCGGCACCGGGGCCCTCAACTGGGACGGGCGGGTGCGCGAGCTGTTCGGCATCGGGCCGGACGACCCCGTCTCCTACGAGGCCACCTTCCTGCGCGGCCTGCACCCGGACGACCGCGAGAGGGCGGACGCCGCCGTGCTGTCGGCCCTCGATCCGACGGGGCCGGGGGTGTTCGACATCGAGTACCGGGTCCGGGGCATCCGCGACGGACAGGAGAGATGGCTCGCGGCGCGCGGGCAATCCATGGTCGAGGACGGGGTGGCGGTCCGCTTCGTCGGCAGCGTCCGGGACGTCACCGCGCGCAAGGAGGCCGAGCTCGCCGTGCGCGCCACGGAGGAGCGATACCGCCTCGTCACCCGCGCCACCAACGACGCGATCTGGGACTGGGACCTCGTTCGCAACCACGTCCTCTGGAACGAATCCCTGCACAGCGCCTACGGCTACGACCTCGCGCAGGTGGAGCCCACCGGCGAGTGGTGGATCGCCCATGTCCATGCCGAGGACCGCGCGCGGGTGGAGGGCGACATCCGCTCCGCCATCGCCGGCACCGACACCGAGTGGCAGCACGAGTACCGCTTCCTGCGGGCGGACGGCAGCTATGCCGACGTGCTCGACCGGGGCTACATGGTGAGGGGCGAGCACGGCGAGCCGCTGCGGATGATCGGCGCCATGCTCGACCTCACAGAGCGCAAGCGCGACGAGCGCCGGCTCAGCGCGATGAACGCGCTGCTCGAACAGCGCGTCGAGGAGCGCACGCGCGAGCGCGACCGCACCTGGAGCGTCTCCCAGGACCTCATGGTGGTCATCGACGCCAAGGGGACCTTCCGCGCCGTCAGCCCCGCCGTGACGAAGATCCTGGGCTTCGCGCCCGAGGAGATGATCGGCGGCTCCGTCTTCGACTTCATCCATCCCGACGACCTGCCGCCGACCCGCGCGGCTCTTGAGGAGGCCACGGAGCGCGACCTCCCGGTCTTCGAGAACCGCTACCGGCACCGGGCGGGAGGGCATCGCTGGATGTCCTGGGTGGCCGCCCCCGAGGGGGATCTGATCTACGCCACCGGCCGCCACGTCACCGCGGAAAAGGAGCAGGCCGAGGCCCTGCGCGCGGCGGAGGAGGCGCTGCGCCAGTCGCAGAAGATGGAGGCGGTGGGCCAGCTCACCGGCGGCATCGCCCACGACTTCAACAACCTGCTCACCGGCATCTCGGGGAGCCTGGAGCTGTTGCAGAGCCGGATCGGCCAGGGCCGGCTCGCGGAGATCGACCGCTACGTCGACGCCGCGCAGGGGGCCGCCCGGCGCGCCGCCGCCCTGACGCACCGCCTGCTCGCCTTCTCCCGCCGCCAGACCCTCGACCCGAAGCCCGCCGACGTGAACCGGCTGGTGGCGGGAATGGAGGAGCTGATCCGGCGCACCATCGGGCCGGCGATCACCCTGGAGGTCGCCGCCGACGACGCCCTCTGGACGGCCCGCGTCGATACCGGCCAGCTCGAGAACGCCCTGCTCAACCTCTGCATCAACGCCCGCGACGCCATGCCGGACGGGGGCCGCATCACCATCGAGACCGCCAACGTCTGGTTCGACCCGCGCGGCGCGGGCGAGCGCGACCTCGAGCCCGGCCCGTACCTGTCCCTCAGCGTCACCGATACCGGGACCGGCATGACGCCGGAGATCGCGGCGAAGGCGTTCGAGCCCTTCTTCACCACGAAGCCCATGGGCCAGGGCACGGGCCTCGGCCTGTCGATGATCTACGGCTTCGCCCGGCAGTCGGGCGGGCAGGCGCGGATCTATTCGGAGGTCGGGGAAGGCACCACCCTGTCCCTCTATCTGCCGCGCCATCACGGGCCGGAGGAAGCCTACGGGCCGGCGCCCGACCCCTCGGCCGCGCCGCGCGCCGAACGGGGGCAGACGGTGCTCGTCGTCGACGACGAGCCCACCGTGCGCATGCTCGTCACCGAGGTCCTGGAGGATCTCGGCTACACCGCGATCGAGGCGGCAGACGGCGCGGCCGGCCTGAATCTGCTGCGCACGGACGCGCGCATCGACCTGCTGGTGACGGATGTCGGGCTGCCCGGCGGCATGAACGGCCGCCAGATGGCCGACGCCGCGCGAGTGACGCGGCCGGAGCTGAAGGTGCTGTTCATCACCGGCTATGCCGAGACCGCCGTGGTCGGCAACGGCCATCTCGAGCCCGGCATGGAGGTGCTCACCAAACCCTTCGTGGTGGAGGCCCTGGCGGCCCGCATCCGGGACCTCCTCGCCGGTTGATGGCCCCCCTCAGCGCGCCTTGAGCACGGCCCGGCAGGCCTCCGGCAACGCCGCCATGGTCATCGGGGGCTTGGGCTTCGGCTTCACCTTCGGGGGCCTGGGGTGGAGCACCGCGTCGCTGAACCAGTAGTCGAGCGCCTCGCAGCCGTCGCCGCCGGGCGGGGGCGCCTGGTCCTCGCAGGCGTCCGCGCCGCCGGGGCAGGCCAGGCGGATATGGTAGTGGTAGTTGTGCCCGTACATCGGGCGCACCTTGCTGAGCCAGCCCCGGCTCCCCGTCGCCTCGCGGCAGAGCGCCTTCTTGATCGCCGCGTTGACGAAGATGCGCGTCACCTCGGGCTGCTGCGCGGTGAGGCGGATCAGCGCCAGATGGGCCGGCGTCCACACGCGCGGATCGATGTCGAGGCGGTCGGGCCGCACCATGTCGGTGGCCGAGGTCTCCTCGCGCTCGGCCCGCGACATCCTGTGGTCGGGCATCGGGGTCAGCCAGACGTCGGCATCGAGGCCGAGCTGGTGCGAGGCGTGGCCGGTCAGCATCGGGCCGCCGCGCGGCTGCGACATGTCCCCGACCAGCAGCCCCGGCCAGCCCACCGAGGGCGCCCTGGAGGCGAGCCGCTCCATGAAGTCGACGAGATGCGGCGTGCCCCACATGCGGTTGCGCGACAGGCGCATCACCTGCCAGGTCGCCCCGTCGACGGGAAGCGCCTCGCCGCCGGAGAAGCAGCCCTTGGCGTAGAATCCGTAAGGATGCGCCGGCCCCGGCGCCGGGGTGGTGGCGCGCCCGAACAGCTCCTTCGCCGGGGTCGAGGGCGAATCGGGGTTGGCGAGCGGCGGCAGCGGCCTCGGGTTGAGGCTGCCCCTGTCCTGCGCCGCCGCCCCGCAGGCGGATGCGAGCAGCGCCAGGGCGGCGAGGCCGAGGGCGGGACGGGCGAAGCGCTGCGGTTTCGTCATGGGCGCGACGCTATACGGTTCGGGCGCCGCGCGTCGAGGGTCCGGGCCCTCCGGCGGAGTCGCAGGCCCCGGCGGCGCGGGCGGATGGACTTTCCCGGCGGCGCGTCTACCCATCGGGAACCGCGGCGCCGCCGGCGCCCCAGCACGGGACGGCAGAAGAATGGCCCTTCGATCACGCGCGCTCGTGCCGCCGGCCCTGGCGCTCTGCTGCGGGCTGCTGCTCGCCGGACCGGCCTCGGCGCAGCGCCGCTGCACGGTCACGGACCCGACCGGCACGCCGCTCAACGTGCGCACCGACCCGAACGGCCGGATCGTCGGCACGGTGCGCAACGGGCAGCCGGTGACGATCCTCGACACCACCGCCGACGGGCGCGGACGCCCCTGGGTCTACATCGCGGAGAGCCGCAGCGGCGAGCCGATCGGCTGGGTGTTTCGCGAGTTCGTGAGCTGCTTCTGAGCCGGCATCTGGCGTCGCGGGCCGTCGCAGGCTAGCAACGTCTCCCGGCGATCCCCGTCGCCGGACGATCGAAGAGGAGGCTGCCATGGCGCGCACCCGCCACCCCGACGACCCCGCCTGCTTTCGAGGTGATGGCCAAGCGGCGTAAGTCGTTCCCGTCCGAGACCCGCGTGAAGCGCGGGCGCCGGTTCGTGCACGGCGATGTCGAGCTGAGCGAGAAGCTCGGCCGCGAGGATCTCTGCCCCTGCGGATCCGGGCGCCGGTTTCAAGCTCTGCTGCATGCCCTCGGGCCGGCATGACGGCGCCGAGCGCAAGCACTACTTTTCGCGACTGACACTCGCTTCCTGATGCGGCGCGCCGGATGTCCGAGACCTCCGGCGCGGTCGAAAGAACTCAGCCGGTGACCGGCCCGCACCAGCCGGGCAGATAGCCGGCCTCCGGGGACTTGGCGTAGCGCATGGCCTCCTCCAGCGCCTCGGTGAAGTCGCCGTCGATGCGCTTCGCCTTCACCCGCCGCCGCAGGAAGTCGGCCCACAGGAACTCGCTGAACGGGGTGGTGTCCTTGGCGAAGCCCCCGGCCCGGCGCAGCTCGCCGGCGAGGCTGCGATAGGGGTCGTCGACGAGGTCGCCGATGGCCTTGGGGATGTCCTTGAAATCGCGCCGCACGCCCTCGGCGTCATAGGGATGCGACCACGACTTGTGGTCGCAGACCGTCCAGAAGGCGTCCTTCTCGAGCTCGTGCAGATCGGCCACCACGGTGACGAGCACGTTCTCGACGCCCTCCTCCTGAAGCGCGCGGGAGAGGTGGTGATGGTCGATGACGTAGTGCTTCTTCTTCGGCCCGAGCAGGGTCGGGATCATGTGCGAGCCCAGGAAGGCGGCCTTCTTGTCCGGGTCGTGCTCGCGCCAGCGCTTGCGCTTCTCCTCGACCTCCCGGTAGCCCACCGTCATCTGGGTCGGGCGAAGCTCCGCGATCGGGATCGGCTTGAGCAGCGGTTCGCGGTTGGCCATCGGTACGGTTCCTGACATGTCGTCCCCGTCACGGGACTGACATACGGCCGGCAGGGACGCAAAGGGGGCTCCCGCTCACGCTTGCGTGACCGCCCCAGCCGAGGCCGCCGAGCGCCCTCACCCGCTCCCATTCGGCATCCGTCACCGGCTGCACCGAGAGGCGGGAGTTCTTCACCAGCACCATGTCGGCGAGCGCCGGGTCGGCCTTGATGGCATCGAGGGTAACGGGCCTCGGCAGCGGCTCCACCGCCTTCACGTCGACCATGCCGAAGCGGCCGGATTCGTCCGTGTGGTCGGGGTAGTAGGGCCGAATCACCTCGACGATGCCGACCACCGCCTTGCCCTCGTTGGAGTGGTAGAAGAAGCCCCGCTCGCCGACCTGCATGGCCATGAGCTGACGCTTGGCGAGATGGTTGCGCACGCCGTTCCAGAAGGTGCCCTGCGCGCCGGCCGCGACCTGCTGGTCCCAGGACCACGAATCCGGTTCGGACTTGAACAGCCAATGGGCCATGGGTTGTCTCTGAAGAGGAGCGGCGGGGCAGCTATAGCGCGGGCCGGCACGGGGGCGCAGGCGCGGGCCCCCGCTTATCCACGCCCGCGCGCGCTCACTCCGCCTCGCCCTTGAGGGGGCGCGCGAGAAGGCTCGCGATCGCCGCCTCGACGCTCGCCTCCCCGGAGACCACGGCGGCGACCGCCTCCGCGACGGGCATCTCGACGGCGCGGGCGCGGGCGAGCGCCACCAGGGCGGCGGCGGTGAAGGCGCCCTCGGCGAGCTTGCCGCCGGAGGCTTCCTCCGGGCTCGCTCCCGCGCCGAGGCGCTGGCCGAAGGCGAAGTTGCGCGACTGCGGCGAGGAGGCCGTCAGCACGAGGTCGCCGAGCCCCGAGAGGCCCATCAGGGTCTCCGGCCGGGCGCCGTAGGCGCGGGCGAAGCGCATCAGCTCGGCGAAGGCGCGCGCGATCAGCGCCGCCCGCGCGCTCTCGCCGAGGCCCCGCCCGGAGACGATGCCGGAGGCGATGGCGAGCACGTTCTTGCCCGCCCCGCCGATCTCGACGCCCGGCACGTCGTCGGTGTGATAGAGCCGGAAGGCGGGGCCCGACAGCATCCGCGCGAGCCGGGCGGCGAGGTCGGCGTCCCGTGCCGCGAGGGTCACGGCGGTGGGGAGGTTGCGCGCGACGTCCGCCGCGAAGCTCGGGCCGGACAGAACCGCGACCGGCGTTCCCGGTGCCAGCGCCTCCCCGGCGACGGCGCTCATGAAGGCGTCGCTGCCGCGCTCGATGCCCTTGGAGCAGAGCACCACCGGCGCGCCGCGCGCGAAATGCCGTCCGAGCCCGCCGATCACCGCGCGGGTGGTCTGGGCGGGCACCACGAGGAGCAGCGCGGCGGCGGCGGCGAGATCGGCCGCCCCGCTCGTCGCGCGGATGCGCGGATGAAGCGGGACGCCCGGCAGGTAGCGCGCGTTCTCGCGGGTGGCCTCCAGGCGGGCGGCGGCCTCCGCGTCGCGCAGCCACAGCACCACGCCGTTGCCGGCGGCGGCCGCCGCGTTGGCGAGCGCCGTGCCCCAGGCGCCGCCGCCGACGACGCCGACCATGGGCGCGGGACCGCTCACGCGGCGGGAGCCTCGGCGAAGGGCCAGCGGGCGCGGGCGGGCGCGGTGATGTCGTCCACGAGGCCGAGCCGCAGCCGCTCGATGCCGGCCCAGGCGATCATGGCGCCGTTGTCGCCGCAGAGGTTGAGCGGCGGCGCCACGAAGGCGAGCCCCGCCTCCCCCGCCTGGGCCGCCAGCGCCCGGCGGATGGCGCCGTTGGCGGCCACGCCCCCGGCGGCGACGAGGGCGGTCGGATGCCCGGCGATGCCGCCGAAGGCGCGCAAGGCCACGCGCACCCGGTCCACCACCACGTCGACCACCGCCGCCTGGAAGCTCGCGCAGAGATCGGCCACGTCGCGCTCGGCCAGCGGCGCGATGCGTTCCGCCTCGATCCGCAGGGCCGTCTTGAGGCCGGAGAGCGAGAAATCCGCGCTCGGCCGCCCGAGCATCGGCCGGGGCAGCGCGAACCGCTCGGGATCGCCGGATTCGGCCATGCGCTCCACCTCGGGGCCGCCGGGGTAGCCGAGCCCGAGCAGCTTGGCGACCTTGTCGAAGGCTTCCCCGATGGCGTCGTCGATGGTGGTCCCGAGGCGCACGTAGTCGCCGACGCCCTTCACCGCGACGAGCTGGGTATGGCCGCCGGAGGCCAGCAGCAGCAGATAGGGGAAGGCCAGCCCGTCGGTGAGCCGGGCCGTCAGCGCATGCGCCTCCAGATGGTTGACGGCGATCAGCGGCTTGCGGGCGACGAGGGAGAGCGTCTTGGCGCTCACCAGCCCGACGAGCACGCCGCCGATCAGGCCCGGCCCCGCCGCCACCGCGATCCCGTCGAGATCGGAAAGCCGCAGGCCGGCGGTGTCGAGCGCGCGGGCGATCAGCCGGTCGAGCACCTCGACATGGGCGCGCGCCGCGATCTCGGGCACGACGCCGCCATAGGCCGCGTGCTCGGCGATCTGGCTCAGCACCTCGTTGGCGCGGATGACCCCGCGCCCGTCGCCCTCGCCGGGGGCGACGATGGCCGCGGCGGTCTCGTCGCAGGTGGTCTCGATGCCGAGGACGTTCATCGGGGGAGGATCGGGTCTGTCGCGAAGGGAGCGCGCATCCTACAGGGCCGCGCTCCGCCGGGGCAATCGCGCACTCACTCGGCCGGCGCGATGGCGATCTTGATCGATTCCGCCCTGGCGTTGCTGATCTCGATGGTCACGGGCTGCGTGCCGAGCTGGTAGCGCAGGCTCTTGCGCAGGCCGGGGCAGTCGCGCTTGCCCGTATGGGCGGTGGGCTTGCGCGTGGTCTGCCCATCCTGGCTGACGTCGATCCAGGCCTCGTCCGACAGCGTGATCTGGTAGAGGCCGGGCGCAGTCGGCGCGGGCAGGGTGAGCACGCCGCCGAAGCTGCCGGGCGAGGGTTTTCGCGAGGGCGCCACCGGAAACGCGATCGCGTCGACGGGCTTCAGCGCCAGCACCGCGCCGGGCATCGCGCCCGGAACCGTATCCCCCGACTGGACGCGGGCGAGGCCGGGCGCCTCGAACCAGGCCATCTCCCGCAGCAGCGGCCAGTCGAACGCCGTGCAGGCGGCGGGGATCGATTGGGCCGCCGGAGGAGGCGCGGCATCCTGCGCCAAACCCGAGCCCGGCAGCAGCGCCAGCAGGGCGAGACCGGCCGGAAGACCGACGAGGAGGCCGCGCGCCACGGGGCTCAATCCACCGCGACCATGACGTCGGACGCCTTCACCACGGCGTAGGCGGACACGCCGACGGCGAGCTTGAGGGCGTCCACCGCCTCGTTGGTGATGGCCGAGGTGACGACCTGGCCGGGGGCGATCTCGATCTTCACATGCGCCGTGGTGGCGCCCTTCTCGACGGAGACGACGGTGCCCTTGATGACGTTGCGGGCGCTGATCTGCATGGGTCCCGATCCTGTTTCGCGTGCCCCCGAGCGGGGCGTGTCGATCCGGCGCCCGATTACCACGGCGGCCGCCGCGCGGATAAGCCCGCGGCCGCCTCAATCGTCCTCGGCCTCCCCCGAGACGGGCGGCGCGCCCCATCCGGCAAGCGCCGCGTTGAGGTCGTCGAGGACGAAATGCCGCGCGCTGTCGCGGTCGTAGCCCTCGGCGAGGAGGTCGTCGTAATCGGTGAAGACGTGGCGGGCATAGGCCGTCAGGGCCAGCCTTGCGGCCGTGGCCGGCATCGCGTTGCGCAGGCCGGGGCTGAGCAGCGCCCGGTCGAGGGCGGCGCGCGCCTCGAAGGCCGGCAGGCGCGGCGCGAGCCGGCGCAGGGCCTCGGCGATGCGCTCCTCGCGGGTGCCGGGCAAAGGAGCGGTCATGGGGCCGGCGGCCGTGCCGGCGCGTCGGTTCGTCGTCCCCATCGATTCGCCGCCTTCCGTCACGCCGCCATAATCTCGGCCCTCGCTCAGGCTAACATGCCTTTTGCGCCGCGACGCAGGGCCGATCGGGCCCGGTCCGGCGCCCGTATCGCTTTCGGAGATCGTTTCGACCATGCGCCACCTCCTGGTTGCGTCAGCTTTCGCCGCCTCGCTCCTCGCCCTGCCCGCGCTGGCGCAGACCGCGCCGGAGGCCGCCCCCGCCCATCCGCAGCGCAACGTCACGGCCACCGGCGTGACCAAGCCGCCGGCCGGCCCCGGCAAGCCCGCCCCCAAGACCGCCACGGAAGCGCAGATGGCCAAGGCGCAGAAGGCCGCCGCCGCCCGCGACAAGGCCTGGGACGTGCGCACCCGCGCCAGCATGGGCTCGATCTGCAAGGGTTGCTGAGCCGCCCGCCGCCGGCAATCGCCGGCCCGTGATCCGGTTCGAGGGCGTCGCGAAGCGCTTTCCCGGCGCGGCGGCCCCCGCCGTCGACGGGATCGACCTCACCGTCGAGGCCGGCACCACCTGCGCGCTGATCGGGCCCTCGGGCTGCGGCAAGTCCACGACGCTGCGCATGGTCAACCGGCTGGTCGAGCCGGATGCCGGCCGCATCCTCCTCGACGGCGCCGACGTGGCGGAGGCCGATCCCGTGCAACTGCGCCGGGGCATCGGCTATGTGCTCCAGGGAGTCGGCCTGTTCCCGCACCGAAGCGTGGCGGAGAACGTCGCCACGGTGCCGGCCCTGCTCGGCTGGCCGCGCGCGCGCATCGCCGAGCGGGTCGACGCCATGCTCGACCTCGTCGGGCTCGATCCGGCCAGCTATCGCGACCGGCGGCCGGACGCGCTCTCCGGCGGACAGCGCCAGCGGGTGGGCGTCGCCCGCGCGCTCGCCGCCGATCCGCCCGTGCTGCTCATGGACGAGCCCTTCGGCGCGGTGGACCCGGTCGCCCGCGCCCAGTTGCAGGCCGAGATCGGAGCGATCCTCAAGCGCCTGCGCAAGACCGTCCTCATCGTCACCCACGACATCGACGAGGCCATGGCCATGGGCGACCGGGTGGCGCTGATGCGCGCGGGCCGGATCGTGCAGGCCGACGCCCCCGAGCGGCTGCTGGCGGCCCCGGCGGACGCCTTCGTGGCGGATTTCGTCGGCCGAGACCGGGCGCTGAGGCGGCTCGCCCTGCTGAGCGCGCAAGACTTCTCTGAGGCCGGCGAGGCGGACGGCACGCCGGAGATCGATCCGCGAACCTCCCTGCGCGAGGCGCTCTCGCTGATGCTGGCGGACGGGCACGAGCGCCTGCGCCTATCGGGAGCGGAGCCGCGCGTGCTGACGCTCGCTGCGATCCGCGCGGCGTCGCGCGCCTCTTGAAACGAAACAGGGCCGCCCCGAAGGACGGCCCCGCATCTCTCGCGGCGGCTGTCGCCGGATCAGCGCGAGTAGAACTCGATGACCAGGTTCGGCTCCATCTGCACCGGGTAGGGCACCTCGCCGAGACCGGGCACGCGGGTGACGCGGGCGGTCATCTTCTGGTGGTCGACCTCGATGTAGTCGGGCACGTCGCGCTCGGCGAGCTGGCTCGCCACCACCACGATCTCGAGCTGGCGGGAGGCTTCCTTCACCTCGATCACGTCGCCGGGCTTCACGAGGAAGCTCGGGATGTTCACGCGGCGGCCGTTCACCTTGATGTGGCCGTGGTTGACGAACTGGCGCGCGGCGAACGGGGTCGCCACGAACTTCGCCCGGTAGACGACGGCGTCGAGGCGGCGCTCGAGCAGGCCGATCAGGTTCTCGCCGGAATCGCCGCGCTGGCGGATCGCCTCGGCGTAGTAGCGGCGGAACTGCTTCTCGGTGATGTTGCCGTAATAGCCCTTGAGCTTCTGCTTGGCGCGCAGCTGCGTGCCGAAGTCGCTCATCTTGCCCTTGCGGCGCTGGCCGTGCTGGCCGGGGCCGTATTCGCGGCGGTTGACGGGGCTCTTCGGGCGGCCCCAGATGTTCTGGCCCATGCGGCGATCGAGCTTGTGCTTCGCCTGAATGCGTTTCGACATCGCTGTTCCTCTCAACGAGTGAGACTAGAGGAACGCGCCCTCCTCTTCCCTGTGGCGAGACGCCGGCGGGACGACAGAGCGGGGTGAAGGCCCGCTCACGGGTGCGTATGAAAAAGCCACGGGGCCCCTCGTCGGAGCCCCGCTGACCGGCCGGCTGATAGAGCAGCGCGGCCGATGCGTCAATGCCGAGGCGGCTACTGGACCAGCGGCATCGCCTCGACGGCGACCTCGGAGAGCCCCCGCGCCTCGAGGGAGGCCCTGAGCGCGGCGCTCAAGCCCGTCCCGCCGGTGAAGGCGGCGAGCGCGGGCCGCGCGAGATCGGCGTCCCGCCTCGGCGCGGGGCCGATGAGCTGCACCACCCGCCGCGCGATGGCCGGCGCCGGGTCGATCCAGGTGACGGGCCAGGGGGCGAGGCGCTCGAAGCGGGCGAGCAGCAGCGGATAATGCGTGCAGGCGAGGCAGACCACGTCCGTGCGCCGGCCGTCCTCCGCCTCCACGAAGCAGGGCGCGATCTCGGCGGACAGCGCGGCGTCGTCCACCGGCAGGCCGGCGAGCTCGGCCTCCGCGTAGGGCGCGAGATGCTTGGAGCCGACCAGCGTCACGGCGCAGGCGCCGGCATAGGTCTCGATGAGGTCGTGGGTATAGGCGCGGGCCACCGTGCCGGGGGTGGCGAGCAGCGAGACGAGACGCGAGCGCGTCGCCTCGGCCGCCGGCTTGATCGGCGGCACCACCCCGACGAAGGGCACGGAAAAGCGCTGCCGCAGCGAGGGCAGCACCAGGGTCGAGGCGGTGTTGCAGGCGATGACCACGAGGTCGGGCGCATGGCGCGCGATCAGCCGCTCCATCACCGCGAGCACGCGCGCCACCAGCGTCTCCTCGGGCAGGCGCCCGTAGGGGAAGGCGGCGTCGTCCGCCGCGTAGACGAAGGCGGCGTCGGGCCGGGCGCGGCGGAGCTGCTCCAGCACGGTCAGCCCGCCGAGGCCGGAATCGAACACGAGGACGGTGGGCGCCGCTCCCGCCCGGAGCATGGCGGCGGAATGGGTCGCCCCGGCCATCAGATTGATCCGCATCGTGACGCGTCCGGCTTCGCGCGATCGGGCCCGATCGCGTCGGGCCCGCCGCCAGTGTCCGGCGGCCAGGGTTAAGGCCATCTCACCGGGGCCGGAAAAAGGCGGCGGACCGAGGTTACGCAATCCGGCTCCGCGCGAATCCGAGAACGGAGTCGTCGCAGCGGTGTTGTCCGATTGCGCGCGACACATATCTCCGCCGGGACAGCCCCTGCGGGAGACCACTGTTCTCCCCGGCGGCGCACAGGAAGGACGGGATCGGCATGGCAGCGACAGCGGCACTGCGCACCTTCGCCCCGCGCGAGGACACGGCCCTTCGGCAAGCGATGCCCCCGGCCTTCCCGCCGCCGCATCTCTCGGCCCGGCCCATCGACCGGGCGGCGTGGCTTTCCGCCTTCCGTTTCGTGCGCGAGGAGACCGAGCGCCGCGCGGCGCCGCTGTCGCCGGAGGATCAGCAGATCCAGTCCATGGCGGATGCCAGCCCGACCAAGTGGCACCGCGCGCATACGACCTGGTTCTTCGAGCAGTTCCTGCTGCGCGAGCATCTGCCCGGCTACGCGCTCCACGACGAGCGGCTGCACTACCTGTTCAATTCCTACTACGTCGCCGCCGGCCCGCGTCAGCCGCGCATCCTGCGCGGGCTCATCACGCGGCCCACGAGCGACGAGGTCGCGGCCTATCGCGCCCATGTGGACCGCGCCGTCGAGGCGCTGATCGAGACTGCCCCCGACGCCACCCTGGAGCAGGTACTGCCGATCCTGGAGATCGGGCTCTATCACGAGCAGCAGCATCAGGAGCTTCTGCTCACCGACATCCTGCATGCCTTCGCGCAGAACCCGCTCGATCCCGTCTACGACGCGGGTTGGCGCTTCCCCGCCGGGGAGAACCGGCCGGGCGCGCACCGGCTCGATGGAGGCATCGCCCGGATGGGGCACGAGGGCGAGGGTTTCTCCTTCGACAACGAATCCCCCCGCCACGACGTGCTGATCGCGCCCTGCGCCATCGACCGGGCGCTCGTCACCAACGCCCAGTGGCTCGCCTTCATGCAGGACGGCGGCTATGCCCGGCCGGAGCTGTGGCTCTCGGACGGCTGGATCGTCGCCCAGGGAGAGGGCTGGGAGGCGCCGGGCTACTGGCGCCGCGAGGCTGAAGGCTGGTCGATGACGACGCTCGGCGGGCGCCGCCCCGTCGATCCCGACAGCCCCGTCACCCATGTCAGCTATTACGAGGCGGACGCCTTCGCCCGCTGGTCCGGCCGCGACCTGCCCACCGAGGCCGAGTGGGAGGTGGCCGCCGGCACGGGCGATCTCGGCGACGCCTTCGGCGTGGTCTGGCAATGGACCCGCAGCGCCTATTCGGCCTATCCGGGCTACCGCCCGTTGCCCGGCGCGCTCGGCGAGTACAACGGCAAGTTCATGTCGAACCAGTTCGTGCTGCGCGGCTCCTCCGTCGCGACGCCGGCGGGGCATGCACGGACCGCCTACCGCAACTTCTTCTATCCGCACCAGCGCTGGCAGTTCACGGGGCTGCGCCTCTCGGAGTCCCGCGCCTGACGCCCCCGCCGCGCGAACCCTTCGGAATGTCGCGCGCTTGATCCCGTCCGAGACCTACAGCCCACCGGAGTTCGCCCGCGTGACCGTCAAGCCCGTCTTCACCGAGGCCGCCCCCGTCGAGCGCCCCGACGACCTGCCCGAGGCGGGCGGCTTCCTGGCGGACGCGCTCGCCGGCCTGTCCAAGCCGCAGAAGGAATTGCCGGCGCAATATTTCTACGACGCAGCCGGCTCCGACCTGTTCGAGGCCATCACGACGCTACCGGAATACTACCCGACCCGCACCGAACTCGGCATCCTCGATGCCGCCGGGCCGGAGATCGCCGCGCTGCTGCCGGCGCGCGGGGCGCTGGTGGAGTTCGGCAGCGGCTCGACGGTGAAGCTGCGCCGGCTCCTGCGGCATCGGCCCGATCTGTCGGTCTACGTGCCCGTCGACGTCTCGGCGGAGTTCCTGCACAGCGAGGCGAAGGCCCTGCGCGCCGACATGCCGGACCTGCGCGTCGAGCCGGTGGCGGCGGACTTCACCCGGCCCTTCGCGCTCCCCGGCGATCTCGCGGATCTGCCGAAGGCGGGCTTCTTCCCCGGCTCGACCATCGGCAATTTCGAGCCCGCCCAGGCCGCCGCTCTGCTCGCCCGCTTCGGCCGCGTGCTGGGCTCGGGCGCCATCCTGATCGTCGGCGTCGACCTCGTGAAGGACCGGACGGTGCTGGAGCGCGCCTATGACGACGCGGCGGGGGTCACGGCGCGGTTCAACCTCAACCTGCTGACCCGCATGAACCGGGAGCTCGGCGCGGATTTCGACGCGGCGCGCTTCCGGCACCGGGCGGTCTTCAACGCGGACGCCTCGCGTATCGAGATGCATCTCGTCAGCCGGGCGGCGCAGAGCGTGAGCCTCGCCGCCCGCTCCTTCGCCTTCGCGGAGGGCGAGAGCATCCACACCGAGAACAGCTACAAATACACGCCCGAGGGGTTCCGGGCCCTGGCGGCGCAGGCCGGCTGGTCGCCGGTGGCGATCTGGACCGACCCGCAGGCGCTGTTCTCGGTCCACGCCCTCCGGCGCGACTGAGGGAGCGTCCTCAGCAGCCCGGCCCGTGATGCGGGCAGGGCTCGACCTCCACGGTGACGTGGCTGAGCTCGTGCAACCCGGAAAGCCGCGCCTTGTAGACGGACGGCGCCTGCGGGTGGTGACTCACGAGAGAGACCACCGCCGCGCGGTGGCCCGGCCCGATCTGCCAGAGATGCAGGTCGCTCACCCGGTCTCCGTCCGTCTCCAGCCGGGCGCGGATATCGGCGGCGACATGGTCCTCGGGGGCAGCGTCAAGGAGCACCGCGCCGGCGCCGCGCATTAGGCTCACCGACCAGGCGAGGATCACCCCGGTGCCGACGAGGCCCATCAGCGGATCGAGCCAGGCGAGGCCCGCGTAGAGGCCCCCGAGCAGCGCCACGATGGCCAGCACCGAGGTCAGCGCGTCGGCGAGGACGTGGACATAGGCCGCGCGGAAATTGCTGTCGTGATGGCCGTGATGGGCGTGGTCATGCCCGTGATGATGGTCGTGATCGTGACCATGGTCGTCGTGCAGCAGCCAGACGCTGGCGAGGTTCACCCCGAGACCGAGCACCGCGATGGGAATCGCCTGCGCGTAGGCGATGGCGACGGGATCGATCAGCCGGGTCACGCTCTCATAGGCGATGAACAGGGCGATCATTCCCAGGATGACGGCGCTGGCGAAGGCCGCGAGATCGCCGAACTTGCCCGTGCCGAAGCTGAAGCGCGGATCGCGCGCATGGGTGCGGGCGAAGCGGTAGGCGAGGGCGGCGATGCCGAGCGCCGCCGCGTGGGTCGACATGTGCCAGCCATCCGCAACAAGAGCGAGCGAGCCGAGCAGCATGCCGCCGGCGATCTCGGCCACCATCATAACCGCCGTCAGGGCGACGACGGCCCAGGTACGCCGCTCGTTGCGCGCATGCCTCTCCCCGAGGAAGACATGCTCGTGGGTGTGGCGCTCGATCGAGTGCGCGTGCATGGGGCGCTCCGTCCCGCCGTCTGGTCCGCGTGAGAATAGGCGCCCGGCGCCGAAAGGCACGCCCTACAGGAACTTCGCCGGGTCGGTCTCGGGGGGCGGGGGCGCGACGTCCGCCCGGTTCCACCAGCCGCCGCCGAGCGCCTGGAACAGCGCCGCCGTGTCGGCGTACTGGGTCGCGCGCGCGGAGGCCGAGGTCACCAGGGCCGAGAGATAGCCCTGCTGGGCGAGCAGCACCTGCGTGCTGTTGACCGCGCCGGCGGCGTATTGCTTACGGATCAGCGCGAGGCTCTGGCCCGTGGCCTTCTCGGCGGCCTCGGCGGCGGCCACCGCCTTGGCGTCGGATTGCAGGGCGCGCAGCGTGTCGGCGACGTTCTGGAAGGCGCCGATCACGGTGGCGCGGTACTGGGCCTGGGCCTGGGTCAGCGTCTCCTCGGCGGCGCGCTGGCGGCGGAACAGCGTCCCGGCGTCGAAGATCGGCTGGGTCAGGCTGCCGATCACCGTGAAGAAGGCCGCCCCCGGATTGGCGAGCTGGGCGATCTTGACCGCGCTCGCGCCCCCCGTCGCCGTGATCGAGAACTGCGGCAGGCGGTTGGCCACCGCCACCCCGACATTGGCGCTCGCCTGCTGGACCAGGGCCTCCGCCGCCTTGACGTCGGGGCGCTGCTGGACGAGGCGCGAGGGCAGGCTCACCGGCAGCCGCGTCGGCAGGTGCAGGGCCGAGAGCGTGAAGGTCTGGGAGACCTCCTCGCTCGGCAGCCGGCCGGCGAGCGCCGTCAGCAGGTTCCTCTGTTGCGCGAGCTGGCGCTCCAGCGGCGGCAGGAGCTGCATGGAGAGCGAGAGCGCCGCCTGCTGCTGGATCACGTCCGCCCCGGCGATCTGCCCGAGGGAGAGCTGCTTGTTGTAGAGTTGGAGCAGGTCGGTCTGGGCCTGGATCACGCGCCGGGTCGCGTCGATCTGGGCGCGCAGGGAGGCTTCCTGGATCGCGGCGGCGACCACGTTGGAGGTCAGCGTGAGATAGGCCGCCTCGAGCTGGAAGCGCTGGTTCTCGGCGGTGGCCTCCAGCGATTCGATCTGGCGCCGGTTGCCGCCGAAGACGTCCGGGTTGAACGAGACCCCGACCTGGGGGGTGTAGAGGCTGTAATAGAGCTGGTTGTTGTTCAGGGGCGATTGCAGGTCAAGCCCCGGCGCCTTGGCCGTCAGCCCCTGGGGGGTCGCCGTCACGCTCGGATAGAGCGTGCCCTTCTGGGCCTCGACGTTCTGCTGCGCGATGCGCAAGCTCGCCTGGGCGGCCTCCAGGGTCGGGTTGTTGGCGAGCGCCTCCTCGACCAGCCGGTTCAGGGGCTTGGACCGGAACAGCGTCCACCACTGGCCGGGGATGTCGGCGCCGCTGCGGAAGCTCTGGTCGGCCGAGCCGCCCTGGACGGTGGCGACCCTGTCCGCCGCGCTCGGGTTCTTCAGCGGCTCCCGCGTGTAGCGGCCGACCGGCGGATCGGCGGGGGGCAGATAGTCCGGCCCGACCGCGCAGGCGCCGAGCAGCAGCGCCAGGACGGCCGCCGACGCGGCCGGACGGGCAGGGCGCGTCCATGCGCGCCTCCGGCCCTCGTTCCCGCTCGCCATGCCGCCCCCGGTCTCTGAGCCCGTGCCGGACGAGTACAGGCGCGTGCCGCCGCCGGGTGTCAACGGCGCGGGGACCCCGGCCCCGCGCGCGGCCGGCGCCTGTGTCTCGGGCATCACGCGGCGCATCACGCGGCCGCCCGCTTGTCGGCCTGCCGGCGCGCGTAGGGGTTGGGCTTCCGGCGCGAGAACAGCGAGATCAGCACCGGCACCACCACGAGGATGAGGCTCGGCGCCAGCAGGATGCCGCCGACGACGACGAGCGCCAGCGGCTTCTGCACCTGCGAGCCGATGCCCGTGGAGACCGCCGCCGGCAGGAGCCCGACGCAGGCCGCCACGCAGGTCATCATCACGGGGCGCATGCGCACGTTCGCCGCGTGCCAGACGGCGTCCCGCTTGGTCCAGCCCTCCTCCATGAGCTGGTTGAAATAGGCGAGCAGGATCACGCCCTCCATGGTCGAGATGCCGAATAGCGCGATGAAGCCGATCGCCGCCGAGATCGAGAACGGCGTGCCCGTCAGGAACAGCGCGAAGATGCCGCCGATCATCGCCATCGGAATCACGCTGAGCACCAGCAGCATGTCGGTGACGGAGGAGAAGTTCACGAAGAGCAGCAGCGCGATGAGCAGCAGCGTGACCGGCACCACGACCTGGAGCCTGGCGACAGCATCCTGGAGGTTGGTGAACTGGCCGACCCATTCGAGGTGGTAGCCGGCGGGAAGCCGGACCTCGTCCTCGACCCGCTTCTGCGCCTCGATGACGGCGCCGCCGAGATCGCGCCCGCGCACCGAGAACTTCACCGGGATGTAGCGCTCCTGATCCTCGCGGTAGATGAAGGCCGCCCCCGAGACGAGCTCCACCGTGGCGATCTCGGAGATCGGTACCTGCACGACGCCGCCGCTGGGGTTCGTCGCGCCGATGGTGATGTTGCGGATGGTCTCCAGCGAGCGGCGGTACTCGCGCGCGAGCCGCACCCGCATGGGGAAGTGCCGGTCCGAGCCGTACTCGTAGAGGTCCCCCGCGATCTGGCCGCCGATGGCCGCCTGGAGCGTGGTGTTCACGTCGCCGATGGAGAGGCCGAAGCGGGCGGCCTTGCGGCGGTCGACGTCGATCCTCACCGTCGGCTGGCCGAGGGAGGCGAAGACCGAGAGGTCGGAGACGCCGGGCACGCTGGCGAGCACCGCCTTCACCTCGTTGGCGGTCTTGGTGATCTCCGCGAGGTCGCTGCCGTAGATCTTGACCGAGTTCTCGCCCTTCACGCCCGAGGCCGCCTCCTGGACGTTGTCCTCGATGTACTGGGAGAAGTTGAACTCGATGCCGGGGAACTCGGTCTCGAGCCGCTTCGAGAGGTCGCGGATCAGGGTCTCCTTGTCGAGGCCCTTGCGCCAGCGGTCGATGGGCTTCAACGGCGCCAGGATCTCGACGTTGAAGAAGCCGGTGGCGTCGGTGCCGTCGCTGGGGCGGCCCTGCTGCGAGATCACGGTGACGACCTCGGGCACCTCGCCGACGATGGCGCGCAGGCGCTGCACGTAGGCGTTGCCCGCCTCCAGCGAGATCGAGGCCGGCATGGTGCCGCGGATATAGAGGTTGCCCTCCTCGAGCTTGGGCAGGAACTCGAGCCCGAGCCGGGTCGCGGCGAGCCCCGAGCCCATCAGGATGGCGATCGTCACGGCGAGGGAGAGGAGCTTGTTGCCCAGGCCGACGCGCAGGATCAGCACATGCCCGAAGCGCAGGAAGCGCACGATCAGGGTGTCGTGCTCCTCCACGTGCTTGGGCAAGATCAGCGCCGAGAGCGCCGGCGAGACCGTGAAGGTCGCGAGCAAGCCGCCGACCAGCGCGTAGGCGTAGGTCTTGGCCATCGGCCCGAAGATGTGGCCCTCGACGCCGGTCATGGTGAAGAGCGGCAGGAAGCCGACGATGATGATCGTCGCCGAGAAGAAGATCGCCCGGTTCACCTCGGAGCCGGCGATGGCGATGATGCCGAGCCGGCCGGTGAGCCCCCCCGGCGCCGCCTGCCCTTCCGAATGCTCCGGCTCGGCCAGGTGGCGGAAGATGTTCTCCACCATGATGACGGTGGCGTCGACGATCAGCCCGAAATCGATGGCGCCGAGCGACAGGAGGTTGGCCGAATCCCCGCGCAGCACCAGGATCAGGATGGCGAAGCCCAGCGCGAAGGGGATGGTCGCGGCCACGATGATGGCGCTGCGCAGGCTGCCGAGGAAGAGCCACTGCACCACGAAGACCAGCACCACGCCGAAGACGAGGTTGTGCATCACGGTGTGCGTGGTGGTGTTGATGAGCCCCGAGCGGTCGTAGATGCGCTCGATCCGCACGTCCGGCGGCAGGATGGTCGAGGCGTTGATCTTCTCGATCTCGGCCTCGACGCGCTGGAGGGTCGGCAGGCTCTGGCCGCCGCGGCTCATGAGCACGATGCCCTCGACCACGTCGCTCTGGCCGTCATGGCCGACGATGCCGAGCCTCGGCGCCGAGGATATGCGGACGTCGGCCACGTCGCGCACCAGCACCGGCACGCCGTTCACCTGGGTGAGCAGCGTGTCCTTGATGTCGTCCATGTCGCGGATCAGGCCGACGCCGCGCACCACCGCCGACTGCTCGCCGACATTGAGCGTCTGGCCGCCGACATTGATGCTCGAGTTGTTGAGCGCGTTGACCACCTGCACCAGGGTCAGCCCCTGGGCCTGGAGCCGGTTCAGGTCGACGGCGATCTCGTATTCCTTGGCCTTGCCGCCGAAGGCGGTCACGTCGACGACCCCCGGAATCGCCTTGAAGCGGCGCTGGAGCACCCAGTCCTGCAAGGTCTTGAGGTCGGCCGAGGAATAGCCGGCCGGGCCGACGAGCTTGTAGCGCATGATCTCGCCGACGGGGCTCGTCGGCGAGATCTGCGGCTGCGCGCCGTTGGGCAGGGGGGGCAGTTGCGAGAGCCGGTTGAGGACGCGCTGGAGCGCCTCCTCGTATGTGTAGGCGTAGTTGAACTGCACCTTCACGTCGGAGAGGCCGAACAGCGAGATGGTGCGCACCACCGTGGCGTTGGGGATGCCGGCCAGCGCCACCTCCAGGGGAATGGTGATGTAGCGCTCGATCTCGTCGGCCGACTGGCCGGGATTCTGGGTGATGACGTCGACCAGCGGCGGGACCGGATCGGGATAGGCCTCGATGTTGAGCTGGGTATAGCTCGCGTAGCCGAGCGCCAGCATGGCGACGAAGCCGAGGAAGACGAGCACCCGCTGGCGCAGGGCGAAGACGATGAGCGCGTTCATCGGCCCGTCCCGCTCACGACGCCTTGTCGCCGCTGGCGGCGCGGTCGATGAACAGGGCGCCGCGCGTCACCACCGCGTCGCCGTCCTTGAGGCCCTCGACCACCTGGGCGTTGTCGCCGTTGATGAGCCCGAGCTTGACGTCGCGCGCCTCGATGCCGCCGTCGGGCCGCGACACCCACACATGCGCGTTGGAGCCCTCGTAGACGATGGCCGCGAGGGGCACCGCCGGGGAGGGCCGCAGCTCGCCGGTGACGATGGTGAAGTTGGCGAACATCTCCGGCTTGAGCAGCCGGTCGGGGTTCGGGATCTCGCTGCGCACGGCGAGCCGGCGCGTCGCCGGATCGAGGCTCGCGGCGATGTAGTCGATCTTCGCCTTGAAGGCGCGGCTGCCGAAGCCCGCGACCCTGGCCTCGATCTCCTGGCCGAGGCGGACCTTGGGGATCTCGCTCTCGCGCACATTGGCCACCAGCCAGACCGTCGAGAGATCGCCGATGATGAAGACCGGGTCGCTGGAGGTCGAGATGTACTGCCCGGTGCCGACCTTGCGCTGGACGATGGTGCCGGCGATGGGCGCGCGGATCTGCGTCTCGGCGCTCATGCTGCCGTTCTTCTCGAAGATCGCGATCTCGGCGTCGGACTTGCCGAGCAGCTTCAGGCGGTTGCGCACCGCCTGGAGGCTCGCCTCCGCCGTGCGCAGGTCGCTCTGGGCCGCGATCACGTCGTTCTGGGCCGACTGGTAGTCCTTGAGCGCCACAGCCTTGGCGGCGAAGAGCTCCTGCTGGCGGGCGGCGATGGTCTGGTCGAGCTTCAGGAGCGCGCCGGTCTTGTTCAGGGTGTTGAGCGCGCTCTGGTAGTCGTTCTGCGCCTGGACCATGTCGGTGGCCTCCATGGTCAGGAGGACGTCGCCGGCCTTCACGTCGTCGCCGGCGCGCACGAGCACCTTGAGCACCCGGCCCGAATAGGGCGAGGCGACGGGAACGTTGTCGTCGTCGTTGAGCGCGATGCGCCCCTCCGCCGAGCCCTCGGGCCGGAAGGTCATGGTCTTGACGGGCTGGATCTCGAAGGCGGCGCGCTGCTCCTTCGTCGGCCGGAAGACGCGCTCCGTCGGGCCGGCCTTCACGTCCTCGCCGGCGGTCTCCTCGCCCTCCCCGCCGAACAGGGAGCGGACATAGCCGACGCCCTTCTCCGCCAGCATCCGGGCCGGCTCGGGAAAGACGGCCACCGCCGCGACCCCCGCCACGATGAGCGAGAGCACGACGACGATCGGCAGCAGGCCGGCACGGCGGCCGCCGACGCGCCGGTCGCCGGCCGCCGTATCCTGGTCGTGGGGTTTGCGAGCGTCCATCGTCATCGTCTCGCGCCGTGTCCCGGCCAACGGCCGGCGCGACGGCTTCCAGGGGCCGCGAACGGCGCGTTTGTATGGCGGAGCGCGCCGCGCCGGGTTTCGGGATCGCCCGGCACGGGCCGGGAGCCGGCCGGATTCGTGTCAGGCAGCGATGCTGCGCCGCACCGGACGCCGTCAAGACGGCGGGAGGGCGTCCCCGGACTTGTGATCGGAAACGGGGGCGGCGGAAACGTCATCGTCGGCAGGTGTGGCCCGTTGCACGCAGGTTCGGCCTCCCCTGGGGGCCACGCGCTTCCCCTCGGGCCTTAACGATACAATATGACGGTTCGTCCCCGGCCCGACGCAGCATCCACGCCTTCCCGAAGAGACGCCATGTCCGACGCTTCCCCGACCACCGCCTCCGGCAAGATCCCCGTGACCGTGCTCACCGGCTATCTCGGAGCGGGCAAGACCACGCTCCTCAACCGCATCCTCACCGAGCCGCACGGCAAGCGCTACGCCGTGATCGTCAACGAGTTCGGCGAGATCGGCATCGACAACGACCTCGTGGTCGGCGCCGACGAGGAGGTCTTCGAGATGAACAACGGCTGCGTCTGCTGCACCGTGCGCGGCGACCTGATCCGCATCATGGACGGGCTGGTGAAGCGGCGCGGCAAGTTCGACGCGATCATCGTCGAGACCACGGGCCTCGCCGATCCCGCCCCCGTGGCGCAGACCTTCTTCGTCGATCAGGACGTGGGCGACGCCGCCCGCCTCGACGCGGTGGTGACGGTGGCCGATGCCAAGTGGCTGTCCGAGCGCCTCAAGGACGCGCCGGAGGCCAAGAACCAGATCGCCTTCGCCGACGTGATCCTGCTCAACAAGGCCGACCTCGTGAGCGAGGCCGATCTGTCGCGCGTCGAGGGGGAGATCCGTGGGCTGAACCCCTACGCCCAGCTCCACCGCACCGAGCGCTGCGCCGTGCCGCTCGAGGCCGTGCTCGGCCGCGACGCCTTCGATCTCGGCCGCATCCTCGACCTGGAGCCCGCCTTCCTCGAGGAGGGGCACCATCACCATCACGATTCCGAGATCCAGTCGGTCTCGGCGAAGATCGACGGCCCGGTGGACCCGGAGAAGTTCATGCCCTGGATCTCGAACCTGACCCAGGAGCAGGGACCGGACATCCTGCGCGCCAAGGGCATCGTCGCCTTCCCCGGCGAGCCCAAGCGCTTCGTCTTCCAGGGCGTCCACATGATCCTCGACGGCGATCTCCAGGCGGATTGGGGGGCCGACGAGCCGCGCGTGTCGCGGGTGGTGTTCATCGGCCGCAACCTCGACCCGGAAGCCATCCGCGAGGGCTTTCTCGCCTGCAAGGCGTGAGCGGGGCCCGCACCGGCGCGGCCGGCCGGCGGGCGATATCCATGGGGTGACGGGCTGCACATCGCCCCGGCTCGTTCGTCCGTAGGGTCGCATCCATCGGACGAAGGAGCGCTGCCATGGCCTATTCGAACAAATATACGAACGGCAACGATTACATCATGGGCAGCCAGGGGAACGACCGGCTGTATGGCGGCGGCGGCAACGACAGCCTCTACGGATTCCTCGGCAAGGACTGGATCGACGGCGGAGACGGCAATGACTTCATCGTCGCCGGTGACGGCGATGTCATCATCGGCGGCCGCGGCAAGGACATCATGATCGACAACGGCGTCAATGTCTGGGATCGCGACACCTTCGTGTTCAACCTCGGCGATACGGGCACCACGACCGAGACGGCCGACGTCATCATGCGCTTCACCCAGTTCGACCGGATCGACGTTCCGCAGATCGTCGTCGACGGTCCGCATCTCGGCATGGTCACCACGAGCATCGACTCGATCGAGGACGCCGTGTCGTTCGCGCGTCTGTCCGACAAGCTCAACGGGTCGCACCACAACACGGCCTACCTGTTCTCGAACATCGGACAAGAGACCTCCTATCTCGTCATGGACATGGACGGGAACGGCTCCTACGAGAGCGGCGTCGTGATGACGAACAGCTATTCGACCACCAGCGCCAATGCGCAGGGGTTTTTGGACGCATGGCTCGTCTAGGGTGCCCGCTCCGCCGGCCGCGTCGGCAAAAATCAACCATTTGACGCCATGGTGCCGGCCTGTGAGGCGGCCCTGCGTTCCGGGGCCGCGTGAAAGCCGCGTACCCGCATGGCGTCCACCTCCGCCCCGCCCCTCATGGGCGTCGTCCCGTCACGCGAGGCGGAGGCTTTGCCGGGCGCCGGGCTCTGGGCCCGCGTGCCGGTCCGGCGGGTCGTGCTCGGCCTCGGGCACGCGATGCTCGCGGCCTTCGTCTTCTTCGCCTGCTTCGCCTTCTCCGAGACCGCCTCGCCCTACGACGCCATCGCCATCCCGACCATGGCGCTGTGGCTGGCGCTCGGCATCCGCCTGCACCGGGGGGCGCTGCCGCTGGTCTGGCTGCTGATCCTCTATCTCACCGCCATCGTCGGGGCGCTGCTGCCCTATCTCGACGAGCCCTTCCCGCTCACCTGGACGATCCAGCTCGTCTATCTCGCGGTGACGGGCGTGTTCTTCGCCATGCTGTTCGCCGACGACACACGGGCGCGGATGGAGCTGGCGCTGCGGGCCTATACGGCGAGCTGCGTGTTCTCGGCGCTGCTCGGCATCGGCGGCTATCTCGAGCTCATCGGCAACGACGAGCTCTTCCGCATGTACGGCCGGGCCTCGGGCACCTTCCAGGACCCGAACGTGTTCGGCTCGTTCCTCACCCTCGGGGCGCTCTACCTGATGCACGGGCTGCTTTCGGGCACCGCCCGGCGCCCGGTGCTCGCGCTCGCCGGCCTCGTGGTGATCCTGGCCGGCATCTTCCTGTCCTTCTCGCGCGGCTCTTGGGGCGGCAGCGTCGTCGCCGTCTGCGTGATGGTCGGCTCGCTCTACGCGACCACCGATTCCCTCACGCTGCGACGGCGCATCGTGCTGCTCGGCCTCGCCACCCTCGCCATCGGCCTGATCGGGCTCGCCGCGCTGATGTCCGTCGACCAGGTGGCGAGAAGCATCCAGGACCGCGCCGCGCTGACCAAGGACTACGACGAGGGCGAGACCGGCCGCTTCGGCAACCAGATCCGCGGCATGGGCCTGCTCCTCGGCCTGCCCTTCGGGATGGGGCCGATGCACTGGCGCCTGATCTTCGGCATCGAGCCGCACAACTCCTATATCGGCAGCTTCGCCAATGGCGGCTGGCTCGGCGGGGCGGTGTTCATCGTCCTCGTCGCCGCGACGGGCTCCGTCGGCTTCCGGCTGATGGCGCGCGACACGCCGTTCCGGGCCCATGCCCAGATCGTCTGGCCGGCGCTGATGATGTTCTTCCTCCAGGCGCTCCAGATCGACATCGAGAAGTGGCGTCACGTCTACATGATGCTCGGCATGGTCTGGGGGCTGGAGGCCGCGCGCCGTCGCCTCGGCCGGGAAGATGTCCGCGACGATATTCGCGACGATGTGTGCTGATTTCCGGCGTCGGAACCGTCACAATCGCGGGTCCGTTCGCAACGGCGACCGGAGGGGGAAACGGGGAACGGATCGGTGAGCATCCTGCCGCCCAACGAGGCCGAGCGGATCGCGGCCCTGCGCGACCTGCGGGTTCTCGACACGCCGTCCGAGGAGCATTTCGAGGCCGTGTGCCGCACGGCACGGCGCCTGTTCGGGGTGTCCGACGCGTTCGTGTCGCTGGTCGACACCGACCGCCAGTGGATCAAGACGGCCTGCGCCGTCCCCCGCGAGATGCCGCGCGGCGAATCGATCTGCCAGTTCACGATCCTCAGCGACGCGGTCCTCGTCGTCCCCGACGCGCGGCGCGACCCCCGCTTCGCCACGCGCTCCTATGTGGTGGACGCGCCGTGGCTGCGCTTCTACGCGGGCGCGCCGCTGATCGTGGAACCGGGCCTGCGGGTCGGATCCCTCTGCCTCATCGACACCGTGCCGCGCACGCTGAGCGAGGAGGAGACCGAGGCCCTGCGCGACCTCGCGGCCATCGTGGTCGCGCATCTGCGCCTGCACCAGGCCAACACGAGGCGAGGCGCCGAGATCGAGGCGCGGCGGGCCTACGAGGAGACGATCGAGGCGCAGGGCCGCGAGCTCGCCCTGCGCGAGCAGGAGACCACCAAGGTCAACCACTTCCTCACCATGGCCGAGCAGATGGCCGGGATCGGGTACTGGCGCGTCGACCTCTCCGACCGCCAGCCGGTCTGGTCGGCGGGGCTCTACCGGATCGCGGCGCGGCCGGCGGACAGCCCTCCGCCGGAGCTCGCGGACCTCGCGGGGATCTATCACCCCGACGACGCCGGCCGCGTCTCGGCGATCGTCAGCGCCTCCATCGCCACGGGCAACCCCTTCACCTTCGACGCGCGCGTCGTGCGCCCCGACGAGAGCGTGCGGGACGTGACCGTGCGCGGCACCTGCGCGCGGGACGCCTCCGGCGCGGTGCGCGGCCTGTTCGGCATCCTCATCGACATCACCGACCGGCGCGAGGCCGAGGCCGAGCTCTCGCGCAGGGACATGCGCTACCGCAGCCTCGCCGAGACGCTGCCGCTGCTGGTCTGGACCACGAACCCCGCCGACGGGGAGGCGACCTACGTCAACGCCTGCTTCCGCGAGTATTACGGCCCTGTCGGCGCCACGCGCGAGGAGCGTCTGGCACGCAACCATCCCGACGACGCGGCCGGGATGGAGGCCGCCTGGGCTGAGGCGAGCGCCACCGGAACCGGCTACTCCACCGAGGGCCGCCTGCGGCGCCACGACGGCGCCTGGCGCTGGCACAAGCTGGTGATGACCCCCGTGCGCGACCCCCTCGACGAGACGCGGGTCGTCGAGTGGCTGGGCACGGCGCTCGACATCGACGAGATCGTCACCGCGCGCATCGCCCTGGAGAAGGCCCAGAACCTGCTGCGCCTCGCCCTCGATTCCGCCGAGGCGGGCACCTGGGACTGGGACATGCGCGAGGGCGTGACCCTGCTCTCGCCGGAGAGCCTGCGCATCTACGGCCTGCCCGAATCCGGCAAGACGCGCGGCCTGACCACCGCCGAATGGACGGCGCTGGTCCATCCCGACGACATCCAGGACGCCTGGAACGCCGTCTACGGCGCGGTGGCCTCCCGCGGCGTCTACGGCGCCGAGTTCCGGGTGGGCGAGCGTTGGGTCGCCGCCCGCGGCCGCACCCTGTACGACCCGGACGGAAAGCCGCTGCGCCTCGTCGGGCTGCATTTCGACGTGACCGAGCGCAAGAGCGCCGAGGCGGCCCTGCTGGCCCTCACCGCCGAGGCCCAGGCCGCCCGCGCCGAGGCCGAGCGCGCCAGCGCCGCCAAGAGCGAGTTCCTGGCCGCCATGAGCCACGAGATCCGCACGCCGCTCAACGGCATCCTCGGCTATGCCGGGCTGCTCCTCGACGAGACGCACCTGACCATGGAGGACCGGCACCGCCTGGGGCTGATCCGGGGGGCGGGCGCGGCGCTGCTGACCGTGGTCGACGATATCCTCGACGTCTCCAAGATCGAGGCCGGCCAGTTCCAGCTCGATCCCGCGCCCTTCCGGCTGGGCCAGCTCGTCGGCGACACCGTCGCGATCGTGCGCGGCAGCGCCCTCAAGAGCGGGCTCGCCATCGAGGTGAGCCTGGATCCGGGCCTGCCCGAGCATCTGTTCGGCGACGAGAACCGGCTGCGGCAGGTGCTGCTCAACCTCCTCAACAACGCCGTGAAGTTCACCCCCGCCGGCACCGTGTCGCTGACGGTCGGCCACGAGGGCGCCGCTCCGGCGGGCGAGAGCATGCGCTTCAGCGTGACCGATACCGGCATCGGCATCTCGGTGGAGCAGCACGCCCGGCTGTTCAAGCGCTTCAGCCAGGTCGACGGCTCGATCAGCCGGCGCTTCGGCGGAAGCGGCCTCGGCCTCTCGATCTGCCGCGACCTCGTGGCGATGATGGGCGGCACCATCGGCGTGGAGAGCCGGGAGGGGGTCGGCTCGACCTTCTGGTTCACGCTGACGCTGCCGCGCGCCGAGGCGCCCCCCGAGCCGGAGGTCCCGGTCGAGGCGCTTCCTGCGCCCGGCGCGGACAAGGCGGTCCGGCGCCGGCTCCTCCTCGCCGAGGACGTGCCGCTCAACCAGGAGCTCGCCCGCGCGGTGCTCGAGGCCGGCGGGTTCGAGGTCGATTGCGCCAATGACGGCGCCGAGGCGGTGGCCGCCGTGGCGCGCGCCGACGCCGACGGCCGGCCCTATCACCTCGTGCTGATGGACGTGCAGATGCCGGGCATGGACGGCCTGAGCGCCACCCGCCGCATCCGCGCCATGCCCGCGCCGGCCCGCGACGTGCCGATCCTGGCGATGACCGCCAACATGCTCCCGAGCCAGATCGCGGCGTTCCGCGAGGCGGGCATGGACGACCATGTCGGCAAGCCGTTCAAGCGGGCCGAGCTCTTCGGCGCCATCGAGCGCTGGGCCCTGGCGCCGGCCCCGCCCCCCCCGGACGCCGAGGCTCCCCTCGCGGCGGCGACGATCGACCGGGCGGCCTTCGCGGCGGTGCGCGACAATTTCGGGCCGGACAAGGTCGACGGGCTGCTCGGCATGCTCGCGGCGGAGCTCGGCGAGCGCCTGCGCCCCGAGGAGAGCAGCCGCGAGCAGATCGCCCACGACGCCCACGCGCTGATCGCGGCTGCCGGGATGCTCGGCTTCGTCGGCCTGTCGGAGCTGTGCCGGCTCATCGAGGCGGCGGCGAGGGGCGACGGCGATCTCGCCCCCCTGATCCGCGACCTCGAGACCGTCCGCAGGGACACGCTCGGGGCGATCCGCACCCTGCGGGCGGCCTGAGGACGCTCAGCCGGCGGGGGCCTCGTCCGGCTCCGGGTCGGCGGTCCAGGCCGTGGCGAAGGCGGCGAGATGCCGGGCGTCCTTGAAGGCGAGCACGCTCACCATGCGCTCCGCCGGGACGCCGCCGGGATACGGCGCGAGGGCCACGGTCTCGCGCGAGAAGGCGGCGCCCGGCGCATGCGCCTCGATCCAGGCCCGCGCGGCGTCGCCCAGCCGCTCGGGCCCGTCGAGGGCGCGCGCGTCGGAGCGCAGCACGAGGACATAGTTGCCGAGGGCCGGGTTCTTCGCCTGGACCAGCTTGACGATGTCGATCATCGCCCCTGCGCGGGCTCGGCGAAGTCGTTGATCTGCACCGCCGGCTGCGTGTTCGTGAAGTTCGGGATGTCGCCGAAGATCTCCTCGCCATGGGCGGCCGCCGCCTTGGCGAAGGCCTCCGCCGAGTCGAAGGTCAGCAGCGCCATCACCTGGACGGGGGCCGGGCCGCCGTCCGGGGTGCCGACGCCGCGCACGATGCGCGCCTCGTGCAGGCCGAGGGAGACCCAGCGCTCGCGCACCAGCGGCATGTGGTGGCCGAGATAATACGCCATGTCGAACGTCGTGCCGGGGCCGCCGGGATACATCACGCTGACGAGAATCAAGGGGTCGTCTCCTTCACGCGGCCCCGTCTCTCGCGGGGCCTGGACGGGGACCGAAGCATCCTTCGCGGGGAAGCGCAATCGTCGCGGGGGCCGGTTCTCGCGGGGCAGGAGCGTCCCGGCAGCGTCCCGGCGGGCGCGGGCCCGGAGGCGGAGACCGCAGGTCGTCGATGGTTTACAAAGGATTGACGGGTGCCAATACTGTCGGGACCCTGTCTCGCGAACGCGCTCGCACCGTCCGCCGCTGTGGACGAGGAACGCTTCGCGGGCGCGTCCCCCTTGGAACGCTCCGCCCACCGCTTAGTTGTTGCACCTAAGTTGCCTCCTGTGTAGGGGCGGCTGCGCTCTGCGCCTGAACCGGAGGAATGTGATGGCCACCAAGACCGAGACCAAGCCCGCCGCCAAGAAAGCCGCCGCGCCCAAGGCCGCCGCCGGCGCCAAGCCCAACGCCCTCCAGCAGCCCCTGAAGCCCTCCGCCGAGCTCGGCGCCATTGTCGGCACCAGCCCGCTGCCGCGCGGCGAGGTGGTCAGCAAGGTCTGGGACTACATCAAGAAGCACAACCTTCAGAACCCGGCCAACAAGCGCGAGATCCTCGCCGACGACAAGCTGAAGCTCGTCTTCGGCAAGGACAAGTGCACCATGTTCGAGATGAACAAGCACCTCGCCGCCCACCTGAAGGCCTGAATTCCGACCCGCTCCGGTTCGCGCTCCCGCTCCCGGCCGCCCAAGACGGGCCGGGAGCGTTTTTCGCGGGGGCCGGACAGCCGCCCTCTCAGGCGATGCTGCGCAGGAGGCCGCCATCGACCCTGAGCGCGGCCCCGCTCGTGGCGCTCGCGGCCGGCGAGCAGACATAGGCCACCATGCTCGCCACCTCCTCGACGCCGGCGAGCCGGCGGATCAGCGAGGTCGGCCGGTGCTCCGCCACGAAGGCGCGTCCGAGCGCGTCGAGGTCGGGATGGGCGGCCTCGCCGGCCATCTGCTTCAGGAAGACCTCAACGCCGTCCGACAGGGTCGGGCCGGGCAGCACGCTGTTCACGGTGACGCCGGTGCCGGCCACCGTCTCGGCGAGGCCCCGCGCCACTGCGAGCTGCGCCGTCTTCGTCATCCCGTAATGGACCATCTCCACGGGGATGTTGATCCCGGACTCGCTGGAGACGAACACCACCCGACCCCAGCCGCGCTCGACCATGCCCGGCGTCAGCGCCCGCGACAGGCGCACGCCGCTCATCACGTTGACGTCGAAGAAGCGCTGCCAGTCGGCGTCCGGGATCTCGAAGAACGGCTTCGGCTCGAAGATGCCGGTGTTGTTGACCAGGATGTCGACGCTTCCGAGCGAGGCGACCAGCCCGTCGACCCCCTCGGCGGTGGCGACGTCGCCCACCGCCGCGAACACCTCGCCGCCCGCGCTCTCGCCCTTCAGCTTGGCGATCGCGGCGTCGACGCGCGCGGGCGTGCGGCCGTTGATGCCGACGCTGGCGCCGAGGCCGGCGAGCTCCCTGGCGATGGCGTAGCCGATGCCGCCCGTCGAGCCTGTGACGAGGGCGCGGCGCCCGGTGAGATCGAGGTCCATGGGATGCTCCGAGACTGACGTGAAAGCCAAGACTGACGTGAAAAGTCGCCGGTCAACGCGCCGCCGCGCGGCCCGTGCCCGGCGCAGGATGCAGGGCAGGCGCGCGGCGGGCGCCCGCGCTCAGCCCTCCGGCTGGCGCCGCAGGACGCTCGCCACGCCGCCGAACACCGCGAGCGCCACCGCCGACCACAGCGAGAAGGCGATGGCCCGCTCCGCCCCGGTGCCGTGGGTCAGCCCGAACAGCACCGCGACCCAGGCCGCGCCGAGGGACTGCCCGGTGAGCCGCGCCGTCGATTGCATGCCGCTCGCGCCGCCGCTGCGCTCGCGCGGGGCGCTGGTGAGGATGACCCGGTTGTTCGGCGACTGGAACATCCCGAAGCCGAAGCCGCAGACGGTGAGCCGCCAGACGATGTCGAAGGTCGTCGGCTCGGCCGGCAACAGGGCCAGCCCGGTGAGCCCCGCCGCCATCACGGCGAGCCCGATGCCGCCGAGGATCCCCGGCGGGAAGCGGTCCGACAGCCGCCCCGAGATCGGCGCCATCAGCGCGATGGCGATGGGCCAGGGCGTCATCAGGAAGCCGGTGCGGGTCTCGGAGAGGTGGAGCACGTCCTGAAGGTAGAAGGGCAGCGCCAGATAGGCGATCATCTGGCTCCCGAAGGAGGCGATCGAGGTCGCCATGGAGAGCGCGAAGGCCGGGATGCGCAGCAGGTCCACCGGCAGCAGCGGCACCGGCAGGCGGAGCTGGTACAGCACCAGCACCGTGCCCACCGCGAGCGCCCCGGCGATCTCGGCGAGCGCAACACCGCGCCCGGCCTCCTCGCCGAGCCCGTCGATGCCGATGATGAGCAGGCCGAAGGTCACGGCGTTGAGCAGCGCGCTCGGCAGATCGAAGCGCGCCCGGCTCCGGGGCGTCACGGGCAGCGTGCGCGAGGCGACGAGGAGCGCGACGAGCCCCACGGGCAGGTTCACCAGGAACAGCCAGGGCCAGGAGGCCACCGACAGGATCGCCGCCGCCACCGTCGGGCCCGCCGCCGAGGCCATGGCCACCACGAGGGCGACGTTGCCGACGCCGCGCCCGATCATGCGGTTCGGGTAGACGAAGCGCACCAGGGCGATGTTGACGCTCATGATGCCGGCGGCGCCGAGCCCCTGCGCGATGCGCGCGGCGATGAGCACCGACAGGTTCGGCGAGAGCGCGCAGGCGAGGGAGGCCGCCACGAACACCGCCAGCCCCGAGAGATAGACGCGGCGATACCCCAGGATGTCGCCGAGGGAGGCGAAGGGCAGCAGCGCCGCCGTCACCGCGATCTGGTAGCCGTTGACCACGAAGATCGCGGCCGAGGGCGGCACCGCGAGGTCCTTGGCCATCACCGGCAGGGCCACGTTGACGATGGCGCCGTCGAGCACCGCCATGGTCATGGCGAGCGAGATCGCGGCCATGGCGAGCACGCGCTCGCGCGGGGGCAGCCCGTCATGGGCCTTCGGCGGGGTCGGACCGAGCGGAGCGGCCATCGTGGATGCGGTCTCCGGGAGGAACCCGTGCGGTATCGGGCGCTTCCCCTCGCCTCAAGTGCCCTATGTCACACGGCGAACCGGACCGGCGTCGATATGTGCGCAGCCGGACATCCAGCCGGGACCATTCCTGATGCGCATCGCCGCCCTGCTTGCCGGCCTCATGATCGCCGCCGCCGCTCCGCGGATCGCGGCGGCCCAGGACGCCCTGTCCCAGGACGGCGCCCCGCCGCCGCTCGGGATCGCGCTCGAGGGGTTCGCCTATCCCTATCCGGTCAATTATCTCGACCTCACCCGCGACGGCGAGGCGCAGCGCCTCGCCTATATGGACGTGGCGCCGCAGGGCAGCGCCAACGGCCGCACGGTCTTCCTGCTGCACGGGCGCAACTTCCCGTCGAGCTACTGGCAGCCGGTGATCGCCGCGCTGACCGGCGCGGGCTACCGGGTGGTGGCGCCCGACCAGCTCGGCTTCGGCAAGTCGTCGAAGCCCGTCGGCCCCTTCACCTTCGACCGCATGGCCGCCGACACCGTGGCGCTGATGGACGCCATGGGCCTGGAGCGCATCGACGTGATCGCCCACTCCATGGGCGGCATGCTCGCGGTACGGCTCGCCCGCAACGCGCCGACCCGGATCAACAGCCTGGTGCTCGAAGCGCCGATCGGGCTGGAGGACTACCGCTTCACGGTGCCGCCGGTCCCGGACGCCGTCCTGCTGAAGCGCGAGGGCGAGATGACCGCCGACGACTACCGCCGGCAGTTGATGACGAGCTACGCGCTCTCGCTGCCGGAATCCGCCATCGAGCCGTTCGTGAGCCTGCGCGAACGGGTGAAGGGTTCGGGCGAGTACCGGCGCTGGCTGCAATCCTTCGTGAATTCCTATCAGGCGATCTGGGGCCAGCCCGTCGTCCACGAGATCCCGCTGGTGAGCGTGCCGACGCTCTTCATCATGGGCGGCAACGACCGCAACGCGCCGGGCAAGGCCTACGCGCCGGAAGGCTTGCGCAAGGGCATGGGCGACAACGCCGCCCACGCGCGGGCGCTCGCGGCCAGGATGCCGAACGGGCGGGCCGAGGTGATCGAGGGCGTCGGCCATCTCGTCCACATGGAGGCCACCGACCGCTTCAACGCGGACGCCATCGGCTTCCTCGATTCCCACTGAGACCGAGTTGCCTTTGGATCGATATCATCGCTCCGAAGGCGGTTCGGCGCACGGGCGCCGGCGCGCGGTCGCGCTGGCCTTGCGCCTTCGAACGGCTCCGTTCGAAGGCGCGGCGGTCTGACACCCCGAAACGGAGACGATCCATGGACGTGGGCTTCATCGGGCTCGGCCGCATGGGCCGGGCGATGGCGGGCAGCCTGATCCGCGCCGGGCACCGGGTGCGGGTCTGGAACCGCTCGCCGGGCGCGGCCGAGGGGCTGGAGGGCGCGGTGCCCGTCGCGACGCCGCAGGAAGCGTTCTTGGGGGAGGCCGCGATCACCATGCTCGCCGACGACGCGGCCCTGCGCGCGGTGATCGTCGAGGGCGGCCTCATCGACGCTCCCGCGAAACCCGCCCTGCACCTGAGCATGAGCACCGTCTCCGTGGCGCTCGCGCGCGAACTCGCGCTCCTCCATGAGCGGGCGGGCGTGCCCTACGTCGCAGCCCCCGTCTTCGGACGGCCGGACGTCGCGGAGAAGGGCGCGCTCAACATCGTCGCGGCGGGACCGCCCGCGGCGGTGGAGGCGGCGGCCCCTCTCCTCGACGCCATGGGCGCCAAGACCTGGCGCTTCGGCGACGCGCCCTTCCGCGCCAACGCGGTGAAGCTCGCCGGCAACTTCATGCTGATCGCGGCGATCGAGGCGATGGGCGAGGCGGCGGCCTTCGCCGAGGGACACGGCGTCGCGGGCGCCGACCTCCTCGACCTGCTGACGAGCACGCTGTTCGCCTCGCCCGTCTACAAGGGCTACGGCGCGAGCATCGCCGCCGGCCGCTACGAGCCGCCGGGCTTCGGGCTCGCCCTCGGCCTCAAGGACATCCGCCTGGCGCTCGCCGCCTCGGAGGCCGCCGGGGTGCCGATGCCCTTCGCCGGAGTGCTGCGCGACAACCTCATCGACGCGGTTGCCCACGGAGACGGCGCCAAGGACCTCGCCGCCCTCAGCCTCGTCGCCGCCCGGCGCAGCGGCCGCTGAGGGCCGATCCCCCCGACGGTTGTCGGTCAGGCCGATGGGTGGCAGGGGCGGGAAGCGGAACGCGGCGTTAGGGCCTCCGGGGACACGCTCGGCGAATGAGCTACACAGTCAAGCTGGCCGTCTTCCCACCCTGGAAGGCGCCCGCGCCCTACGAGACCCTGGCGGGAGCTTTCGCCACCACCGCCGACGCGGTCGAGGCAGGCGAGAAGGCACTCGCGCCCGTTGCCGAGCGTGAACTGGCCGGTTTTGCCGCCGATCTGAAGCCGCAGCGGGCGCGAGAGGAAGGCATCACCGCTATCGCCGTGCCGGAGAGGCCGATCCATGGGTTTCTGATCTACGACGAGGCCGGGATCGAGGTTTTCGCCTGGACCACACTGGATGTCGCCGTGGAACGCGCAGCTGAGAACTGATCCGGAGCCGTCTACGCAACGTGCGACGCCATCCGCCGGTGGCGGTGCCACACCCACCAGCACAGAAGCGCCACGGGCGCGCCGATCAGCGAGGTCGCCACGAAGAACCAGGCGAAGCCGGTATACTCGATGACGAAGCCCGAGGCGCCGGCGAGCAGGCTTCCGGGCAGCGCGCAGAGCGAGGTGAGCAGCGCATACTGGCTCGCCGCATGCTCGGTGGCGGCGAGCGAGGACATGTAGGCGATGAGCACGATGGAGGCGAAGGCGTAGGCGAAACTGTCGATGCTCACCGTCAGCGCGAAGGTCCAGAAGGCGTCGCCTCCCTCGCCCCCATGCAGCGCCAGATAGGCGAGCGAGAGATGCGAGGCGGAGCCGGCCACCGTGCCGACGAGCAGGCTCGCCATCATGCCGATGCGTGGCACGATGTAGCTCGCGAGGAACGTCCCTCCCAGCGCGACGCCGAATCCGAAGAGCTTCGTCACGGTGGCGATGTCGGTGTTCGAGTAGTGCAGGCTCTTGAACAGCGGCAGCGCCATCGCGCTCGCCACGTAGCCGGGCATGCGGAAGCCCGCGATCAGGATGAGAATCGGGATCGCCATCGGCCCGAGCCGGCTGGTCAGCTCGCGGATCGGCGCCCACACCGTCTCGACGAAGCCCGGATGGTCGTGCCGCGCGTGCAGATCCGATTCGGGCTCGGGCGCGAGCAGCGCCGCGAGGAGGCCGGGCGCCATCAGCGCGGCCATGCAGAGATAGGCGGCGCGCCATCCGTAGGCGTCGGCGAGATAGAGGGCGCCGGCCCCGGCGGCGAGGTTGCCCATGCGCCAGCCGACCTCCGACCAGGACGACATCAGCGCCTGCCGCTCCGGCGGCGCGACGGTGATGCGCCAGCCGTCGATGACCACGTCCTGCGTCGCCCCGGCGAACCCGAGCGACAGGGAAAAGATCACCGTCCAGGCGAGCCAGTGCGCCGGATCGCCGAAGGCGACGCCGGCGAGCGTCGCCATCACGCCGATCTGCGAGACCACGATCCAGCCGCGCCGCCGCCCGAGCAGGCGGCCGAGAAGCGGCGGATCGTAGCGGTCGAGGAAGGGCGCCCAGAGGAACTTGAACTTGTAGGCGAGCGTCAATTCGCTCATCAGGCCGAGGACGCCGATGGGCACCTTCGCCTCCGAGAGCCAGGCCGACTGGGTCACGTAGACGAGCAGGAACGGGATGCCGGAGGCGAAGCCGAGCCCGAGCATGGCCGCGACGCTCCGGTCGGCGAGATGGCTCAGCCCGAACCGCCGGCCCGTCTCCTCCTCCCCCGCGCGAGCCCGCATGCGACGCCGCTCCTGCCTGACCGGCCCCCGGCCCGCCCGGCTTGAACGCCCGGCTCGCGGCTGTTAGCACGCCGCACAGGGGCCGGTGTAGCACAGCGGTAGTGCAGCGGTTTTGTAAACCGAAGGTCGGGAGTTCGATCCTCTCCACCGGCACCATCCCGACCCCTTCGGCCCGGCCGGCGGCGTGCCGCTCTTGGCAGCCGGATCGGCGCCGCGATCGGCGGGACCGGGGGAGGCTCCAGCACGCCGGGAAAGCGCCGAACATATTTCAGCAGAAACAATCCGACATACTTCAGATCAGCTTGAGCATTGCCGGTCGATATTATTTTTTACGGCCAAGTTCGCATTAAGATTGCATGAACGCCGGTTTCAGATCGCATTAAATACTTGAGGTCTAGCACCGCCGGTCCGTGACGGGATCGACGCGCCTTCCGGCGTTCGCCGCGCCCGTCTCACGAACCAGACGGGTGACGATGACGCGGACCGACGACGAGACGCACCGACAGGCCGCAGGCGATCCATGCGCCAGGAGCGCGCGGCGCCTCGATGCCGACGCGCGCCGCCGGATCGGACAGGGCTTGCGCCTTCATTACGCGAGCCTCGTCGCGCAGCCGCTTCCCGAACGGTTCACGGCGCTCCTGGCGGAGCTCGCCGCGAGCGCCAAGCCGGAGGAGCCCTCCCGATGACGCAGACAGCCTTCCAAGGCGCCCCGGCGGCGGCACTGGCCGAGCTCCGGCCCGGCGAGGTCGAGCCGGAGATGCGCGAATTGCTGCTCGGCGCCATCCCGGCGCTGCGCGCCTTCGCCTTCTCCCTGACCTACGACCTCGACCGCAGCGACGACCTCGTCCAGGACACCCTGGTGCGCGCCTGGACCAAGTCCGACAGCTTCCAGAGGGGCACCAACCTCTATGCGTGGCTGTTCACGATCCTGCGCAACCTGTTCTACTCCGAGCAGCGCAAGCGCAAGCGCGAGGTGGAGGACGCCGACGGCAGCATCGCCGGCCGCCTCTCGAGCCTGCCGGAGCAGGAGGTGCGCGTCGAGATGCGCGCCTTCGAGGCCGCCCTGAACACCCTCCCCGTGCCTCAGCGCGAGGCGCTCGTGCTGGTTGGCGCACAGAGCTTCACCTACGAGGAGGCCGCCGCCATCTGCGGCGTCGCCGTCGGCACCGTGAAGAGCCGCGTGAGCCGGGCGCGGCTGAAGCTGATCGCCCTGCTCGGCATGGAGGGCAGCGACGACATCGGCACCGGAGCCGTCACCAGGGCGGCCCTCGGCAACTCTTAAGCGCAAGGAAATCTTCACGCTTCGGCAACGGCTCGGCGGCTAGAAACACGGCGGAAAGGTTCCGTCATGACGTGGAAGCTCGGCGGCGCCGCAGCGGCGCTCCTCATGGTTCTCGGCGCCGCCGGCTACGGCGCGATGGGGCCCGACCGGCTCGGCGACGAGACGCGCGCCGCCTATCGCCGCCCCGCCGCGATCCCGTTCCCCGAGGAGAACGCCTACAGCCTCGCCAAGGCCGAGCTCGGCCGGCGGCTGTTCTTCGATCCGCTCCTGTCCGGGGAGCGGGACCGCACCTGCGCGAGCTGCCACAACCCCGACCACGCCTGGGGAGACAGCCGGGCCCGCGCCGAGGCACGGGACGGGCTCGCCCTGCCCCGGCGCACGCCGACCCTGCTCAACCTCGCCTGGCAGGAGCGGCTCGGCTGGGACGGCAAGTTCCGCGACCTCGACACCGTCGCCTTCACGCCGATCACCTCCGAGCGGATGATGAACCTGCCGGAAGCGGAGGCGCTCGCCCGCCTCGCCGCCGACCCGGACTACGCGAAGGGATTCGCCGACGCCTTCCCCGATCCGGCGGTGACGCGCGAGCGGGTCGAGGCGGCGCTCGCCACCTTCGAGCGCCTGATCGTCTCGCCGGACGCCCCCTTCGACCGCTGGATCGCCGGAGACGAGACCGCCGTCGACGCGAAGGCCAAGCACGGCTTCGCCCTGTTCACGGGCAAGGCGGGCTGCGCCGCCTGCCATTCCGGCTGGGCGTTCAGCGACGGCTCCTTCCACGACATCGGCAGCGCCACGGGCGAGGATATCGGCCGGGGGAAGTTCTTCCCGAACTCTCCGGCGCTGCGCTACGCCTTCAAGACCCCCGGCCTGCGGCAGGTGACCGAACGGGGGCCCTACATGCATGACGGCTCTGTCCCGACCCTCGAGGCCGTGATCGACCTCTACAACTGCGGCGGGATCGACAGGCCGAGCCGCTCGAAGGACATCCGCGCGCTCGCCCTGTCGCCGGGCGAGAAGGCCGACATCGTGGCCTTCCTGAAGACCCTGTCGGCGGACAAGCCGGCGCGGGTCGCGGAGGGCGGCTTCCCCGCCACCGCGCCGCAACCCTGAAGCATGTTCAGGGGAAGCGGATCCCGGTTCTCCGTCCGGACATACGCCATCACAAGAACTTGGACCCTGTCGGGCGCTTCTGAGAGCGCCCGACGGGGTCCAAGGCGACGGCGACGGAAACGGGGCCGTTAACTTTTCGGTAAGATCTCCTAACAAATCGTTAGCGCCGTCCGGCCGCTTGAGCGACATTACGCACGTACTCGTTGCGTAGCTGCGTGTCGCCGAGGGCTCCATGGTTCGGTTCGGTCGGGGCTATTCCACATCCGGTGCGGCGTTCGCGGCGGCCCTGCCGCTCCTCCTCCTCGCCACGCAGGAGGCCAGCGCCCATGTCAAATGGTTCTGCGCCTTCAACCTCGCGGGCCAGCCGCAGGGGCTCGAACAGGTGCTCTGCGCCGATTTCGAGTGGCTCACCGGCCTCGCCCTGATCTGCCTGATGGCGGGGTGCATGGCGGAGGGCACGGCCATCGGCGGCGCCCTCCTCTCCGGCCTCGACCGCGTCACCGCGCGGGTGCGGCTCGATACGGAGCGGCTGGTACGGGCCGTCTGCGGCTTCTTCTTCGTCTCGCTCTGGTGCCTCGGCGGCATCATCCTGACGCCCGAGCTCAAGACCGACGCCGGCTGGATCTCCTGGCTCCAGCTCGCCATCGCCGTGTCGATGATCTGGCGGCGCACGCTGCCGCTCGGCGGGCTCGGCATCGTCTTCCTGTTCGGCTTCGCGACCTGGAGCTACGGCGCCTTCCATCTCGCCGACTACCCGATCTTCCTCGGCATCGCCGCCTATCTGATCATGACCGGGACCGGGCGCTCGCCCTTCGGCCTGCGCCCCCTCGACGTGATGCGCGCCGCCGCCGCCGTGACGCTGATGTGGGCCTCCGTCGAGAAATGGGCCTTCCCCGACTGGACCGCGCCCCTGCTGGTCGCCAAGCCCGCCATGACCCTCGGCGCCTCGCCGGAGCTGTTCATGCGCGCCGCCGGCGTCATCGAATTCACCCTCGCCTTCGCCCTGATCTGGACGCCGCTGGTGCGGCGCATGGCGGCGATCATCCTCGTCGCGGTGTTCGTCTCGGCGGTGTTCGAGTTCGGCAAGCTCGACGCGATCGGCCATTCCGGCATCATCGCGGTGCTGCTCGCCATCGCCGCCGACGACGCCCGCCAGCCCGCCACGCGCCGCAGCGTCGTGCTGGCGCCCGCCGCCTACGGCGCCGCGCTGGCCCTGTTCCTGACCCTCTACTATGCCGGGCACGCCGTCTTCTACGGTGGCGGCCTCGGCGCGGTGCCGGTGATCTGACTGACGCGGCCCTCAGGGCTTGGCGATCACCGTGAAGCCCTGCGCCTCGAAGAAGGGCCTGCCGGCGGCGCTCTTCAGGAAGTCGAGGAATTGGGCGCCGGCCTCGCCCTTCGCCTCCAGGGTGAGAGCGAAGGGATAGACCACCGGCGGGTGGCTGCCCTCGGGAAACACGCCCACGACCTTCACGCCCGGATCCGACCTGGCGTCGCTCTCGTAGACAACGCCGAGGGGCGCCTCGCCGCGCGAGACCAGCGCCAGCGCCGCGCGCACGTTGTCGGCCTGGGCGAGGCGCGGCTGGATGGTGCCCCAGAGCCCGAGCGTCTCGAAGCCGGCCTTGGCGTATTTGCCCACCGGCACCGAATTCACCTCGCCGGTGGCGAGCCGCCCGTCCGGTCCGAGGGCCTTGGCGAAGCCCTCGGCGGTGAAGGCGACCTCGGCCGCCGCGGACTCCTTCGGCGCCACCACCACCAGGCGGTTGTTGAGCAGGTTCACGCGGCTGTCGGCCTTGATGAGGTTCTTCCTGGCCAGATAGTCCATCCATTCGAGGTCGGCCGAGGCGAAGAGGTCGGCGGGCGCGCCCGATTCGATCTGCCGGGCCAGCGCCGAGGACGCCGCGTAGCTCGCCTTGATCTCCGCGCCCGTCCGGGCCGTGAACGCCTTGCCGGCATTGTCGATGGCGTTCTTCAGGCTCGCGGCGGCGAAGACCGTGACGGTCTCGGCGGCGTGCGCGGCCTGCGCGCCGAGGAGAAGCCCTGCGACGAGCAGGGCGCGGGTGAACGGCATCATGCGGGGTCGGTCCTCGGCGGGTTTCGGGGAAGGGCGGATCACGCGGCCTTCGGCAGCGAGACCATCCCGCCTCTACGCGGCGCTATATACGGCCGACACGAGCCGTGGCCAGACCCGCCGGGAGAAATCCCTTCCGGCCGCGCCCCGTGCTAGGACGAGCGCCGCGAGGAGACCCGATGGCCAGCTTGAGCATCCGTATCGATCTCGGCCCCGACCACCGCGTCGGGCCCGGCAAGGTGCAGCTTCTGGAGATGATCGCCGAGCACGGCTCGATCTCGGCGGCCGGACGGGCGCTGGGCATGTCCTACCGCCGGGCCTGGATGCTGGTGGAGGCCATGAACACCGGCTTCGGCCGCCCCGTGGTGGAGACGCAGGCCGGCGGAAAGGCCGGGGGCGGGGCGAGGCTCTCGGCCTTCGGTGCCGACGTGGTCGCGCATTACCGCGCCATCGAGCGCGCCGCCGAAAAGGCCGCCCTGCCCTTCCTCGCCCGCCTCTCGCCGGCGGCCCCCGCGACGCCCTGAGCCGGCCGCGTGGCCCATCCGGCCAGCACCTGGGCAAGCCGCGCCGCTTGCGGCACAGTGCTATATCTTTTCGGATACAGCGATTGCCAGGGCGCCCCGTGTCTCACAGCTCCCATCTCGACGGCCCGGCCCTGCGCGCGCTGGCCTACCGGCCGCTGCGCAGCGCCGGCATCGCGAGCTTCGTACACGCCGTCGCGGCGGGGTAGCCGCCCGCCGCCTCAGTCCTTCGGCTTCTGCGCGATGGCCCAGACCACGATGGGGAAGTCCGGCTCGTTCTGGAGGCTGTGCACGCCCTCCACGTAATCCGCCCAGCGCTCGTAGTTGGCGTTGATGCAGGCCCGGTTGCCCCAGCTGTCGACATAGGTCGCGCGCGGGTCGAACCCCGCCTCCTCCAGGAAGTAGAGCATGCCGACCGGGGTCCAGCGCGAGCAGTCGACGGGGTGGTTGTGGATCTTGAGCAGGAACGGCGTGGTGATGACGAAATAGCCGCCCGGCTTGAGCATCCGCCACACGTTCCGCGCCGCCCGGTAGGGATAGGTCAGGTGCTCGAAGACCTGCTCGGCGAAGACCACGTCGTAGAGGCGGTCGTGATCGATCTCCCGGCAGATGTCGAACTGCGGGTAGTGCAGCTCGCGGAAGGTCCGCCAGGGAAAGCGCCCCCACTGGTTGCCGGACAGCTCCAGCGCGTCGAGGGACGCGTGATCGAGCTGGCGGATGACCTGGTCGGTCTGCCGGTTCATCACGATGCGGGCCCAGTCGGCCATCGTCCCCCCCTTCGTCCTTCGGTGACGGCGACGCCCGCCTCAGCAGCGGGTGAACAGGAGGCCGGTCCGGGCCAGGTAGGCCGCGCCGTCCTGCTGCGCGAGGGCGCGCACGCGGTTGGTGTCGGCCACGGCGCATTGGTAGCCGGCCCGCGAGACCGCCTCGATCCAGTAGGCGGCGTCCTTGCAGTTGACGTGGTGGTATCCGTGCTGGCCCGGCAGGGCGTGGGTCATGAGGATGACCTTGCCGCAGGCAAGCGAGCCGATGAAATTGCCGAGGTAGCGCTCCTCGACATGCTCGGCGACCTCCTGGCACCAGACGAGATCGACGGCGCAGACGAAGGGCGCCTGCGTGAAGTCGGACTGGACCGTCGGGAAGACGTTGTCGCGGATGTTGCGCCCGAGCCCGTCGCAGGCGATCGCGGCGACGCCGTGCCGGTGGAACAGGGCCGCCGTATGGCCCTGGCCCGAACCGAGATCGAGCATCGAGCGCAGGGCGAAGCGCTCGACGAGGTGGCGCACCACGCTCGGCGCGAAGGAATAGGGGTCGCCGTGGTCGGCGTTGCCTCCCAGATGCGGCGTCTCCGGAACCTCGATCGAAACGATGCCCTGATATTCCATGGTCGGTCCCATCGACAGGATCGGCGCCGCTCCGGTCGCTCCGGGGCCGCATGCGTGGTGGGTGAAGGCCGTCGCGCCCGAGGCCCGGCCTCAGGCGGCGACGCCGAGGGCGTCCGGCCCGGCCGGGGTCCGGGTCTGGCGCAGCCAGGCGATCTCGTCCGCGGCGGCGCGGAACTCGATCTCGAGCTTGTGCAGGTCGACGCTGCCCCCTTCGGGCACGCTCGTCTTCCACAGGTCGAACGCCGCCGTCCGGCCGATGGCGGCGAGCTGCGCGAAATAGGCGCCGGCGATGACCGCGTAGACATCGGCGACCTTCTGCGCCTCGGGGGAGCCGCGCCGGCGGCCGTGGTCGTGATAGACCTTGGGCCCGCGCAGCAGCGCCCCCGTGTAGCCCGCCCGCGAGGCGAGGAAGGCGGTCATCAGGTCGTTGTTCTCGACCGGCCCGACCTGGCAGACGCCGCCCGTCGCCGCGAGCACCTCGCGCAGGAAGAACATGTTCGCCCCCTGGATCATGCCCGGCGCGACGACGCTGTGGGGCGGGATGATCTGCATGTCGGGGAACGACCACCAGCCGGTATTGGCGATGCGGGGATCGTCGTCGGGGTTGGCGAGGGCGATCTCGCCCATGCCGTACTGGAAGGCGCGCGGATCGAAGCGGCGCAGGAGCGTCGCGAGATAGGTCTCTTCGAGGTAGCAGTCGTCGTCGGTGAAGACGAGCAGCTCGCCCTCGCTCATGGTGAGGCCGACATTCTGGGCATGCGCGAAGCCGGGCTTGTCCGCCATGGCGACCTTCACCGGGAAGGGGGCCTGCCGGGCATAGGCGGTCATCACCGCCGCCGTGTCGTCGTCGGGCGCCGAGCCGACCAGGATCAGCTCCGACCCGAAGGTCAGCATGGGCTGCACGGGCAGGCGGCGCAGCGCCTCGGCGAGCTGGGCCGGACGGCGCCAGGAGGCGATGACGATCGAGGTCTTGAGCATTGGAGAAGGCTCCTGATCCGCCGTGGCGGCGGTCGCGACGGCGGGGAGGCGGGGATCGTCGGGCCGGACGACGGCCCTCAGAGCACGAAGACCTGCTGGCCGAGATGGCCGAGCTTCTTGCTCAGGATCGGGTCGCACCAGATCCGATAGCCCTGCTCGCGGACGCGGTCGGAGAAGTCGTAGTCCTCGCCGACGATCTGGCCGGAGGCCTCGTCCGTGCGGAAGCGGAAATAGGGCGCCTTGAGCTTCTCGAAGACGCTCATGCGGATGAGCAGGCAGCCGGTGGGGATGCGGGTCATCTCGACGAGGCCGGGGGGCGCGTCGGCCGGCTGCGGGTCGCGCATCTCGCCGAGGAAGGTCAGCGGCGGCGTCCGGCGCGAATAGGTGGCGCCGACGATGTCCTCCTCGCGCACGAGCAGGCGCAGCAGCGCGTCGTGGGGGAAGGTCATGTCGCTGTCGACGAAGAAGACGTACTCGGCGCCCGCCTCCTGGGCCATCTTGACGCCGTTGTTGCGCGCCTCGGCGACGATCGACGAGCGGCAGGTGATGACGATGATCGGCAGCTCGTTGAGGTTGTAGCACATGGTCGCGAGCGACATGCAGAAATCGGCATGCACCGTGGTGGCGGAGGGCACGGCGATGGCGACGCTCGGCAGGCGGGCCGGCATGCCCGAGGGGATCTTGGCGGCGGGATTCGAGGCGGGATTCGAGGCGGTCTTGGACGAGAGCATGGACGTCGGGCCTCAGGCTGTGGTGGCGAGATGTTCGGTGAGCGAGCGCTCGTAGGCGACGAGGTCGCGCCCGCGCTTGATCGCGCGGTGGTACTGGCCGGCGGCGAGCTCGTCCTGGATCGCGAGGATGTACGGCCCGGTGCTCGGCACGGCGCGCATCAGCTCGGTGGCTTGGCGCACGAACAGGTCCTCGGCCTCGATGGGGTTGTCGGCGAGATAGATGAGCTGGAGCGTCACGCAGAGGCGCTTGCAGGCGGTGTCGGCCTCCGCCTCCAGGATGATCTCGCTCTCACGCAGGAACTTGCTCTGCGTCTCGATGAGGAAGCTGGCGCTGCGCTCGCCGTTGCGGATCGCCGCCCCGTTGATGATGAGCCGCTCGAACGGCTTGAGGGTGATCTTCAGCGGCATCGGCGCGGGTCCGGCTTCATCCCGGCACACTATTGGCCCGCGAGGAGTTAACGCCCTCTTAAGCATAACCCCCGAATTCGCGGGATCGCCCGTGGTTCGCCGGGAACGCGCCGCTTTCGAAGGATCGGTTTAAAGCGTCGGTAAGGCGGCAAATCCTAGGTTCGGTCATCGCCAAGAACGGCGTTTCACCCGATCAATAGGATCAATCGCCATGTCCTCTTCCATCACGCTCTCGGCCGCCTCCCGTCAGAACCTGCTCTCGTTGCAGGACACGGCGGCTCTGACGTCGACCACCCAGAACCGTCTCGCCACCGGCAAGAAGGTCGCCTCGGCCCTCGACAACCCGCTGAACTTCTTCACCGCGCAGAGCCTGAACAGCCGCTCGTCGGACATCAGCGGCCTGCTGGACGGCATCTCGAACGGCGTCCAGGCGATCCAGGCGGCCAACCAGGGCATCACCTCGATCCAGAAGGTCGTGGAGCAGGCGAAGTCCCTGGCCAGCCAGGCGCTCGCCACGCAGGTCACCACCAACGGCACCGCCGCCACCGCCCTCGCGACCTCCTCGCTCACCTCCACCTCGGTGGTGAACTTCTTCGTCAACGGAACCCAGGTCTCGGCCTCGGGCTTCACCTCGGCCTCCAGCATCACCGACGTCGTCAACGCCCTCAACTCGGCCTCGAACGCCCAGGGCGTCGGCAACGCCTTCACCGTCGACTCCACCGGCAAGAAGGTCGTCATCAACGCCTCCGCCGATATCGAGTTCGCCGACACCGCCAGCCAGACCACCCTCGGCTTCTCCGCCGGCACCGGCACCGGCCCCACCTACGGCACGGCGTCCGCCGCCGGCACCTCGAGCGAGATCACCGTCTCGGGCGTCACCCAGCGCGCCTCGCTCGCCACGCAGTACAACAACCTGCTCACCCAGATCACGCAGCTCGCCGGCGATGCCAGCTTCAACGGCGTGAACCTGATCTCGGGCAAGAACAACGACCTGAGCATCAGCTTCAACCCGAAGGGCAACTCGAACCTGACCGTCGCCTCCACCGACGAGACGGCCTCGGGCCTCGGCCTCTCCGCCGTCTCCAACAAGGACGCGGCGAGCTCCACCGCCGGCAAGGGCAACTTCCTGCTCAACGCCGACATCAACAACACGGTGAAGACCCTCGCCGCGGCCACCGACCAGCTCAAGGCGGATTCCACGACGCTCGGCTCCAACCTCTCGGTGGTACAGAACCGTCAGGACTTCTCCAAGCAGCTCGCCAACATCCTCGACACGGGTGCAGCGAACCTCACCAACGCCGACCTGAACGAGGAGGCGGCCAACTCCCAGGCCCTCTCCACCCGCCAGTCGCTCGGCATCTCGGCGCTCTCCCTCGCCAACACCGCCCAGCAGAGCATCCTCCAGCTCCTGCGCTGAACCGGACGGCTCTCCTCCGCTAAGGAGGAGACCTCCACGACGAGACGGGACGGCCGGATCGAAGGATCCGGCCGTTTCGTCGTTTCGCGCCGCGCGCTTCCCGACCCGCGTGTCTTGAATATCCCGCGCGCGCGAGGAGGGCGGCACGGCCCGAGAAATGCCCGGCATGGTTGACGAACGTCGTTAAAGCGCTCTCCCGGCTTAACGAAATTTCAACCACGCCGCGCAAGAATCACTCCGACGATCTAGGCCGCATCGCGTTCGGATCAAAGGAGTCGCTCTCATGTCGTCCGACGTCACGCTTTCCGCCGCAACGCGTCAGAACCTGCTCTCGTTGCAGGACACGTCGGCTCTGACGGCCACCACCCAGAACCGTCTCGCCACCGGCAAGAAGGTCGCCTCGGCCCTCGACAACCCGCTGAACTTCTTCACCGCGCAGAGCCTGACCGGCCGCTCGAAGGACATCTCCAGCCTGCTGGACGGCATCTCGAACGGCGTCCAGACGATCCAGGCGGCCAACCAGGGCATCACCTCGATCCAGAAGATCGTGGATCAGGCGAAGTCGCTCACCAGCCAGGCGCTCGCCACGCAGATCACCACCACCGGCACCGCCGCCACCGCCCTCTCGACCTCCTCGCTCACCTCCACCTCGGTGGTGAACTTCTTCGTCAACGGCACCCAGGTCTCGGCCTCCGGCTTCACCTCGGCCTCCAGCATCGTCGACGTCGTCAGCGCTCTCAACGCGGTCTCGAACGCCCAGGGCGTCGGCAACGCCTTCTCCATCGATTCCACCGGCAAGAAGGTGGTGCTCAACGCCTCCGCCGACATCGAGTTCGCCGACACCGCCAGCCAGACCACCCTCGGCTTCTCCGCCGGCACCGGCACCGGCCCCACCTACGGCACCGCCTCGGCCGCCGCCGGCACCTCGAGCGAGATCACCGTCTCCGGCGTCACCCAGCGCGCCTCCCTCGCCAGCCAGTACAACAACCTGCTCATCCAGATCACGCAGCTCGCCGGCGATGCCAGCTTCAACGGCGTGAACCTGATCTCGGGCAAGAACAACGACCTGACCATCAACTTCAACCCGAAGGGCAACTCGAACCTGACCGTCGCCTCCACCGACGAGACGGCCTCGGGGCTGGGCCTCTCCGCCATCACCGAAAAGGGCGGCACGAGCTCGACCATCGGCCAGGGCAGCTTCCTGCTCAACGCCGACATCAAGTCGACCGCCAAGACCCTGGAGAGCGCCACCGACCAGCTGAAGGCGGACGCGACGACCCTCGGCTCCAACCTCTCGGTGGTACAGAACCGCCAGGACTTCTCCAAGCAGATCGCGAACATCCTCGATACCGGCTCGGCCAACCTCACCAACGCCGATCTCAACGAGGAGGCGGCCAACTCCCAGGCCCTCTCCACCCGCCAGTCGCTCGGCATCTCCGCCCTGTCGCTCGCCAACACCGCCCAGCAGAGCATCCTCCAGCTCCTGCGCTGAGGCCACCGCACATCGCCGCCGCGCGGCCCAAGGCCGCCGGCTCCCCGTCCGGGGCAGGATCGTCAGGGCAGGAAACCATGCAGATCGCGCTCGTCACGCCCTACTACAAGGAAGACCTCGCGGAGATCCGCCAGGGCCACGAGAGCGTGCTCGCCCAGGACATGCCTTGCCGGCACATCATCGTCGCGGACGGCTTCGCCAAGCCCGAGATCGATGCCTGGGACTGCGAGCACATCGTCCTGCCCAACGCCCACGAAGACAAGGGCGACTTCGCCCGCGGCATGGGGGCGCTGCACGCGGTCCATGCCGGCGCCGAGTTCGTCGCCTTCCTCGACGCCGACAACTGGGTCGAGCCCAACCACATGTCGAGCCTGATCTGCACGGCGCTCAAGAACGGCACCGCGATCACCACCTGCCGGCGCGCGCTGCGCCGGCTCGACGGCAGCATGCTCGACCCGCTCGACAACGAGAGCGACGGCCTGCGCTTCGCCGACACCGGCACGATCCTGTTCCACAAGAGCGTCATCGACATCATCGCCCTGTGGGCCATGATGCCGCGCAACGTCGGCACCATCGGCGACCAGATCGTCTGGGCCGCCGTCCAGGCGCGGGGCTATCCCATCTCCCACACCAGCCTGCCGACGCTGAACTACCGCACCAAGTTCCGGTCGCACTACATCGCGCGCCGGGAGATCCCCCCGGCGGGCACCACCGACATCGCCCATGTCGAGAGCGGCGCCCAGGCCTGGAACGCGCTCAACGAGCACCAGCGCCGCTGCATGCTGATCGGCTACGGGCGGGGCGTGGCCGCCTGAGCCTCAGGCGCCCATCGCGGCGAGCACGATCTCGCGCCGGTGCGGCCGGTCACGGTGCTCGACGAGATAGATCCCCTGCCAGGTGCCGAGCGCCAAACGGCCGCCGACGAGGGGGATCGTGAGCCCGCTATCGGTCAGCATCGTGCGGATATGGGCGGGCATGTCGTCCGGCCCCTCGCAGCCGTGGACATAGGCGCCGTGGCGCGGCGCCAGCCCGTCGAGCGCCGTCATCAGGTCAGTTTGCACGTCCGGGTCGGCGTTCTCCTGGATCGTCAGCGACGCGGATGTATGCCGGCAAAACACCGTGACGATCCCGTCGGCGAGCCCGCTCCGCACCACGAAATCCGCCACCGCGCGCGTGATGTCGGTGAATCCCTGGCCCGGCGTCTCGACGCTCAGGCGCGCGCTCGCTCTGCGCGTGACGGCGCCTTCGGAAAAATCCTCGATCTGTCCGATGCGGCCCCGTCTCATGCGCCCTCCTTCAGGCTCTCGCCGGGCATGACCTCGCGCTCGCCGCGGGCGAGGATGCGTTCCAGCACGTCGATGCGGTCGGCCTCGGCCGGCGGCTTGTCCCAGCGGATGCGCCTGACGCGGGGAAAGCGCATGGCGACCCCCGACTTGTGCCGGGTCGAGCGCTGCACGCCCTCGAAGGCGATCTCCAGCACCAGCCCGGCCTCGGCGCCGTAGGCGACCTCGCGCACCGGGCCGAAGCGCTTCACCGTGTGGTTGCGGACATAGCGGTCGAGCTTTTGCAGCTCGGCGTCGGTGAAGCCGTGATAGGCCTTCCCCACCGGCACCAGCTCGTCGGCGCCCTCCGCGCCCTCGCGCCAGACCCCGAAGGTGTAGTCCGAATAGAAGGACGAGCGCTTCCCGTGGCCGCGCTGGGCGTACATCATCACGGCATCGACGCGGTAGGGCTCGCGCTTCCATTTCCACCACGGCCCCTTGGGACGGCCGGGCAGGTAGTGGCTGTCGCGGCGCTTGAGCATGACGCCTTCGATGGCGTCGGCATCCTCACCCGCCCCCACCGAGGCCGGATCGGCGCGGGCGGCGGCGAGATCGGCCCAGGATCCGAACGGCACCAGCGGCGAGAGATCGATGCGCGCGTGGTCGAGCCTCGCGACGAACGCCTCCAGCCGCGTCCTTCGCTCGGCGAATGGTCGGTCGCGAAGATCCTCGCCGTCGGCGGCGAAAAGATCGTAGGCGCGCACATGCGCCGGGAACTCGGCCAGCAGCTTATCCGTCACCGCCTTCCGGTTGAGGCGCTGCTGGAGGACGTTGAAGCTCTGCACCCTCCCCTCGCGCAGGATCAGCAGCTCGCCGTCGAGGGCGCCCTCGAAGGCGATGGCCTCGGCGAGATCGGGGAAGGCGTGGGTGATGTCCTCGCCGGTGCGAGAATAGACCTTCCGGACCTGCCGCCCGTCGCGGTCGCGCCCGCCCGCGAGCTGGACGCGGATGCCGTCCCATTTCCATTCGGCGGAGAACTCGCCCGGCACGAGCTTGCCGAGGTCGTCCTCCTCCTCGACGGGATGGGAGAGCATGGGCGGGCGGAAGGGCGCCGGGTTGTCGGTCTCCGGCCGGCCGGCCCGGCCCTCGACCCAGGCGAACAGGCTCTCGTAGGGAACGCTCAGCCCGTGCCAGACCTGCTCGACGGCGTCCGGCTCGTGGCCGCCCAGCGCACCCACCGCCGTCTTGGCGAGCCGCGCCGAGACGCCGACGCGCAGGTTTCCGGTGACGAGCTTGAGCAGCGCCCAGCGCCCGGTCTCGTCGAGCGCGTCGAGCCAGCGCGCGAGATGGCCCGGCAGCCCGACCTTCTTCGTGCCGGCCAGCGTTTCCACGACCTCGGCGAGGGTCGGCACGTCGGGGGGCGGGCCGTTGTGGCCCACCGAGGCGCCCCCTCCCCCCTCTGCGGGGGAGGGTGGCCCTCGCGTCAGCGAGGGTCGGGAGAGGGGAGCGCCGTATCCGGCACCGTTGCTCCCCTCACCCGACCCGCTGCGCGGGCCACCCTCTCCCGCAGAGGGGAGAGGGGAAGACGGCGCCGGCCAGATCAGCGCCACGGTCTCGGCGAGGTCGCCGACATAGTTGTGCGAGAGCCGGAACAGCACCGGGTCGACGCGCTCCTCCACCAGCCCCCTGATCAGCGCGGGCTTGGCCTCGCGGAAGCTCAGGGAGCCCGTCATCGCGGCGAGCGCGTAGCCGCGCTCCGGGTCCGGCGTGCGGGCGAAATAGTCCTTCAGCAGGCGGAGCTTGGCCAGCCGGCGCGGCTCGTAGGCGAGACGGTCGAGGAGATGGGCGAAGTCGTTCACGCCGCCGCCTCCTCGGCCGCAGGCGCCGTGTCGGCCTCCTCGTCGCCGTAGCCGAGCAGGTGCAGGGGTTTCGCTGCAATCCCTTGCGTCCCGCACCAATGCACCAGCGCGTCCTCCTGCCCATGCGTCACCCAGACCTCGCCGGCCCCGGTCTCGCGGATGGTGCGGCAGAGGTCCGGCCAGTCGGAATGATCGGAGATGACGAGGGGCAGCTCGACGCCTTTCTGGCGGGCGCGGGCCCGCACCCGCATCCAGCCGGAGGCGAAGGAGGTCACGGGGTCGGGAAATTTGCGCGACCACACGTCCTGGATGGCGGAAGGGGGGCAGAGCACGATGGCGCCCTTCAGGTCGCCCCGCTCGGCCGCGACCACCTTCGGAGTCTCGCCGAGAGCGATGCCCTCCGCCTTGTAGAGCTCCGTCAGCCGCTCCATGGCGCCGTGCAGCCAGATCGGGCGGTCGTAGCCGGCCTCCCGCAGCAAGGCCATCACCCGCTGCGCCTTGCCGAGCGCGTAGGCGCCGACGATATGCGCGCGCTCCGGGAACAGCGCCACGGACGCGAGGAGCTTTCGCACCTCCTCGCGCGTATCGGGCATGCGGAAGACCGGCAGGCCGAAGGTCGCCTCGGTGATGAAGACGTCGCAGGGCACCACCTCGAAGGGCCGGCAGGTGGGGTCCGGCGCGCGCTTGTAGTCGCCGGAGACGACAACGCGGCAGCCGCCGGCCTCGATGGCGATCTGGGCCGAGCCGAGCACATGCCCGGCCGGCACGAAGCGCACGCTGACCTCGCCGATGCGCAGCCATTCGCCGAGCGGCGCCTCCTGCATCGATCCGCAAAACCCCTCGCCGTAGCGCACCGCCATGATCCGCAGGGTCTCGCCCGTGGCGAGCACATGCCCGTGGCCGGAGCGGGCATGGTCCGAATGGCCGTGGGTGACGAGCGCCCTCTCCACAGGCCAGGTCGGATCGACATGGAAGCCCCCGAGCGGGCAGTGGAGCCCCTCGCGGGTGAGAGTGAGGAGATCGCTGGCGCGGAGCGGCATGGGAGCGGATATAGGGTCCGGCCCGCCGGCTCCCATCGGTCCATCTGAAGACATGTCGCGCCAGCGCTCCTCGGGCGATCTCCTCGCCGACCGGCGATACGCCTATGCCGAATCCTGCCTCGCGGAGGGCGACGCGGCGGGCGCCGCCGAGATGGCCGAGCAGGCGCTTGAGCTGGCGCCGCGCTTCGCCCCGGCCTGGGCGCTCCTCGGACGCGCCCGCGAGGCGCTGTTTTCCGCAGGGGCCGGAGAGGCGGCCTTCCACGCGGCGCTGCGCGCCTATGCCGCCGCCCTCGACATCGATCCCGAGGACGCGCTCGGCGCCCGCATGCGGCTCGCCGTGCTCGGGCTGGGCGACGGGACGCGGGCGATGTCGGCGGCCTATGTGCGGGCGCTCTTCGACGGCTATGCCGAGCGCTTCGACCGGCATCTCGTGGACGGGCTCGGCTATCGCGGCCCGCAGCTGCTGCGCGAGGCCCTCGACGCCGTGGCGGGAGCCGGCGCCCGCTTCGGCACGGCGCTCGATCTCGGCTGCGGCACCGGGCTGGTGGGCGAGGTGCTCGCCGGCCGCGCGGACCGGCTCGTCGGGATCGACCTCTCGCCGGCGATGCTGGCCAAGGCACGGGCCAAGGGGCTCTACCAGCGGCTCGTGGCGGGGGACCTGCTCCGCGCGCTGGCGCAGGAGCCCGAGGGCGGCGCCGACCTCGTGCTCGCGGCCGACGTGTTCATCTATGTCGGCGACCTGGGCGCTCCGCTCGCGGCCATCGCGCGGGCCCTGGCCGGGGGCGGGCTCGCGGCCTTCACGCTCCAGACGCATGACGGGGAGGAGCCCGTGCGGCTCGGCGCGGATGCCCGCTTCTCGCAATCGGAGGCGCATCTGCGGGAGGCCGCCGGGGAGGCCGGGCTCGGCGTGGTCTCGCTCTCCGAAGCGGCGATCCGGCGGGACCGGGACAGGGATGTGCCGGGGCTCGTCGCGGTGCTCGCGAAGGGCTCGCCATGAGGCCGGCGCGGCCTCGGCTCATGCCGTTTCCGGCTGATCGGAGCGGGTTCGCCTGGGGGGGCCCTCTCCCCGCTTTGGCGGGGAGAGGGGAAGGCTTCCGCAGCCGAACGGACCGGCAGGAAGACGGCATCACTCCCCGGAGGTGTCGCCGCGTCCGCGCTTGATCGCGCCGCGCCGGGACTTGTCCTCCAGGCGGCGCTTCTTCGAGGCCAGCGTCGGCCGGGTGGCGCGGCGCGGCACCGGCGGCACCGCCGCCTCCGCGACCAGCGCGGCGAGGCGCTCGCGGGCATCGGCGCGGTTGCGCTCCTGGGTGCGGAACTGCTGGGCGACGAGCACGAGCACCCCGTCGCCCGTGAGCCGTCGCCCGGCGAGCTTCATCAGGCGCACCGCCACGGCGTTCGGCAGGGAGGGCGAGCGGCGCACGTCGAAGCGCAGCTGCACGGCGGTGGAGAGCTTGTTGACGTTCTGGCCGCCGGGGCCGGAGGAGCGCACGAAGCTCTCCTCCAGCTCCGTCTCGTCGAGCGAGATGGACGGCGTGCAATGGAGGGCCATCGACCCCATATCCCCGTTCGGAGGCTCAGGCCGCCTCGGCCGGCGTGCGGGCCTTCACGGCGAGCGCATGCAGGCCGCGCGCGAAGGCGCCCGACATCAGGCCGTTGACGATGCGGTGGCGCTCGACCCGGCTCTTCCCCTCGAAGGCGGCGGAGACGATGTCGAGCCGGAAATGCGTCTCCCCGGATTCGCGCCAGCCCGCATGGCCGGCATGGAGGTGGGATTCGTCCACGACGTCGAGGAAGGCGGGCGCCAGCTCCGATTCGAGGGTCCGCGCGATCCAGTCCTTGAGAGTGCCCGCTTCCACCATGGTAACCACCTTAGCCTTATGGATCGCCGGGGCGCCGCTCCGGCGGGGCCCCGTCAAGCCCCGATCTTCGCATGCGTCATCAGGCCCGGCGCCCTTGTGTCTCGGGTCGGCCCCCTCATAATCGCCCCGTCATGGATCTCAACTCGCGCCTGTTCGACAAAATCCGGATCAAGAAGCCGTCCTGCGACGAGCCGAAGGCCGCGACGCAGGGGCAGTGCGAGACTCCCGGCTGCCAGAATCCGGGCCTCTACCGGGCGCCCAAAGGCCGCAAGGCGGAAGGCCAGTACTGGCGCTTCTGCATGGACCATGTGCGCGCCTACAACGCCACCTACAACTATTTCGACGGCATGAACGACGCCGCCGTGCAGGCCTACCAGAAGGACGCCATCATCGGGCACCGCCCGACCTGGGCCATGGGCATGAACGGCAGCGCCGGCGCCCGCGACCCGAACAAGACGGCCACCGAGCGGGACTGGGCCTATGTCGACCCGCTCGGCATCCTGCGCGCTGAGGGTGTCGGCGCCAAGCGCGCGCGCGGCGCCGAGCCGGAGCCGAAGCGCCCGCGCCACACCGCCGCCGCCCGCAAGGCGCTCGACGTGATGGGCCTCGACGAGGGCGCCGATGCGGCCGCCATCAAGGCGCAGTACAAGGCCCTGGTGAAGCGATTCCACCCGGACGCCAACGGCGGCGACCGCTCCTTTGAGGAACGCCTGCGCGACATCATCCGCGCCCACGACACGCTGCGCGCCGCCGGCCTGTGCTGAGGCGGCACGATCGATGCGACGGGCGCATGGCGCAAACGGCGCCCGCTGCACTATATCCCCGACGCCGGCTTCCGGTGGCGCATCCCGGCGCCAGCGACTAAGAGACCGGCTTCCGATGCGACGCCCGAGGCGCCTTCCGCCGACGGCACGAGACAGTTGCGAGGTTCCGCCGAAGGCCGGCGGGGCCCGCGCCGACGAGGTCCCGTATGCTTTCTGACGACAAGCCCGCCGCGCTGCCCGACCGGACGGTCAAGGTCCGCGACCTGTTCGGCATCGATCTCGACCTCGAGGTGCCCGCCTTCTCCGAGCGCGAGGAGCACGTCCCCGACATCGACCCGGACTACATCTTCGACCGCGAGACCACGCTCGCGATCCTCGCCGGCTTCGCCCGCAACCGCCGCGTCATGGTCACGGGCTATCACGGCACCGGCAAGTCGACCCATATCGAGCAGGTCGCCGCGCGGCTGAACTGGCCCTGCGTGCGGGTGAACCTCGACAGCCACGTCTCGCGCATCGACCTCGTCGGCAAGGACGCCATCGTCCTCAAGGACGGCAAGCAGGTCACGGCCTTCCAGGACGGCATCCTGCCCTGGGCGCTCCAGAACAACGTCGCGCTCGTCTTCGACGAGTACGACGCCGGCCGCCCGGACGTGATGTTCGTGATCCAGCGCGTGCTGGAGGTCTCCGGCCGCCTGACGCTGCTCGACCAGAAGCGCGTCATCCGCCCGCACCCGGCCTTCCGGCTCTTCGCCACCGCCAACACGGTGGGCTTGGGCGACACGTCCGGCCTCTATCACGGCACGCAGCAGATCAATCAGGGCCAGATGGACCGCTGGTCCATCGTCACGACGCTGAACTACCTCGCGCACGACCGCGAGGTGGACATCGTCCTGTCCAAGGCCACCCACTACAAGGGCGAGGGCGGGCGCGACATCGTCAACCGCATGGTGCGCGTGGCGGACCTGACCCGCAACGCCTTCATGAACGGCGACCTCTCCACCGTGATGAGCCCGCGCACGGTCATCACCTGGGCCGAGAACGCCGACATCTTCCGCGACATCGGCTTCGCCTTCCGCGTCACCTTCCTCAACAAGTGCGACGAGCTGGAGCGGACGCTGGTCGCCGAGTTCTACCAGCGCGCCTTCGGCAAGGAGCTGCCCGAGAGCGCGATGAACGTCGCGCTGAGCTGAGGATGGAGGAAGCCATGGCGGAACCCGTTCCGAAGGGGGCACCGCATTCGCCCGCGTCGAGGGCATCCGTCGGAACGGCGTACGAGGCCGATCTCTACACCTGGGTTCAAGAGCAGGTCGCACTCCTTCGGGCCGGCGCGGTGGATGCCCTCGATCTTCAGAACATCGCGGAGGAACTCAGCGACGTGGGATCGGAGCAGTATGACAAGCTCGAAAGCGCCGTCGATGTCCTGGTCGCGCACATGCTGAAATGGGACAACCAGCCGGAGCGGCGCAGTCGAAGCTGGACGATCACCATCGCCGAGCAACGCAAGCGTATCGAGAAGCAGTTGCGCAAGAACCCTGGCCTGAAGCCCCGTATCGCGGAAGCGATCGAAGACGGGTACGATCTGGGGCGGTTGCGGGCGGCCCGCGAGATGCGATGCGCGCCCGACCTCCTGCCTCGGGCATGCCCCTACACCTGGGACGAGATCGTGAACCGTCCGTTCGAACTCGACGCGGACCGGTAGCCCGATGTCCATTCCCAACCGCGGCAAGCCCGCCGACCGCAAGGAATCCGCCTCCGAGCCGCTGAAGCGCTCGGTCGCCGCCTGCCTGCGCGCCATCGCCCGCCGCTCCGAGGTGGAAGTCACCTACGCCACCGACCGGCCGGCGCTCACCGGCGACAAGGCGCGCCTGCCGGAGCCCCCGCGCAAGCTCTCGGCCGCCGATGTCGCGGTGCTGCGCGGCAACGCCGATTCGATGGCGCTGCGCCTCGGCTGCCACGACAACGCCGTCCATCGCCGGCTCGCGCCGGAGAGCTCGGCCGCGCGCGCCGTCTTCGACTCCGTGGAGCAGGCCCGCGTCGAGGCCATCGGCTCGCGCCGCATGGCGGGGGTGGCGAGCAACCTCACGGCGATGCTGGAGGACCGCTACCACCGCGGCGGCAAGTACGAGCAGATCACCGACCGCGCCGACGCGCCGCTCGAGGATGCCGTCGCCCTGATGGTGCGCGAGCGGCTGACGGGCGCCAAGCCCCCGCCGGCGGCCGAGCGCATCGTCGCGCTGTGGCGTCCGCATATCGAGGAGAAGGCCGGCAAGAACCTCGACGGGCTCATCGGCTCCATCGAGGACCAGCGCGCCTTCGCCCGCTGCGTGCGCGAGCTGCTGACCTCCCTCGACATGGCCGACGACGTCCCCTTCGACCAGGAGGACGACGACACCGAGGACGAGAACGAGGCCCAGGACGACGAGCAGCAGCAGAACGAGGGCGAGGCCGACGAGCAGTCCCAGGGCGACCGCTCCGAGGTCGAGACCAGCGAGCAGGCCTCCGACGAGATGGAGGAGGGCGCGAGCGAGGCCGCCGACGCCCCCTCCGGCGAGATGCCCGAGGATGCCGACAGCACCGATTCGGAAGAGGCCTCCGAATCCTGGCGGCCGCCGACCCCGCGCCCGAACCAGGTGCTCGGCCCCGACTACAAGATCTTCAACCCGCGCTTCGACGAGATCGTCCACGCCGAGGACCTGTGCGACGCCGACGAGCTGGCGCGCCTGCGCAGCTATCTCGACAAGCAGCTCGCCCATCTCCAGGGCGTGGTCGGGCGCCTCGCCAACCGGCTCCAGCGGCGCCTGCTCGCCCAGCAGAACCGGGCCTGGGACTTCGACCTCGAGGAGGGGCAGCTCGATCCGGCGCGCCTCGTGCGCGTGGTCATCGACCCCTACCAGCCCCTCTCCTTCAAGCAGGAGAAGGACACGAACTTCCGCGACACCGTCGTGACCCTGCTGCTCGACAATTCGGGCTCCATGCGCGGGCGGCCGATCACGGTGGCGGCGACCTGCGCCGACATCCTGGCGCGCACGCTGGAGCGCTGCGGCGTCAAGGTCGAGATCCTCGGCTTCACCACGCGGGCCTGGAAGGGCGGGCAATCGCGCGAATCGTGGCTCGCCGCCGGCAAGCCGCAGACGCCGGGCCGCCTCAACGACCTGCGCCACATCGTCTACAAAAGCGCCGACGCTCCCTGGCGCCGTGCGCGCAAGAACCTCGGGCTGATGATGCGCGAGGGGCTGCTCAAGGAGAACATCGACGGCGAGGCCCTCGACTGGGCCCATAAGCGCCTGCTCGGCCGGCCCGAGCAGCGCAAGATCCTGATGGTGATCTCGGACGGCGCGCCCGTCGACGATTCGACCCTCTCGGTCAATCCCGGCAACTACCTGGAGCGCCACCTGCGCTGGATGATCGAGGACATCGAGACCCGCTCGCCGGTGGAGCTGCTCGCCATCGGCATCGGCCACGACGTGACCCGCTACTACCGCCGCGCGGTGACGATCATCGATGCGGAGGAGCTCGGCGGCGCCATGACCGAGAAGCTCGCGGAGCTCTTCGACGAGGACGGCCCGGCGAGCATGCCCGTCCGGACGCCGGCGCGCCCCGAGCCGCGCCGGCCGGTAAGGCTCGCGACGACGCGGGCCTGAGCCGCTCTCTCCGTCACGCCCGGCCGAGCACGAACAGCCAGCCGAGCGTCGTCAGGATCGCGAGCAGCGTCGAGGCGAGGATCGCCGCCGCGACGACGCCGACCTCCGTGCGGTAGCGCGCCGCGAGCAGGTAGGAGTTGATGCCGACGGGCATCGCCGCGAACAGCGTCGCCACCCCCGCATAGGCGCGCGGCATGCTGAAGACGTGGAAGGCGAGCAGATAGACCGCGAGCGGATGCACGCCGAGCTTCAGCGCCGAGATGGTCAGGGCGCCGGGCAGGTCGTGCAGCACGCGGTAGCGCTTCAGCCCGGCCCCGAGCGCGATCAGCGCGCAGGTCGAGGCGGTGCTGCCGAGCGCATCGACGATGGCCTTCGGCGTGCCGCCGAGCGACACGCCCGAGAGCCGCATCGCGAGCCCGAGCATCAGCGCCAGGAAGATCGCGTTTCGCAGGAGAACCAGCCCGAGGCCGCGCAGGCGCTCGATCAGCGGCTTGTCGGCGTCCGCCTCGATCAGGAAGGTCGCCGCGCCCATCATCAGCGGCAGATGCACGGCGAGCAGCATGAACAGCGGGAAGGCGCCCTCCTCGCCATAGGCCTGGAGGATCGTCGGCACGCCGATGAAGATGGTGTTCGACTGGCTCGCCGCGAAACCGTGCAGGATCGCGCCCCGCCGGTCGACGCCGGCCCGGCGCGTCGCGATCAGCGAGCCGCAGGCCCAGGCGATGGCCGCGCCGCCGAAATAGCTGATCCAGTAGGACCAGGCGATCTCGCCCGAGAGCCCCGGCCGGCTGAGCGTCCCGACGATCAGCGCCGGCACCGCGATGGCGAAGACGTATTCGGAGAGCCCGTCGCTCACCCTGTCCGAGAGCAGGCCGGAGACGGCCGCCGCCCAGCCGATCAGCACGAGGCCGAAGATCGGCGCGATGAGGGTGAGCGCGTTCATCGGCAGGAGCCACCCCGCAAGGCACGGATGCCAAGGACCGCGCGGACGCGAAAAAACCGCCGCCCGCGCGGTCGCGGGCAGCGGCTGGAACCTGAAACGGACGGGCCGGGACGCGGGCGGCGCGGACGCCGCAGGAGCGTCAGGCGGCGGCCGGCGTCTCGGCTTCGGCGAGCTTCTTCTGGATCTCGCGCTTGAGGAGGCGGGCCGTCTGCGACAGCTCGACCTCGCGCGCCTTCACCAGGAAGGCGTCGAGGCCGCCGCGATGCTCCACCGAGCGCAGCGCATGGGCGGTGACGCGCAGACGCACGCGCTTGTTGAGCGCGTCCGAGGTCAGCGTGACCTGGCACAGGTTCGGCAGGAACCGGCACTTGGTCTTGTGGTTCGAGTGGCTCACGAGGTGTCCGACCTGGACCCCCTTGCCCGTCAGCTCGCAGCGGCGTGCCATCTGATCAAAAATCCCGTCTCGTTCCGCCCGCGGTTCGCTCAAGGCCGACGCGGCATGAGCCGCTCGGGTGGCCCAAGCGTGTTTCCAGGTCCGGCGGAGTCCTGTTGAAGGGGCGAGCCTATAGGCGACGGGCCGGCTTTGCGTCAAGGCGAGAGCCGGAAAACGCTCCGTCCCTGTGGCGGGCGCGGGACACCGCCCCGCCGAACGATCTGTTAACCCTACCCATCGATAACCTGAAGCACCCATCCGTACCGGCGGCGATGCCCGTGCGGGCGTTCCTCAAGGAGTCGAGCCGGACCATGTGCGCCCCTTCCGTCCGCGCCCCCTCTTCCCTCCTGCTCGCCGGCGCGATTCTCGCCGGGACCGCCCTCTCGGGGCAGGCCGAGGCGCGCCCCCGCGCCGCCAGGCCCGGCACCGCCACGGTCGCCGTCGACTACGGCGTGAACCTCGCCGGCCTGCCCATCGGAACGGCCCGTCTCGCCGGCTCCTTCGAGGGCTCGAAATACCGCATGGACGTCTCGGCGGTGCTCACCGGCATCGCCGGCGCCATCACCGGCGGCCAGGGCTCGGCCCGCTCGGCCGGGATCATCGCCGCCGGCCCGCAGCCGAACGCCTTCGCCATCGCCACCCGCACCAGCCATTCCGGCATCGCCGTGCGCATGGCGCTGGCGCGCGGCAACGTCACCCAGTCGGAGGTGACGCCTCCGCTCCTCGACACCGGGGACCGCGTGCCCGTCACGGCCGCCGAGAAGCGCGGCGTGATCGATCCGGCGAGCGCCCTGATGATGCCGGCCCATGCGCGCGGCGAGCTCACCGACCCCGAGAACTGCAACCGCACGCTCCCCGTCTTCGACGGCGCCACCCGCTTCAACGTGGTGCTGAGCTACGCCGAGACCCGCACCGTGGAGAAGCCGGGCTATTCCGGCCCGGTGCTCGTCTGCAACGCCCGCTACCAGGCCATCGCCGGCCACCGCGCCGACCGGCCCGGCGTGCGCTTCATGGAGGAAAACCGCGACATGTCGGTGTGGCTCGCGCCCGTCGACGGCACGCGGGTGCTGGTGCCCATGCGCATCGCCGTGCGCACCACCATCGGCACCAACATCATCGAGGCCACCCGCTGGACCCACTCGGGCAACGGCGCGACGGCGGCCGCGCCTTCCGCCGTCGCGAGCCTCGGCGAGTAGGCCGATGCTCCGCGCGGGCTGTCTCGCAGGGCTGTTGCTGGCGACCGCGGTTCAGGCAGCGCCCCTCGAGACGCAGGGCGGCTGCGGCGGAAATGCCTATTCCTCCGCGCAGGTCACGGAAGGCCGCCCGGCCCGGAAGGGTCCGCTCGTGGCCATGCCCGACACCCTCTGCGCCGATCTCGACGGCCCGCGCCCGAATGTCGACATCCAGATCTACGGCGTGCCGGGCATTGGAAGCGGGGACGGTCCGGCCCCATATGAGGGCTCTCCCCGGCGCGGGACGGGTTCCTACGGCGGCCGCTGACGAAGGCGGGCGCTCCCAGCCTCCCCGCGCCTTGTCCGACGCCTCGCCGGCCTTGCCGGCGGAAGGGACGCCGCTTCAAAAGACCCGATGATCCGCTCCCTTCCAGCGCAGGCCCGCGCGCGCGGCGTCACGGCGGTGCTCGGGCCCACCAACACCGGCAAGACGCATCTCGCCATCGAGCGCATGCTGGCCCATCCCACGGGGATGATCGGCCTGCCCCTGCGGCTGCTCGCGCGGGAGGTCTATCTGCGCGTGGCGGAGCGGGTCGGCTTCGACAAGGTCGCCCTCGTCACCGGCGAGGAGAAGATAAAACCGGACCGGCCGCGCTACTGGATCGCCACCATCGAGGCGATGCCGCGCGACCTCGACGTGGCGTTCGTGGCCATCGACGAGATCCAGCTCGCCGCCGACATGGATCGCGGCCACGTCTTCACCGACCGCCTGCTCTACCAGCGCGGCCGCGAGGAGACGCTGCTGATCGGCTCCTCGACCATCCAGCCGCTGCTTCAGGGCCTGATCCCCGGCGTCCAGACGACGACGCGCCCGCGCCTCTCCAAGCTCACCTTCGCGGGCGAGAAGAAGATCTCGCGGCTGCCGCCGCGCTCGGCCATCGTCGCCTTCTCGGCCGAGGAGGTCTACACCATCGCCGAGTTGATCCGGCGCCAGCGCGGCGGCGCGGCGGTGGTGCTCGGCGCGCTCTCGCCCCGCACCCGCAACGCCCAGGTGGAGCTCTACCAGTCCGGCGACGTGGACTATCTCGTCGCCACCGACGCGGTGGGCATGGGGCTCAACCTCGATGTCGACCACGTCGCCTTCGCCGCGAACTGGAAATACGACGGCACCCGATTCCGCAAGCTGACGCCCGCCGAGATGGGCCAGATCGCGGGACGCGCCGGGCGCCACCTCTCGGACGGCACCTTCGGCTCGACGGGGCGCTGCCGCCCGTTCGAGCCCGAGATGGTGGAGGCCCTGGAGAGCCACAGCTTCGACCCCTTGCGGGTGCTGCAATGGCGCAACCCCGATCTCGCCTTCTCCTCCCTCGACGCGTTGCGCGACAGCCTCGACGAGCACCCGCGCGAAATGGGGCTGACCCGCGCCCCCATGGGCGAGGACCAGCAGGCGCTGGAGATCCTGATGCGGGAGGAGGAGTTCCGCGACATCGCCACGGGCCCCGCCTCCGTGAAGCGCCTCTGGGAGGCCTGCGGCGTGCCGGACTACCGCAAGGTCCACCCGCAGACCCACGCCGATCTCATCGCCCAGCTCTACCGCTTCCTGATGCGGGGGATGGCCGGGCGCATTCCCAACGACTGGTTCGCCAAGCACGTCGCCCTGATCGACCGCACCGACGGCGACATCGACGCGCTCTCGCAGCGCATCGCTCAAGGGCGCACCTGGACCTTCGTGGCGAACCGGCCCGACTGGCTCGTCGATCCGCTCCATTGGCAGGGCGAGACGCGTCGGGTAGAGGACAGGCTGTCCGACGCCCTGCACGAACGCCTCGCGAGCCGCTTCGTCGATCGGCGCACCAGCGTCCTGATGCGGCGCCTGAGAGAGAAGACCATGCTCGAAGCCGAGATCACCGCCGGCGGTGACGTAACCGTCGAGGGCCAGCACGTCGGCCATCTGCATGGATTCCAGTTCGTCCCCGACGCGAACGCGGAAGGCCAGGAGGCCAAGACCCTGCGCAGCGCCGCCGAGAAGGTGCTCGGCGGCGAGATCGAGGCGCGGGCCGAGCGCTTCGCCAGCGCCGCCGATTCCGCCCTCGTGCTGTCGCATGACGGCACCATCCGCTGGACCGGGGACCCGGTCGCCAAGCTGACGCCGGGCGACAAGCTGTTCGAGCCGCGCATCCGCCTCATCGCCGACGAGCATCTCGCCGGGGGCGCCCGCGAGCGGGTCGAGGCCCGGCTCGACGCCTGGCTCAAGGCGCATGTGACGCGGCTCCTCGGGCCGCTCATCGAGATCGAATCGGCCGCCGACCTCACCGGGCTCGCCAAGGGCATCGGCTATCAGGTGGTGGAGGCGCTGGGCGTGCTGGAGCGCGCCAAGGTGGCGCACGAGATGCGCACGCTCGACCAGGACGGGCGCGGGGCGCTGCGCCGCCACGGCGTCCGCTTCGGCGCCTATCACATCTTCCTGCCGGCCCTGCTGAAGCCGGCGCCACGCACGCTCGCCGCCCAGCTCTGGGCGCTGCGCAACGGCGGCCTCGACCAGCGCGGCCTCGACGAGATCGCGCATCTCGCCGGCTCCGGCCGCACCTCGATCAAGGTCGATCCCGAGATCGCCAAGGGGCTCTACCGCGCCGCCGGCTTCCGGGTCTGCGGCGAGCGGGCCGTGCGCGTCGACATCCTGGAGCGGCTCGCCGACCTGATCCGCCCGGCCATCGCCTACCGCCCCGGCACCACCGCCGGCGAGCCGCCCGCCGGCGCCGCCGACGGCGAGGGCTTCGTCGGCACCGTGGGCATGACCTCGCTCGTCGGCTGCTCGGGGGAGGATTTCGCCTCGATCCTGAAATCGCTCGGCTACGTCTCCGAGACCCGCCCCGGCCCGGCCATCACCGTGCCGCTGATCCCTGCCGCCTCGACGCAGCCGGTGGTTCCGGCGACCGCCGAACCGGCGGCCCCGCAGGACACGGACGCGACGACGGACGCCGTGGCCTCCGCCGAGCTGGCCTCCGAGACCGCGGAGGCTCCGGTGGTTGCCGCCGAGCCGGCGGACGCCGCGCCGGAGATCGTGGCGCCGGAGACGGACACCGTCGCCGAGACCGCGCCGGAAGCCCCGGCCGAGGACGCTGCCGCCGAATCTCCCGCCGAACCCGTCGCGCAGCCCCCGGCCGCCGCGACCGAGCCGGTCGAGGAGGAGGCTGCTCCGGCCGCCGCGTCGGAGACGGAGGCCCCTGAGGAGGCTCTCGCTGAGAGCACGCCTGCCGCCGCCCAGGAAGCAGAGACGCCGGCCGAGGCTCCCGCCGAGCCCGTCACCGTCGAGGTCTGGCACCTGCACCGCTTCCAGCGCCAGCCGGGCTCGCGCCCGAACCGCCAGCGCCACCAGGGCCGCGACGCCGCCGGGCCGGAGGGCGCCCCCCGCCAGGACGGCGGCGGCCGCCGCGAGCGCTTCGAGCGCCAGCGCGACCGCTCCGGGGAGAACCGGCCGCAGGGCCAGGGCGAGCGCCAGGGAAATCGCAACGAGGGCGAGCGCAACGACGGGCCGCGACGGGCCGATGGCGGCCAGCGGCGCGACCGCTTCGAGGGCGGACGCGGCCGTCCCGACCGCCGCGACGAGAACCGTCCCGCCGCGCATCAGGAGCAGCGTCCGCCCCGGCGCGAGCGGGCGCCCGACCCGGATTCGCCCTTCGCCAAGCTCGCGGCCCTGAAGGCCCAGCTCGAATCCGGCGGCAACGGCAAGCGCTGACCCCGGACCGCGATGGAGGCGGGGCGCCAGCGGCTCGACAAGTGGCTCTGGTTCGCCCGGTTCGCGAAGACGCGGACCCTCGCCGCGCGGCTCGTCAGCGACGGCCATGTCCGCCTGAACGGGGCCCGGACCGAGGCACCCGCAAAGGCCGTCTGTCTGGGCGATATCGTCACGGTCGCGGCCGCGCACGGCACGGCGGTGGTGCGGATCGTGGCGCTCGGCGAGCGCCGGGGGCCGGCGCCCGAGGCGCGCGGGCTCTACGAACCCCTCTCCGGGCCGGACGGCGATCCCGCCTGAACCGCCGCGCGGCAGGAGGGAGACACAGTCGCTCGAACCGGACGGAGGCCCGCCGGGGCCCGCTTGTCAGCCTCCCTGCCAGGGGCTAGAGCCGTGCGTCTCCAAGGACCGCTCCGGCGGTCCGCCCGCGCACCCGTAGAGTGCCGCGCGAACGGGCCGTGACGCCCGCGGACCGACCGCCCAGCGTCTCGACGGCCGATCCGCGCGGATCGAGGACGAAAGCCGGACATGACCTACGTCGTCACCGACAATTGCATCAAGTGCAAGTACATGGACTGCGTCGAGGTCTGCCCCGTGGACTGCTTCTACGAGGGCGAGAACATGCTCGTCATCCATCCCGACGAGTGCATCGACTGCGGCGTCTGCGAGCCGGAATGCCCGGCCGAGGCGATCAAGCCCGACACCGAGCCGAGCCTCGAGAGCTGGCTGAAGCTCAACGCCGACTACGCCAAAAGCTGGCCGAACATCACCCAGAAGAAGGACGCGCCCGCCGACGCCAAGACCTGGGACGGCGTCGCCAACAAGCTCGCGGAGCATTTCTCGGCGGCCCCCGGCACCGGCGACTGACCCCCCGCCTCGGGCTCCCTCCGAGCCTGTGGAAGACCCGTCCGGCGCAAGGGCGGGACCCCGGCCAACCCGTGCAAAACCGTTCCCGTCGAGACCGCCGGGGACGGTTCGCGTTCGCGCAATCCTTTGATTTGGCGGCTTGATTGTGCTACACAACAGGTCTGCCGTCGCTTGCGCCTGACGTGCACCTCCGTCCGCCGCCGCGCGGGTCCAGGCATTCCATGGAAACGGGGTAGCATCGATCGACCTCTGGGGGGATCCTCTGGCGGTCGTTCCGTCTTGGCATGTGGCCGGTCAGACCGGGGAACCCGGCCTCCCGCCGTTCTATCGGGCGGGAGTTCGGACAACGGTGCTAAAGCCGGGCGTCCCGTCCCGGCAGACATGTCCCGGCGCGGCGCAGGACCGCGTGATGTTCGGAGGCCCTTCTCGCATGACCACAGCCAAGAAGACGACGGGAGCCCGCCAGGGTTTCAAGACCGGCGAAGCGGTCGTGTACCCGGCGCACGGCGTCGGGCGCATCGTCGCCATCGAGGAGCAGGAGATCGCCGGGTACAAGCTGGAGCTGTTCGTCGTTTCGTTCGAGAAGGACAAGATGGTCCTGCGCGTCCCCACCGCGAAGGCCAATAGCGTCGGCATGCGCAAGCTCGCCGAGCCCGAGCTCGTCAAGAAGGCCCTCGACGTGCTCACCGGCCGCGCCCGCATCAAGCGCACCATGTGGTCCCGCCGCGCCCAGGAATACGAGGCCAAGATCAATTCCGGCGACCTCATCTCCGTCACCGAGGTGGTGCGCGACCTGTATCGCTCCGAGGCGCAGCCCGAGCAGTCCTACAGCGAGCGCCAGCTCTACGAGGCGGCCCTCGACCGGATTGTCCGCGAGATCTCCTCGGTGAACAAGATCACCGAGACCGAGGCCCTCAAGCTGATCGAGCAGAGCCTCGCCAAGTCGCCCCGCCGCGGCAAGAGCGAGGCCGAGGCGGATGGCGACGCCGAGGGCGACGACCTTCAGGAAGAGGCCGCCTGAGAAGGCCCGCCCTCTTCCTCAGGCAGGACGACGAGACGAGCCCGGTGCCGATGGCGCCGGGCTTTTTCGTGCCCGCTTCCCCCGATCGAGCTGCGACCGATGCGCCCGCCCGTCATTCCCCCGTCGCGAAGGGGAACCATCGCTAACCACTTCCGTTATCGGAGGCCTGGCGTGGGTCCCAGCCGGTGCCGCAGGGCATCGCCGTGCCTGTCCTTCGCCGAAACAGCGCTCCATCGAAAGAAGCGAGGCGGGGATGGCAGAGATCGCGGGAATTCGCCGGCAGTTCATCAGGACCGCCATGGAGGCGCCCTTCCTCGCCCGAGAGGAGGAACGCGACCTCGCCGTGCGCTGGAAGGAGAAGCGCGACGAGCACGCCCTCCACCAGCTCATCTCCGCGCATATGCGCCTCGTCATCGCGATCGCGGGCCGCTTCCGCCACTACGGCCTGCCGATGGCGGACCTCGTGCAGGAAGGGCATGTCGGGCTGATGGAGGCGGCGGCCCGCTTCGAGCCGGAGCGGGAGGTCCGCTTCTCCACCTACGCGACCTGGTGGATCAGGGCCTCGATCCAGGACTACATCCTGCGCAACTGGTCCATCGTCCGCGGTGGCACCAGCTCGGCCCAGAAGGCGCTGTTCTTCAATCTCCGCCGCCTGCGGGCGCGCCTGATGCAGTCCACCGAGGACCGGGTCGGCGACGAGATCCACCGGCGCATCGCCACCGCCATCGGCGTGTCGCGGGCCGACGTGGCGCTGATGGACGCCCGGCTGTCGGGCCCCGACATGTCGCTGAACGCCCCCGTGGGCGAGGAGAGCGAGGCTTCCTCGGAGCGCATGGATTTCCTCGTCGACGGAGCGGCGCTGCCCGACGAGACCGTCTCCGCCACCGTCGACGGCGAGCGCCGTCTGGTCTGGCTGAAGCAGGCGCTGACCGTCCTGTCGGAGCGCGAGCTGCGCATCCTGCGCGAGCGCCGTCTCGCCGAGGATCAGGCAACCCTCGAGGCGCTGGGCCATCGCCTCGGCATCTCGAAGGAGCGCGTGCGCCAGATCGAGAACCGCGCCCTCGAAAAGCTGCGTCGGGCCCTGGCCGAGAAATTTCCGAATTCCGCCGCGAGCGTCTACGCGGGCTGAGCGCCCCCGATCCGCGCCCCGAAGGGGGTTGGAAGGCCATACCAGCAGAGGATTCCCCTTTGCCGGACTTGCGCCGAACCTGGGCAATCGGGCTCCGCGCGGAACGCCGCATCCCGTCGGCAAGCATATGCTGGAGCGAGGGCGGGAAGATCGAGCCCGTGCCACCCGATCTCGTCTGACGACGATCCGTTTCCGATCGGAAGCCGGCCTCTCCAGCTTGCTGCGATCTTCCGGGGGGCCAACCCGTCGAGTCGGTCGCCTCCGCGCCTGCCCCCCACGTTTGGAACGGTCTGCGAGAGAGCGGCTCGCTCAGTGCCTCACGAAACCTTCGATCACCGAAAGCCTTTTCTCCGGCACGACGGCGCGGAGGGATTGCGCGAGATGCGCCGATACGGTTTCCGGTCGATCGGTTCGGTGTCGCTCCTTCGTCCTCTCCCATTTGCGAGAGGGTGGCCCGCGAAGCGGGTCGGGTGAGGGGAGCGGCGGTGCCGGACAGCGCGCTCCCCTCACCCGACCCTCGCTCACGCGAAGTCCATCCTCCCCCGCGGAGGGGGGAGGGAAAGGTGCGGGGGCCGAACGCATCGACCGACAATGGTGTAAACTTGGGCCGCCGCTCGAAGCCTTTCGGCTTGCGAGGGCGCGCGCGTCAGTAGCCGATGCCGAGGATCAGCAGGCTGGTGAAGCGCAGAGGCGTGCCGCGCAGCAGCGTGACCGGCGGATAACCGTCGACGCCCGCCAGCACCGGCCGCAGGGTCCGGCGATGGCTGGTGCGCACGGCATGTCCGCAGGCGCCGTCCGAGCTCCAGGCGGACGGCGCCGGCGTGGCGCCGCGCAGGCAGGCGGCGCGCTCGGTCGACGTATCCGCCATTGCCGCACCGGCGACGATCACCGCACCGACGAGGCCGCCGGCCAAACCCTTGATTCCGATCATCGACCTTCTCCTTCACGTCCGCCGGCGGGAGGCGGCGGGGATGCCGGTCTCTCTCCAGATGGACATTGCGTATCGAACCGTCTTGCCGTCACCGGCCGATGCGTCGGCCGCTCGTGTCTTGATCCGTTTCACAGATTCTCGCTGAACGGCGCTCGAACAGCTCGAAACCTTCACCTTGCAGCGGTTGTGAGACCGCCCGTCCTCAGAAGCCGATGCCCATGAGGCTCGGAGATCCGCCACCGCCGCCGTAGCCTCCTCCGCCGCCGGAGGAGCGCGGCGCCGGACGGGCCGCGGCCTCGGCCCGCGCGCGGGGGGCGGGCGCCGGGCGGGCCTGGGCGGCGCGGCGGCGCTGCTCGGAAGCCGCGGCGGCCCGCTCGGAGGCGCGACGCTGTTCGGCGGCGGCGGCCGCGCGCTCGGCCTGACGCTCGGACGCGCGGCGGGCGATGTCGGCCGCCTTGCGCCGGTTGGCGGCCGCTTCCTCGGCGGCCTCGCGGCGGGCCTCCTCGGCCGCCTCGCGGCGCTTGGCGGCGGCGGCCCGCTCGGCCTTGCGCTCGGCGGCTTCCTCGGCGGCGGCCTGGGCCTTGCGGCGCTCGGCCTCGGCGGCGGCCCGCTCCTTCTGGCGGTCGGCGTCGGACATCTTGGCGCGCTCGGCGGCCTCCTGCTGCTTGGCGGCGGCGTCGCGCTCGGCCGCGATCCGCGCCGCCTCGGCGGCCTTGGCCCGGTCCTCGGCCTGCTTCTGCTGGGCGGCGAGAGCGGCGGCCTTGGCCTTCTCCTCGGCGTCGCGGCGCTGCTGCGCGGCGATCTCGGCGGCCTTGGCGGCTTCCGACTTGCGGGCCTCCTCGACCTTGGCGCGCTGGGTCCGCTCCTCCGCCTCGCGGGCGGCCTTGGCGGCGGCGGCGACGCGGGCCGCCTCCTCGATCTCGCGGCGACGGTCGGCGGCTTCGCGCTCGGCTTGTCGGCGCTCGATCTCGGCGGCCTTGGCGCGCTCCTCGGCCTGACGCTGGCGCTCGGCGAGGGCGGCGGCCTTGACGCGCTCCTCCTCCTCGCGGCGGCGGGCCAGCTCCTCGGCGGCCTTGGCCTTCTCCTCGGCCTCCCGCTGCTTGGCGGCGGCGAGCGCCTCGGCCTTCTGGCGGGCGAGCTCGACGGCCTTGGCGCGAGCCTCCTCCTCCTTCTGGCGGGCGGCTTCCTTCTCGATGCGCTTGCGCTCGGCCTCGGCGGCGAGCTTCTGCTTCTCGTCCTCTTCCTTCTGGCGAGCAGCCTCGCGCTCGATGCGCAGGGTCTCTTCGCGCTGGCGGGCGAGGCGCTCCAGGGTCTCGAGACGCTCCTGCGCCACGGGCACCAGGGGGGAGGCCGGGAAGTCGGCCAGGAACTTGCGGATGGCGGCCTGATCGGTCGACGCCTTGATCTTGTCCCAGGCACGCTGCTCGGCGGGGCTGGGCTTCGGCGGCGACTGGACGGGGGGAGCCTCGACCTTCGGCGCATCGCGGGTGGTGTCGCGGCCGGGGCCGAGGGAGGCGCCGGGGGCATCGCTGCGCGCCATCAGCCCGCCGACCTCGCCGAGCTTGGCGAGCTGGACACGGGCGAGATCGGCGTAGAGGCCGCTCTTGTGGGTGTTGAGGAAGACCTCCCAGGCCTCCTTCTTGCCCACGCGCTCGACGATCTCGTAGTCGGACTTGGCGAGGTCGACGTCGAGGCGCGGGGCGGCGGGCGCCACCGCACGCTCGGGCGCGGCCGGGACGAGCGCCACGGTGCCGCCGCCGAGCGAGCCGTAGACGAAGGGCTCCTGCTGGCGGCGCGTGGCGCGCAGCACGTCGTCGCGCACCCGGCCGAAGGCGAGGCGCACGTCGAGCCCCGGCACGGTGAGGTTGGCCAGCAGCGCGGTGGTGAAGGGGCTGTGCTCGCCGTCGCCGTCATTGGCGACGTTCTTCTCCTTCGCCGCGTAGGCGATGAGCGTGTCGGTCTGCGAGGGCTCCACGCGGGCGAGCCCCGAGGAGATGGCGCGGGTGGCGACGCGGCGCTTGATCTTGCTGGCGAAGGGGTTGTCGCGGCAGGCGTCGAGGATGATGAGCCGCAGGCGCTTGGCCGGCTCCAGCGCCGTGATGACGCGATCCAGCGGAATGGCCTCGTCGTCGGCGTCGCGCTCGTTGACGAGCTTGGCGTCGGTCGGGATCAAATAGTTCTGATCGCGAATCTCGATGCCGTGGCCGGCATAATAGACCACCGCGATGTCGGCGTCGGCCACCGCGTCCTCGAATTCGCGGATGGCGCGCTTGAGGGCGAGGTTGCCGACGTCGCTCCGCGCCGTCACCACGTCGAAGCCGGCCTTGCGGAAGAGATCCGCCATGGCGGAGGCGTCGTTGACGGCGTTCGGGAGCTTCGGCACCGACTCGTAGGCGGAGACGCCGACCACCAACGCCACGCGCCGGCCTTCCGCCGAGGCCTGCTCGGCGAAGAGCGTCAGCGCGAGGCTGAAGATCAGGGCGAGGGGAAACCGGGACACGCCGACGACTCCGGCAGGCGGGACGACGGATCAGGCCGGCTCGCGCCGGCTTCCGTCGAGCCCGAAAACTACCCCTCCGGACAGGCGGATGCAACGCGGATTCCGCCCGTCCGACCGGCGATTCACTTGAAGAACGCTGCTTTCGTGCGCTTGATCACATCGGCCGCGCGCGGGGCTACTGTCGAGAGCCTGTGTCGCGCCGATGACGAATCTTGCGAGACTGCGCATCCGCCGGCCCTATTCAACTGTTCGCACGACTTTCTCGCGGCGGGATTCGGGAAGGACTCTGGCGATGCCGGCCGGCCTCACTCGGCGGAGGCCGCCACGATGGCATGCACCGTATCGCCCTCCCGCAGGAACGGGCCAGCGCGCAGAACGACGGCCTCCGAGCCGTCGAGCCCGTCGCGGATCTCGACCCGATTGCCGGAAGAGAGTCCCGTCGTCACCGGCCGCGCCTCGATCCGGTTGCCGCGGGCGATGTAGACGATGGAGGCGTCCGCCTCGCGCTGGATCGCGCCCGCCGGCACCGCGATGCCGCAGCGTTCGGCCACCGTCACCACGCCGCGCGCGAAGACGCCCGGACGCAGGCCGCGCCCGGAGCGCAGCAGCACGCGCACCCGCCCGAGCTGCGTCCCGCCGTCGACGACGGGCGAGACCGTGCGCACCCGGCCCGGCAGGTCGCCGTGGCCGAGGGGCGTCACCGTGGCGGCGAGGCCCGGCGAGAGCCGCGCCATGGCCGATAGCGGCACCTCGGCGGCGAGCTCGTACTCGCCCTGCCCGACGATCTGGAACAGGGCGGGGGCGTAGGCCGAGGCGGGGGCGCCCGCCACCGCCGTGCTGCGGCCGACGATGCCGGGCAGCGGCGCGCGCAGCTCGACGGTCGGCCCGTCGCCGCCGTCCGCGCGGGCGAGCTGCGCCAGCACCTGTCCGGCGGCGACCTCGGCCAGGGGCTCGGCCAGCACGCGGACGACCTTCAGACCCTCGCGCTCCGGCCGCACCTCGACATCGTGGCGGGCCACGATGGTGCCGCTGAGCAGCACCTGGTCCTGGAAGCAGGCGCGGCCGGCCTTCACCACGCTGACGCTCATCAGGTCGGGCCGGTCGGGAGCGGGCGCGGCCTCCGCCGTCGCGGTCTCGGGCGGCGCCGCCGTGAGGTAGCGGCGTAGCATCACCCCTCCGCCGCCCGCGAGGCAGAGCAGGACCAGCGCCGCCGCCGACCAGCGCAGAATCACCGCGCGCCGGCTCCGGCGCTCGGGCGGCTCGGCGCCGTCGGAGGGCAGGATCACGCGGAAGGCATGCACCGGCCGGGGGATGTTCTTGAGCTTCTGCGGACCGATGTCCTTGAAGCGGACCTGCACGCGGGCGGCGATGGCATCGTGCACCGAGCGGGAGATGCAGATGCCGCCGATCTCGGCGATGCCTTCCAGCCGCGCGGCGACGTTCACGCCGTCGCCGAGCATGTCCCCGTCGCGCTGGACCACGTCGCCGATGTTGAGGCCCATGCGGAACTGGACCCGGCGGCTCGCCGGATAGGGCCGGTTGAGATCGCGCAGGCGTTCCTGGATGGCGATGGCCGCCCGCAGCGCCTCCACGGCGCTCGGGAACTCGGCCAGTATGGCGTCGCCCGCCGTGTTGAAGACGCGGCCGTCGAAGGTCGACACCTGCTCGCGGAAGACGGCGCCGTATTCCCCGAGCCGGGTGAGGGTGTCGTCCTCGTCCTCCGCGATCAGCCGGGAATAGCCGGCGACGTCGGCGGCCAGGATCGCCGCGATGGTGCGCTTCATCGCGTGCGCCTCACGCCGTGCGGCACGGATGCATCCTTCTCAACGGACATGCGGCATGCGCGGAGGGCTGGGGCGGGATCGGCGAGGCCCCGCCAGCACGCGGAACGGGCGTGCCAAAGTCAAGCCCGAAGCGCGGCGTCCACACGCTCCGCGCCGTTCCGAGCGCCGGGGGCCTCAGCAGCTCTTGTCGAGACGGTAGCCGTTGGGGCCGGCATGGCCGCGATAGCGGCAGCCGCCGTAGCTGCCCATGAACCCGTAGGCGTCGCGCCCGGTCTTCCAGGTTGCGCCGCGCCCGCCGGAATAGCGGGCGGAGCGGTAGCCGCGCGGACGCGGGGCCGGGGCGGCGGCGCGGGCCGCAGGCGCGGCGGGAGCGGCGGCAGTGGTAGCGGCGGCAGGAGCGGGGCCGGCGGCGGGGCCTTCTGCCAGGGCGGTGCCGGTGAGGGCGAGGAACGCGGCGAGCACCAGCATGGACGTCTTCATGTCTACCTCCCCGGACCGCGGCGCGGTCGAGACTTCACGAAAGCCGTATCCGTCCGCCCGAAAACTGTATCGGCGCCCGCGATCCGTGAAAAGCCCAGTATCCGTGCCGTCCTGGCGCGGCTGTGCGTGGCGGCACCGGCGCGGGCCGGCACGCACGGAGTCATCGGAGCGTCACGATCCCGGCCGAGGGTTGCGCCGCTTGCCGGGAGGGGACAGCGCCGCTACCCCGTCCCGGACCGACCGCCACATCCGAGCGCCGCGCCGGCCTTCTCAGGCCGCGCCGCCGCGCCATCGCAGAAAAAGCCGCCGCGCCATGGACTTCCACCGCCGCTTCACCGTTCTGATGTGCGCGCCGAACTTCGACCCGGACGATCTGGAGGGCGCCCGCGTCCAGCAGATCATCGCCGCCGTCGAGGGGCGGGGCTTCGAGGTGGTGCGCGCGCGCCGCGTCGAGGACGCCTCCATCGCCGTCCAGACGGACGCCGCCATCGGCTGCATGGTGGTCGACTGGGGCAAGCGCGGGCTCGACGGCAAGGCCGCCGCCCTCATCGACATGATGAGGAAGCGCGGCCTCGAGATGCCGATCGTCATCATGGTCCGGCGCAAGCGCCTGGAGGACATCCCCGTCGAGCTCCTCGACTTCATCGACGGCTACATCTTCCTCGCCGAGGAGACGCCGGAATTCATCGCGCGCGGGCTCGTCAGCCGCGTGACGCAATACGCCGAGACCCTGAAGACGCCGTTCTTCGGCGCGCTGGTCGACTATGCCGAGATGGGCAACCAGCTCTGGACCTGCCCCGGCCATAACGGCGGCATCTTCTACAACCGCTCGCCCATCGGGCGCATCTTCGTGGAGCATCTCGGCGAGGCGATCTTCCGCGACGACCTCGACAATTCCGTCCTCGATCTCGGCGATCTCCTCGTCCACGAGGGACCGGCTCTGAAGGCCCAGAAGGAAGCGGCCCAGATCTTCGGGGCGGAGAAGACCTATTTCGTCCTCAACGGCACCTCGGCCTCGAACAAGATCGCGCTCTCGGCCCTGGTGGCGGAGGGCGACCTGGTGCTGTTCGACCGCAACAACCACAAGGCCGCGCATCACGGCGCGCTCTTCCTCGGCGGCGGCATCCCGATCTTTCTGGAGACCGACCGCAACCCCTACGGGCTGATCGGGCCGATCTACCACGCGGCCCTCGACGAGACGGCGATCCGCGAGAAGATCCGCAAGAACCCGCTGGTGAAGGATCCCGACGCGTGGTCGCGCGAGCGCCCGTTCCGCGTCGCCGTCATCGAGCAATGCACCTATGACGGCACCATCCTCGACGCGCAGGAGGTGGTCGCGCGCATCGGGCACCTGTGCGACTACATCCTCTTCGACGAGGCCTGGGCGGGCTTCATGAAGTTCCACCCGCTCTATGCCGGCCGCTTCGCCATGGGGCTGAAGGGGCTCGACGAGAACTCGCCGGGCATCATCGCCACGCAGTCGACCCACAAGCAGCTCGCGAGCTTCTCCCAGGCCTCGCAGATCCACACCCGCGACGGGCATATCCGCGGCCAGACGCGGCGCGTGGAGCACCGCCGCCTCAACGAAAGCTTCCTCGTCCACGCCTCGACCTCGCCCTTCTACCCGCTGTTCGCCTCCCTCGACGTCGGCGCGCAGATGATGAAGGGCCGCTCCGGCATGATCCTGTGGGACGACACCATCCGGCTCGGCATCGAGTGGCGCAAGAAGGTCCGCGCCATCCGCCGGGAGCTGGAGGAGGAGGCGACGAACAAGCGCGAGCGCTGGTTCTTCGACCCCTTCGTGCCGGACGTGGTCGAGGGGCCGGACGGCGAGGACGTGCCCTGGGAGAGCCTCTCCACCGACGTGCTGGCGGGCGATGCGCGCTATTGGGAGCTGGCGCCGGGGGCCGCCTGGCACGGCTTCAAGCACGTCGCGCCGGGCTTCGCCATCACCGACCCGAACAAGCTGACGGTGCTCACCCCCGGCTTCGACCGAAAGACCGGCCAGTACGCCGACCACGGCGTGCCCGCGCCCATCGTCGCGCAGTACCTGCGCGAGAACCGGATCGTGGCCGAGAAGAACGACCTCAACTCGCTGCTCTTCCTGCTGACGCCGGGCGTCGAATCCTCCAAGGCCGGCACGCTGATCTCAGGGCTCGTCGCCTTCAAGCGCCTGCACGACGAGAACGTGCCGCTGGAGGAGGCGATGCCGGAATTCGTGCGCCGACGGCCGCAGCGCTACCAGGGCGTGCGCCTGCGCGACCTCTGCGCCGATTTCCACGCCTTCCACCGGGAGGCCGGCACCAGCGCCCTCCAGCGCAAGCAGTTCGAGCCGAAGCACCTGCCCGAGATGGTGATGAGCCCGAAGGACGCCGTGCAGGCGCTCACCCGCAACAATGTCGACTTCGTGCCCATCGCCGAGGCGGAGGGGCGCATCGCCACGACGCTGCTGCTGGTCTATCCGCCGGGCATCGGCACGGTGCTGCCGGGCGAGCGGCTCGACGAGCGGGCCAAGCCCATGCTCGACTATTTCAAGATGTTCGAGCGCTCGGCCAACCTGTTTCCCGGCTTCGAGGCCGAGATCCAGGGCGTCTACCGGCAGGTGGAGAAGGACGGTACGATCCGCTTCTTCACCTACGTCATGCGGGAGTAAGACCGCCGCGCCTTCGGATGGTCCCGTTCGAAGGCGCAAGGCCAGCGCGACCGCGCGCCGGCGCTGATGCGCCGAACCGCCTTTGGATCGATGACGTCGATCAAAAGGCGCGCGTAAGACCCCGCTCAGGGCTCCTCGCCGGCGGCGTCGCCGAAGGCCCTGAGACCGTCGAGCCAGGCATCGGGGGCGATCACGGCGATGCCCGGCATCACCGCGAGCGGGGTGATGCGTTCGGTCCGGTCGCGCTCGCCGAGCCGCACCGCCCCCCGCCGCGCGAAGAACCGCAGGATCTCGATGAGACGCGCCTCGTCCGGCGGCTCGACGCGGGCGGCGCTGCGCAGGCTGTCGGCGATGTCGTCGGTGGTGCATTCCACCACCCCGTCCGTGGTGACGCGGTGGTCGCGCAGGCCCTCCTCGTAGGCGAGCCGCAGCGCCAGCAGCACCAGGGTCTCGTCCTTGCGCAGGCGCTCGGAGGCCATGTCGTGGCGCACGCCCTCCGCCGGCAGGCGCAGGAAGACCATCTGGTCGCGATGCGAGATCTCGAACGCGTAGCCGAGGCAGGCGAAGTAGCTCTGGAAGAACGGCGCGTAGTGCCGGGCGATCTCGTAGGAGCGGCCGATGCCAGGCGTGTTGCCGTAGACAACTTGAGTCTTGAGCAGCACTTGGAGCGCGCGGGTGAGTTCCGCCTCGTCGGGCGCGCGGGCGCCGGGCGGAGGCGGCTCGTCCCCGTCGACGATGGCGCGGAACGCCTCAAGCATGGGGACGCCGCTCCACCACGAAATCGGGACAGTCGAGCCAGCCGTTGGAGACGCGCCCCTCCGCCCGCGACAGCCGGTAGCGCCGGGTCAGGTGGCCGTCGAAGAGCACGTCGATCTCGCGCAGGCGCTGGAAGACCACGAAGGCGTCGACATCCTCCACCGCGATCTCGGACCCGCGCAGGCTCTTGTTCTTGCCCGTGCCGTTGCCGAGCCGCGCGTCGAGGAAGGCGATCACCGCCTCGGGCGTCAGCGTGGTGCGGCGGCGGAACTCGGCCTTGGCGTTGACGAAGGCCTCGACGGCCGGATCGAGCAGGATCTCGGGCAGCGGCTCGTTGTCGATGGGCGCGCGGCGGGTGCGCGGCGTGAAGAGATGGGCCGGGCCGAGGGGCGGGCGCAGCATCGACACCGCCACGGGTCCGTCGGGCGCTTCCGCCGCGGCGCCGACCGCCCGGAGCGCGGCCGCCGCGCGCTCGATGCCGAGGGAATCGGTGCGGTCGAGATAGCGCAGGGTGGCCGCGATGCGCCGCTCCAGCCGGGCGACCACGTCGTCGACGGCCTCGAGATGCCGGTCGAGCCCCTCGAACACCGCGAGGATGCCGGTGAGGTCGCCGCGCACCGCGCGCTCGGCGGCGGCGAGGTCCGGCGCCCGCCCCTCGCGCACCAGGCTCTCGGCGAGCGCCCGGATCAGCAGCCCGTCGCGCAGGGCCCGCCCCGCCTCGCGCACGATGGCCGAGCGGAAGCGAAACGGGTTGAAGCGCGTGTGCAGCGTCCGGTAGTCGCTGATGAGGTGGCGCTCGACGAAATCCTCGAAATAGAGCTTGAAGGCGGCGCGCTGGTCGGGCTCGCGCAGGATGCGCTCCTCGATCTTGCGCATGGCGCCGGCGAGACTGCGCACATGGCCGAGGAAGCCGCGCGCGGCGCGGCCCGCGTTGGCCAGCGCCTCCGAGCGGTCTCCGGGATTGGCGAGCGCGCTCTCGAGGCTGCCGAGCACGTCGAGCACGGCGCCGCCGTAGGAGCGCGTCTCGCCCTGCTCCAGCCGCGACAGCTCCTCGAGCAGCAGCCGCGCCTCGGGGTCGAAATCGACCACCGGCACGTAGCGCTCGCGCCGCTCCACCAGCCAGCCGGCATCGAGGAAGCGCCGGTAGACGGCCGAGCGGCGCTCCACCGGATCGATGGGCGTGGTCTCGTCGTCGGCGATCTCGGATTGCGCCCAGCCGGCGGCGAAATCGCCGATGGCCGCCAGCATCTCGCCCTTGCGCACGGGCTCGACGGAGGCGCCCATCACCTTGCGGTGGAGATGCAGCAGCAGCGCCGCGTTGAAGGCGCGGCTCGGCGAGGCCAGCGGCCGGAAGAGGTCGTCGGAGAGGTGCGTGAACAGCATCCGCTGGCCTCTTCTGTTCGCTCCGATCGATGGCTCGATCGGGAGTCCGCCGCACGCGCGGCGACGCGCAGTCGCGCTTGCCGCCCGGCCTCCAAGGAGGCCGAACGGAAGTCCGTCCCACGTTTTCCGATCGATGGCTCGATCGGGAGTCCGCCGCACGGGCGGCGACGCGCGGTCGCGCTTGCCGCCCGGCCTCCGGGGAGGCCGAACGGATGCGTCGCGACCGGTCGGCGCTACTTCGCGCCGATGAGCTCGACGTCGAAGATCAGCGTGGCGTTCGGGGGGATGACGCCGCCGGCGCCGCGCGGGCCGTAGCCCATCTCCGGCGGGATCACGAGGGTGCGCTTGCCGCCGGGCTTCATGGTGGCGACGCCGACGTCCCAGCCCTGGATGACCTGGCCGGCGCCGATGGTGAAGGTGAAGGGCTGGTTGCGGTCGCGCGACGAATCGAACTTCTTGCCCTTGGCGCCGCCCTCGTCGAGCCAGCCGGTGTACTGCACCGTGACCTTCTGGCCGGCCTTCGGCTCGGGGCCGGTGCCCACTACCTCGTCCTTGTACTTCAGGCCCGAGGGCAGGCTCGTGTAGGTGTCGGCGTTGGACATGGCGGTCATGGCGATCAGCGCGGCTCCGGCGAGGGGGATCAGGCGGGTCAGGATCGAGCGGGACATCATTCCTCCGTCAGGTCCGGCGCCTCAAGGGCGAGCTCTCGGGCGAGCTCTCGCCGGACGCGCGGCTCCCGAGCCGCCTCATAGGCGCGGGCGGGCGCGAAGGCCAGCCGCCGGAGCCTTTCGGACCGGCGCCGCGTTTCCGCACGAACCGGAACCCGGAATGACAGAAACCTGCACCGCCGAGGATTGGGACGCGCGCATCACGCGCCTCTCCGCGAAGCTGCCGCCGCGCGGCCGGCGCTGGATCGCGTGGCTGCGCGAGCCCTCGCGAAAGCCCTTACGCCTCGTCGCCGCCGTGCTCCTCGTGATCGGCGGACTCTTCTCGATCCTGCCGGTGCTGGGTCTGTGGATGCTGCCGCTCGGCCTCGCGCTCCTCGCGCAGGACGTGCCGGCGTTGAAGGTGCCGCTCGAATACTCGGCCCGCCGGATCGAGCGGAGCTGGGAGCGCCTGCGATGGCGCGGCTAATCCTCCCCGCCCCAGGCGCCGAGGGTGTGGGTGTCGGCGCGGTCGAGATCGGGCTCGGCCCCGGCGTCCGGCGGGTTCGCCCCGAGGGCGGCGAAGGCGGCGCGGGTGTCGGGATCGGCCAGCATGCGCGAGAACACCGCGCGGTCGAGGCAGACGAGGCGCCCGCCTTCGAGCCGGGCGTAGACCCGGCCGGTCGCCTGCTCCGCGAAGCGCACGCAGGAGAGCCGCCGGGCGCATTGGCGCAGGAAATCGGTGTTGCGCTCCGGCGCCATGGCGCCGGCATCCGGATAGACCGCCTCCGGCGCCTGCGCCTCGATGTTGATCTTGCGGAAGCGGTCGATGTCGAGGATGCGGGCGAGGTCGAGGATGGTCAGGGTCCCGTCAGCGCCAAAGGCCACCGTGCGCGGGCGCTGCCCGAGCCTGACGCTGTTGTCGAGGAACTCGTACTGGACATGCTTGTCCGCCTTGAGCGCCCAGGTGAAGAACAGTCCCGGCATGCCCGTATAGGCCTCGACATTGTGGGCGAGCAGGTCGTCGACCGCCTTGTAGCGGCCGAACAGCTCGCCCCGCTTCCAGGCCCGCTCCACCGTGGCGTCCGGGGGCGTGATCATGAACAGCATGTAGACGGTCTGGCCGAACCGGGTGAGCAGCTGGCTGCCGTCCTGGGTGTCGGAATCGGCGGCGAAGCTGTCGAAGCGGAAGCGGTCGATGAGGAGATGCGACATCCGCCCCTCCCCCGCCTTGCGCGCCATGTAGCGGTCGAGCTTGCGGTCGACGATCTCGACCTCGTGGCCGGTAAGGGTGCCGGCGTAGCGGGTGGCGGGCCCGAGGGCATCGTAATCGAGCAGGAACTTGCGCCAGATGTCGGGGGTGATGACCGCGAAGTCCGACCAGGGCACGCCGATGCGCTCGGCGAGCGCGCGCTGGAGCGGGCGCATGGTGCTCTTGCCCGAGGCGGAGGAGCCCTTCACGTTCATGACGATGGGATGCGCCTGGGCGCGGATGCGGTGATAGCCCTCGCGCGCGGCCGCCTCCTCGAACCAGGGCTCGATCAGGCGCCCGATGACGCGGCTGCCGTGATCGTTGCCCACCAGGGTCCCGGCGAGCCCGGCGAGGAGCTTTGCATCGCCGATCAGGCGGCCGCGCTGGCGGATCACCGCCGAGACCACCCGCGTCAGGGCGGCGCTCGCGCAGATCTCGGCCTCGTTGCCGGCGCGGTCCGCCCGCGCCCGCCAGGAGGCGAGATGGGCGATCGCCCGGTCCTCGAGGCTCTCGCGGCGCGGCGGCGCGGCGGGTTTCGGCTCCGACAGACCGAGCCAGACCCGCCAGCCGCCGGCCTTCGGAGCGGCGGGGGCCGGAGCGGCGGGGGCGAGGATCGCGGCGACCTCGCGCTCCAGCATGGCCGCCGCCTCCGCCCGGACGGTGTCATGGGCCTCGGCGATCGCGGCGGCGTGCGGGGCGAGATAGGTGTCAAGGATGGTCGAGACGATGGCGCGGAAATTCACGCCGAGATCGCCATAGGTCTCGCCCATGGGCACCGAGAGATCCGCCATCACGCGGATCAGCACCTCGTGGACGACGAGCCGCTCGGTGCGGAAGGCGACGACCTCCTGGAGGGGCAGGCCCGAGAAGCCGCCGACCTCCTCGATCTCCGAGAAGGGCCGGACCGCGCTCTCGGGACGAAACAGGCTCGCGAGCGGCAGGAAGGCGCGCGGCAGCGCCGATTCGAGCCCCGGATTCCAGGGGCCGAGCGGCTCCTCTCCGGCGGCGAATTCCGTGGTCGCGCGCTGCGCCGTCATCGCGGCTCACTCCGCCCGGACCGGGAACGACGGACGGCCGCCCCTCGGGGGCGGGCCGCTCAGGCGGCGGCCGCCTCCTCCGTGGCGCGAAACAGCTTCGTGCAGTTCGCGCCGCGATACATGGAGAGGATCGAGGCCCTGTCGATGTCGGGATTGGCCGCGAGCACCTTGCGCACGCAGCCGACCACCTTCTCGTACTTGGCCGCGTCGTAATTGTGCTCCAGCGGGCTCACGGCGATGTAGGTCTCGACCACCAGGATCCGCTCCGCTCCCTGGCGCGTGACCTCGACCGCGATCCACGACGCCTTGATCAGCTGGCTGCTCGCTAACATCGAAGTTCCTCCGCGCCGGACACGCCGGCAACCGTCTTTGGGCAAGACGATGAACCGCCGGATACGCGATGCCAAGGGAATTTTCGGCGCGGAACCGCATGCCGGAGGAGCCTTTCTACTGCGTTCGGCGCCGCGACTTCCTGTTGCATCGCAGCGAAATCAGAATGCATTGCAGCAATACTGGCGGCGACACACGCATTATATCACCGATAACGATGTGGCATATTGCATACCAAAAGATTTTCGTCCATGCTTCTCGCGATGACGGGCATGACGCCGCGCAGGGAGTTTCGGTCGAGGAGGGCGTGGATCGAAGCGTGAGGGCCGGACGGGCTGCCTCGGGACGGAGCCGCGCTCCGGAGCCGTTTGACAGGTGGCATTTGGCGTGCCAGCCCTGCGGCGGCCGAATACAGTCCCGCGCGCGCCTTTTCAGCGATTCGCCAAGATCCTGTCGCCAAGATCATGCCGGATCGGGACAAGGTGATCGGCGGCCGCGTGGCGCGGTTCGATTGCCCTTCCCCCGAGGCAGGACTGCGAAACGCCCGCCGGACGAGAGGACCATCCGCCCTCGGACGTCGATCGTCGGGGGCGACAGGACGGAGCGGCGGGCTCGACCCCGCCGCGCGCAAGAGAGAAGAACGTCGGAGGAGACGGAGATGGACAGGATTTCGAGCGCGCCCCTCGGGCGGCGCGCCGCCGGGATGTTCCGCCGCGCGGTGGCCGCGATCCGGCCGGCCGCGCGCCCGTCTGGAACCGCCGGCCGGACGATGTACAACTAGCCGAGACGCCGGAACCGGCGCGGGGCCGAGGCGGCTCCACCCCGTCCACGGGGCGCGGCGCGATCCCCGGCCCGGAGGCCGGTCTCGCGCCCCGGCCGACCGTCCACCCGCGCAAGACCCTCAATCACACTCGCGAGAACCCAAGAGCGACCCATGAGCAAGGCCCTCGAAGGCGTGAAGATCCTGGACTTCACGCATGTCCAGTCCGGTCCCACCTGCACCCAGCTCCTCGCCTGGTTCGGCGCGGACGTCATCAAGGTGGAGCGGCCCGGCGCCGGCGACGCGACCCGCCAGCAGCTTCAGGACATCCCCGATGTGGACAGCCTCTATTTCACGATGCTGAACCACAACAAGCGCTCGATCACCCTCGATTCCAAGAACCCCAAGGGCAAGGAGGTGCTCTGGCGCCTCATCAAGGAATGCGACGTGCTCGTCGAGAACTTCGCCCCCGGCGCGCTGGCCCGCATGGGCCTCACCTGGGAGAAGATCCACGAGGTGAACCCGCGCATGATCCTGGCCTCCGTGAAGGGCTTCGGCCCCGGCCGCTACCAGGACTGCAAGGTCTACGAGAACGTCGCCCAGTGCGCCGGCGGCTCGGCCTCGACCACGGGTTTCCGAGACGGCATTCCGATGGTGACGGGCGCCCAGATCGGCGATTCCGGCACCGGCCTGCACCTGGCGCTCGGCATCGTCACGGCGCTGTTCCACCGCACCCATTCCGGCCTCGGCCAGAAGGTCGACTGCGCCATGCAGGACAGCGTGCTCAACCTCTGCCGCGTGAAGCTGCGCGACCAGCAGCGCCTCGCGCATGGCCCGCTCCACGAGTACAGCCAGTTCGGCGAGGGCGTGCCCTTCGGCGACGCCACCCCGCGCGCGGGCAACGATTCCGGCGGCGGCCAGCCCGGCCGCATCCTGAAGTGCAAGGGCCACGAGCACGACCCCAACGCCTATCTGTACTTCATCACCCAGGCGGCGGTGTGGGAGCCGATCTGCGACATCATCGGCGAGCCCGGCTGGAAGACCGATCCGGGCTACGCTACCCCGAAGGCCCGCCTGCCGCACCTCAACGAGATCTTCACGCGCATCGAAGCCTGGACGATGACGAAGACCAAGTTCGAGGCGATGGACATTCTCAACGAGTACGACATCCCCTGCGGGCCGATCCTGTCCATGAAGGAGATCGCCGAGGATCCGGCGCTGCACGAGACGGGCACCATCGTCGAGGTCGACCACCCCACGCGCGGCAAGTACCTGACCGTCGGCAATCCCATCAAGCTCTCGGCGAGCCCGGCTGAGGTCACGCGCTCGCCGCTGCTCGGCGAGCACACCGACGAGATCCTGCGCGACGTCCTCAAGTACACCGACGAGGAGATCGTCGAGATCTCGGGCTCGGGCGCCGTCAGCGTGGTGCGCAAGATCGCCGCCGAGTAGGTGACAGCCTTCCGCTCTCCCTCACCGGAGAGCGCCGGAGGGAGGGTGCCGCATGGGCCGCGAGGTCTTATACGGCGGCATCCCCATGCCGCTCCCGCCCTCTGAAACGAGGGCCGGGGGCGGCCCGGCAGAGAGGCTCTCCATGCGCATCGCGTTCATCGGCCAGCAGGATTTCGGCAAGGCCGTCCTCGAAGCCTTCCTCGAACGCGGCGACGAGGTCGCCGGCGTGTTCTGCGCCCCCGAGAAGGAGGGCGCCAAGCCGGATGCCCTGCGGCTCGCCGCGCAGGAGAAGGGCCTGCGGGTCTTCCAGTTGCCGAGCCTCAAGGGGCCCGAGGCCGAGGCCGCCATGCGCGAGCTCGACGCCGATATCGGCATCATGGCCTATGTGCTGCAATTCGCGCCGCAGAGCTTCGTCACCATCCCGAAGCACGGCACCATCCAGTACCACCCCTCGCTGCTGCCGAAATATCGCGGCCCCTCCTCGATCAACTGGCCCATCGCCAAGGGCGACACCGGGACCGGCCTCTCGATCTTCCGGCCGACGGACGGCCTCGACGAGGGTCCGGTGATCCTCCAGAAGACCTGCGCCATCGGGCCGGACGACACCATCGGCGAGGTCTATTTCAACCACCTCTTCCCGCTGGGCGTCGCGGCGATGCTGGAGGCGGCCGACCTCGTCACCGCCGGGCGCCACGAAGAGACCGCGCAGGACGAGACGCAGGCGAGCTACGAGGGCTGGTTCCGGGCGCGCGAATCCGCGATCAACTGGGCGAGCCACGTCGATCACGTCTACGACATCATCCGCGCCGCCAACCCGGCCCCCGGCGCCTGGACCACCCTGAACGGCCAAAAGCTCCAGATCTTCGACGCCCGGAAGCATCCCGTGCGCACCATCGGCGCGGTGAAGGGCAAGATCGGCGAGGTCACGGAGGTCGGCGAGCAATCGATCCGCGTCACCGCGCAGGGCGGCCAGATCGAGATCTTCAAGCTCAAGGCCGAGGGCGGCAAGAAGGTCTCCGCCCCCGAGCTCGCCGCCTCCGGCGCGCTCGGCGTCGGCACCATCCTCGGCGGCTGAGCCCGGCTCGCCGCAGCGCCGAAGACTTGCCCGCCCGATCGATGCTGCATCGCAGTATCGATCGGGATGCCGGGAGTGGGCGTGAAAGTTTTTCGAAGACGCCGGCAAAGTTTTTTCAAGACGCGACGCCGCCGACCTGCCTACCGGCCCGCATCGACTTCTGGCATACCACGCAACCGAGACGGCCGCCGCAGAGCGGCCCCCTGGGAGACCCTTCGGCCATGAACATCCACGAGTACCAGGCGAAGGGAGTTTTGCGTGGGTTTGGTGTTCCGGTGTCGCGGGGTGTCGCGATTCTGGATGCGTCTGAGGCTGAAGGGGCGGCGCGCGAGCTCGGCGGTCCGGTGTGGGTGGTGAAGAGCCAGATCCATGCGGGCGGTCGCGGCAAGGGGACCTTCGTGGGGGCGGCCCCCGATGCCAAGGGCGGCGTGCGGGTGGTCAAGTCCGTGGAGGAGGTGGCGAAGAACGCCGCCGAGATGCTCGGCGCGACGCTGGTGACGGTGCAGACCGGGCCCGCCGGCAAGCAGGTCAACCGTCTGTATATCGAGGAAGGCGCGCAGATCGCGGCGGAGTTCTACCTGTCGATGCTGGTCGACCGCGCCACCGGGGGCGTCGCCTTCGTGGTCTCGACGGAAGGCGGCATGGACATCGAGACGGTGGCCCACGACACGCCGGAGAAGATCCACACCATCCCCGTCGATCCGGCCACCGGCGTGATGCCCCATCACGGGCGCGCGGTGGCGAAGGCCCTCGGGCTCTCGGGCGCGCAGGCCAAGGAAGCCGGCGCGCTGACGGAGAAGCTCTACGCGGCCTTCGTCGCCAAGGACATGAGCCTTCTGGAGATCAACCCGCTGGTGCTCACCGGCGACGGGCGGCTCGTCTGCCTCGACGCCAAGATGGCCTTCGATTCGAACGCGCTCTACCGCCATCCGGACGTGATGGAACTGCGCGACGAGACCGAGGAGGACGCCAAGGAGATCGAGGCCTCCAAGCACGACCTCGCCTATATCGCGCTCGACGGCACCATCGGCTGCATGGTCAACGGCGCCGGGCTCGCCATGGCGACGCTGGACATCATCAAGCTCTACGGCGAGGAGCCGGCGAACTTCCTGGATGTCGGCGGCGGCGCCAGCGAGGAGAA